>JANXUK010000124.1 GCA_025356275.1 Sphingomonadales bacterium | reverse complement strand
GGGGCGAGGGATGGCACAGGCTCACCACGAAAAGCGCCCTTCCGCGCTTTTCGTCAAACAAACTCGCGCCGCCGCGACGCGGTCAGAAAGGAAACCTAGATGGACGACACCGCAACCTTCCTCGGCCTTGCCGACCGCATGTTGTGGGTCACCGCGCTGGCGGGCGCGCCGGTGGTGCTGGCTTGCCTTGGTGTCGGGCTGGTGGTCGGCGTGTTGCAGGCGGCGACCTCGGTCAATGAGCAGACGCTGACCTTCGTGCCCAAGCTGGCGGTGGCGGCGCTGGTGCTGGTGCTGTTCGGCGCGGCGATGATGGGGCTGATCAGCGATTTCATGCGCGACATCTTTACCGCGATCGCGCGCATCGGACAGGGTGCCGGCTGATGCGGAGCCCCGCAAGACCATGATTGCGCTCCATTTCGGGTTCGGCGCGGTCGAGGCCGAGTTCTGGCGCTGGCTGTTCGTGATGGCACGGATCGGCGCCGCGCTGACTGCCGCGCCGCTGTTCGGCGGGGCCAGCGTGCCGCCGCAGGTGCGGGTGATCCTTGCTGGTGCCGTGGCGGCGCTGGTCTGCACCTGGACCAGTGTGCAACCGCCCGAGGCGCTGTTCTCGTTGCCCGGCGTGATCGCGATACTGGGCGAAATTGTGGTTGGCCTGTCGCTTGGCTTCGCGCTCCAGATCGCGTTCGCCGCCCCCACCATCGCCGCCGAGGTGATTGGCGGCGGCATGGGGCTGAGCATCGCGGCGACCGTCGATCCCGAAAACGGCACGCATTCGGCGGTGCTCGGGCAGTATTACACCGTGGTGCTGACGCTGGTGTTTCTGGGGCTCGGCGGGCACCTGCAGTGGCTGGCACTGGTGGTCAAAAGCTATAGCGTGTTTCCGCCCGGCGCGGTGTTCGCCGCGCATGGCTTTGGGGCCGAAAGGTTCGCGGCGATCACCGGCTTCGGCTCGGCGATGTTCGTGACGGCGGCGGTGATTGCGCTGCCGGTATCGCTGGTGCTGCTGCTGGTGCAGGTGCTGGCCGGGGTTCTGTCGCGCGCCGCGCCGGCGCTTAATCTGTTTTCGCTGGGGCTGCCGGCCGGGATCATCGCGGGCGTGGCTGCGCTGATCGCTTCGGCGCCGTTGATGTCGGAGCGGATGACCGCACTCTCGGCCGATGCTATCGCGCAGGCCGAACAGGTAATCGCAAAATGAGCGAAGGCGAAAAAACCCTCGCCCCAACCGAAAAGCGCCTCAAGGACGCGGCGCGCGACGGCGATACGCTGCGCTCGCGCGATCTGGCGGTGGCGGCGGGGATGCTGGTGGGTGCCGCAGCGCTGCGACTGGGCGGGCCGTGGCTGTTCGATCAATTGGCGAGCGGGCTGCGGCTGGGGCTCGACTGGAACCGTGCCGAGATCGACGATTTCGACCCCGGCCGGCTGCTGATCGGCCTTGCGCTGCGCGCACTGCCGCCGCTGCTGGTGCTGGGCGGCGGGATCATCGGGGTGACGCTGGTCGCGCAATTGGGGATCACCGGGCCGGGGCGGATGGTTGGCGGCAATATGCTACCCAAAGCCCGCCGGATGAACCCGGTCTCGGGCCTTGCCCGGATGTTCGGGCCGCAGGGCTGGATCGAGGTCGGCAAGGGCCTGCTCAAGATCGGCCTGTTGGGCAGCATCGCGTGGGTATGGGGCAGAGGCCGGATCGAGGGGTTGATCGCGCTCGGCGGCGCGGGGCTGGCCGGGCAACTGGCCTATGCGTGGGCGGCGCTGACCTCGCTGCTGTTCATGCTGGCGGCCGGGTTGATGGTGCTCGGGCTGATCGACTTTCCGATCCAGTGGATACGCCGCCGGCGGCGCCTGCGCATGAGCCTGCAGGACATGCGCGATGAGCACAAGGAGGCCAATGGCGCGCCCGAGGCCAAGGCCGCGATGCGCCGCCGTCAGCGTCAGGTGGCGATGAGCGGCATCGTCCGCGCGGTGCAGGGCGCCAGCTTCGTCATCACCAACCCCACCCATTTCGCCGTCGCCCTGTCATGGGATCCGGACAAGGCCCCCGCCCCGGTGGTGGTGGCCAAGGGTCGCGGCGAAAAGGCGCTGGCGATCCGCGAGCTGGCCGGCGAATATGCGCTGCCTTGCCTGGAATTTCCGGGGCTGGCACGATCGGTCTATTATACCACGCAAGAGCGCCAGATGATCCGCGAGGAATTGTACGGCGCGGTGGCGGGCGTGCTCGCCTTTGTGTTCGCCCTGAAACGTGGCGAGGGGGTGGCCGCGCCGGCGATCGAGGTGCCGGTTGAGCTGCGCTTCGATGCCGATGGCCGGCTCGAACCCGCGCCTTAAGCCACGCCGCGCGCCGCCGTTCTAGGCTGCATGACCGACGCCATATCCTCCACCGGCAGCAGCAGCACAGCGGCGACCACGACCAGGCCGGCGACCGATCCGGCAACCGTAGGCGCCGCGCTGGTCACCTCGCTGGGGCTGGGCACCGGCATCAACATGACCACGCTGGCCACCCAGATCGCCGGCGCCACCTATGCCGATCAGAACACGCATATCACCAGCCAGCTGGCGCAGGTGCAGGTGCAGATTTCCGAGGCCTCGGCCCTCGCCGGCGCGGTCAGCTCGCTGGCCAGCTCGTTCGGCACGCTGGTCGATGGCGGCGGCCTGTCCGCCACGCCCAGCGTCGCCAATACAGGCGTCGCCACCGCGACCCTGCCGCCGGGCACCAGCGGCGCGGCATCCTCCTACAGCCTTGAGGTCAGCCGTCTGGCCAGCGCGCAGGTGCTGACCTCGCCGACCTTTGCCAGCGCGGCCAGCAGCACCGGATCGGGCAGCCTGACCATCACGCTGGGCAGCATCAGCAACGGCGCGTTTACGGCCGATTCCAGCAAAACCCCGCTCGCTATCACCGTCCCCAGCGGCGCCACACTGGCCGATGTGGCCAGCGCCATCAATGCCAGCGGCGGCGGCATCACCGCCTATGTCGCCACCAGCAGCGGCTCGGCCCAACTGGTGATCAAGGGCGCGACCGGCGCGAACAGCGCCTTCACCCTCAGCGCCAGCGAGACCGCCGGCGATCCCGGCCTGTCCGCCTTTGCCTGGGGCCCGTCGACCGGCGACCCCACCCGCCTTGCAGAATCGGCACAGGATGCCGCCTTCAAGCTGGACGGCGTAGCGCATACCAGCGCCAGCAACACGCTGCCCTCGGTCGCCCCCGGCCTGTCACTCAGCCTTACCGGCACCAACCCCGGCCAGCCGACCACGATCAGCTATAGCAACCCGTCCAGCGGCATCACCAGCGCGATGACCAATTTCACCGCCGCGCTCAACACGCTGGTCACCTCGCTGAACACCGATACCACCCCCAGCGCCAACGGCAGCCTCTCCAATAACAGCGGCGCGCGGGCGCTGGCACGCCAGCTGTCGCAGCTGGCCGGCGCGGTGGTAATGCCCAATGCTGCCGCCGGCGCGCCCAGCACGCTGGCCGACCTGGGCCTGACGGTGAGCAAGAATGGCAGTTTTACCCTGGATTCGGCCAAATTGTCCGCCTCGTTGGCGCAAAATCCGACGGCGGTGGCCGCGATGTTCACCAATGGCCTGCACGGAATATATGGCAATCTGGAGACCCTGTCCTTCGCGGTGAATTCAGCCAGCGATCCGGGCTCGCTGGCCGGCGCGGTCACCTACAGCACGGCCCTCCAGACGCGGCTGACCGCACAGCAGACCGCGCTGACCACCCAGCAGACCACGCTGCGCACCCAGCTGATCGCCTCATTCGCCAGCGCCGACAGCTCGGTCGCGGAGTCCAAATCGACGCTGTCCTACCTCCAGGAGCAGATCGCCGCCTGGAACGCGACCAAGACGAACTAGTGGTTCGTTTCCGACATTTGCATCCCTTTCGGCAAGGGCAGAGGCAAATGTCGGAAAACATAAGAACCACTAGAGCATTTTTCGAACGGAGTGAAACGCAGTGACTCGGATAAATGCGGTAAACCAGGAAACTAAAGCGGTCGATCCGATGCACTCAGATCGACCGGTTTAGCCGATGCATCCCCGCCCGACCCCCCAGACCGCTTATGCCCGCGTTGCGTTCGATGCCCGGGTTGCCTCGGCCAGCCCCGCTGAACTGGTGCATCTGTGCTATGAGCAGCTGATCGCGGCGCTAGGCGCGGTGCTGATCGCGGCGGAGCGCGGCGACAATGCCCGCAAGAGCGAGGCGCTGACCCGCGCTGTTTCGGTCCTGACCGCGCTGCAACTGGGCGTGACCAGCCCGGGGGGGATCAGCGATGCGCTGAGCCAGGTCTATACATCCGCACGCCACGCGGTACTGGACAGCGTACTGGCGTTCGACGGCGCGACGATCGCGACGATCCGTGGCGATTTCATCGAGATTTCGGCGGCGCTGGCTGCGTGAGCCCCGCCAGCCATGCTTCGATATCGGAGCGAACCGGCGCCCGAAACGGATGCAACTCCGCACGCCGCCTAGGCAATTTTTGCTAGGCATTATCCGCAAGCAATTGGGGGGTAAGGCGGTTTGAACCAGGGACATTTTCTATTCCTCGTCGACAATGATGTGCGGCGCCGCGCGGCGATATCGCACTGCCTGTCGGGCGATGCCATCCATGTTGAACCGTTCGAACATGCGGCAGAATTGTTCACCCGCTGGCCGCGCGCCGGGTTGCTACTGGTGCATGATGATGGCGCGGCGATCCTCGACCTGCTGACCCATATGGGGCGTTCGGGGCAATGGTTGCCGGTGGTCGGTTTTTCGGAAGCTCCGGATACGCGGCGGGTGGTGGCGGCGATACTGGGCGGCGCGATCGACTATATCGCATGGCCGTTCGCCGGCGAGGAAATCCTGAACGTCCTGGCCGAGGCGGAGGTAAAGGCAGAAACCTTCGGTAGCGCCAAATTGCGCGAGGCGCTGGCGCGCAGCCGGGTCGAGCGGCTGACCAGGCGCGAGCGTGAGGTGCTGGCCGGCGTGGCGGATGGCATGTCCAACCGGCTGATCGGCGAAAAGCTGGCGATCAGCCCGCGCACCGTCGAAATCCACCGCGCCAATATGCTAACCAAGATGGGCGCTAACCACACGTCGGAGGCGATCCGCATCGCGATCGAGGCCGCGATGGTCGATTAGGGCGGATCGTTGAGCCCATCGCCGGCTGCAAGCGGGCGCAGTTCCATAGCGGGTTGAGAATTGCCTGGGCCAGTTTGCGGGGCGTTGCGTGCGTGGGATCGCCGCGCTTCGGGCAAAGCTGATCGGGAACGGCTGATCGGGCAGGGCTGATCGGGCAGGGCTGATGATGATACACCCGCGCCGCACCAAGACCAATCGACCTTCCGTTCGGGTGTCGCTGGATGCGCAGAAACCGCCGGGCAAAATACTGGTTCGCCGTGACCCGAAACGCAGCGGATTTCAGTACGTGAGCGCGGGAAGCGCGGGGGACCGCTATTGCAGCTCCGCCTGGGCCGAATGAGGATCGGTCCTAGAGGATTGATTTTGCCATTTACGTTCCGTGGCGTTCGCAAAGGTCTGCAAATGTCAAAATTGTAAATCCACTGAAATCATAAAAGCTACCAGCGGTCCGAGAAGGTTCGGACATTTGTGCGCGTCCTCTCCGACAGGTGTCAAATGTCGGAAACGAACCACTAGTGGATTGATTTTGACATTCGAGTCCCGCTTGCGGCAAAGAGTGCTTTCGAATGTCAAAATCATAAAATCCACTAGAAACAATATAATATCTAGTGGTTCTGATGTTTCCGACATTTGCCTCTGCCCTTGCCGAAAGGGATGCAAATGTCGGAAACGAACCACTAGTTCATCCAGCGCGGAGTTAGCATATTGCGCAGCGCCGCCGCCACCGATGGACCTGCGACATCATTCGCACCGCTGCCAGCGTAGCTGGTATCAACGCCGGCATCGCATTCGCCCGCAAATTCACGCTCAAGATCGTCATCGAAGTCGGGCCCTGCCAAAGCGCCGGCCAGTGCCGCGATCAGCGCCAGGGCCAGGCTGGCGCCGCGCGCCGAAACTTCCTCATCCTCGCCGGGCATCAGCACCGTCGCGAGGAACTGGTCATCGCCCGCGCTGGACAGCATGAAGCTGGTGCCCGCCGGCACCAATGCCAGCGCCGCGCTGTCTGACGCACCCGCCCGGATCATCGCTTCGATCGCGCTGCCGGCAATGCCGCCCGGGGCCGCCGCGCCGCCAGTCGGGGCCAGCGCCAGCAGAATCGCCGCCGAGCGCAGCCACCGCGCGCCCTCTTCGGCCTCGGCGCTGGCCGCCTGTATCGAGAGCCGCGCCAATCGCCCGCGCCATTGTCCCAGACTGAGGACGCGCATTCCGGGCTCGCTGATATGGGGTGTGTGCATCGCGCCAGTGATCCACCCGGCCGTCCCAAGTCAACGCGGGTAACCCTATTATGGGCGCCACAACGTCCCACTGCGGGACGCGCGACGGCGCCTCACAGCGCCTTGGCGTAGATCATATATTCCTTGTTCACCCGGCTGTGGATTTCGCGGGCGATGGAGTTCATTCCCTGATTATCCTCAAGAATCCAGCCGATCTCGCCCCGGCTGGACCCGTAATTGGCCACCGCATTGGTGCGGATATTCTCAATCATCATAAAGGCCAGCTGGCTGGCCATCCGGCTCGATTGCAGCGTCTTGCGCACGCCCATCAGCGGCACCCGCATCGTGCGCACCCGCGTCCGCCACAGCCACAGACCCAGCTTGATATAGCCGATCAGCGGCTTGCCGTATTTGCCATTGGCGCGCTTCTGAACCTCGTTGAAATCGGGGAGCGTCATCATGAACGCCACCGGCACCCCGTCCAGCTCGGCAATCTGCACCAGATCGGCCTTGACCAGCGGCTTGAGCTTGCGCGCGGTATAGGCCACCTCGCTGTCGGTTATCGGCACGAAGCCCCAATTGTCGGACCACGCGTCGTTGAGAATATCGAGGATGATCGCCGCCTCGCTGTCGAACTTTGCCAGATCGACGCCGCGCACGTTGATGCGCGGGTTCTTGCGCCCCGAGGCAATGATGCGCTGGATCAGCGGCGGGAACTGCTTGGTGATGTCCAGCTCGTAGGTGACGAGCTTCTTGGCCGGCGCATAGCCCAGCGCCTCGATCCACGGCTGCATCTTGGGGCTGTCATGCCCCATCATCACCGTCGGCGGATGATCGTGGCCCATGATCAGCAGGCCGGGCTCCTCCCACACCGAAAGGCTCATCGGCGCCAGCACCCGGGCCATGCCTTGCCCGCGCAGCCATTGCTCGGCAGCATGGATCAGCGCGCCGGCGATGGCCTCGCTATCGGCCTCCAGACAGCCCCAATTGCCGGTGCCCGGCCCCATGCCCTGCTCGGTCGGCTGGGTCAGCGCCAGCTCGTCGATATGCGCCGATATGCGCCCGACGATCTTGCCCGTGCCATCGCGCGCCAGCATCAGCTCGCAGCGCGCGTGTTCGAAGAAAGGATTGCCGCCGGGCGACACCTTCTCCATCTCCTCGGAGCGCAATTGCGGCACGAAATTGGGATCGCCGGCATTGGCCGCATAGACGAAATCGACCCATTCGCCGCGTTCGGCCCTAGTAGTCACGGGGCTGATGGTTACTGGGGTGATGGTTACTGGGGTGATGGTGATGGCGCTCATGCCTGGGTCTCTCCGCCCTGGGTTTTGCCCATCGCGCGGCGGCGTGGGTGACCGCTGGCGATACCGCCCGACAGATCCTTGACCCACGGATAATCGACCGCCACCGCCTCGGTATAGCCGAGGTTGAAGACGGTTTCACTGCGAACCGGGCGGTCCTTCTTTTCGTAATAGGTGCGCAGGATACGGTCGAACACGTAATTGGTGATGCCGTAATTGCCGTCCTCATCGAAATAATGATGCTCGATGTGGCGCGCCTTCTGGAACTGCACCCATTTCCACTTCGGCTTGAACGCCAGATGCTGAATGCAATGCATGAATTCGTAGTAGCAGGTGGTCAGCACGCCGGTCGCAAACGCCAGCGCCGCACCGCCCAGATGCCCCGGCCCGGTCAGGCCAAAGCCGCCGCCAATTACCCAGCCCACCGGCGCGGTGGCAAGGAATATCGTCGGCAGCGTGGTGTGCAACGCGCCGAACAGCACCTCCAGATGGTTGGGGTCCTGATGGTGGTCATAGTGGATGCGCTTCCAGGTGCTGGCCAGCGCCTTGTGCCGCCACATCCAGCGGCCGTGCAACACATATTGGTGCAGAAGGTGCCACACCAGCGGATAGACCACCAGCGCCGCCACGATCGCCGCACCGCCGCGCGGCAAGGCCGGCGGATACAGCCCCGTCACCACCAGCGCGGCCCCTGCTACCACCAGATAAGCCACAATCGTATAATGCTGAAAATACGCGTAGATCAGCTGGCGCAGGGTCATCCGGTCAAGGTAATGCGACCGCTTCCAGAACGGCAGCCGCGCCGCACCGGGGGCGCCCGATTGCGCGGTGTTCGATAATTGTGTCGCCGATAGCGGGGTAGATTGTGTTGCCACGGTATCTGTCCTGTGTTGCCGCGCCGGCCTTGGTCCCCGGCGTCTTAGCCTGCGATGAATTGGACCGCCATCGGAATGATCCGGCCCGTGGCTCCTAACGCCGATAATGCGGCAGCATTGCGGCACCGCGCCGATTGACCGCTTCACCACTGCCCCTATGCTGCCCCAAACCCCAGCGGAGGCACACAAAATGGACCCCAGCACCGTCGCCGCGCCCGAACCCGCCCCGCCGCGTCTGGTCTGGATGATGGGGCTGGCCAATATGGTCTATGGCTTTGGCTATGCGGTGGTGCTGGTTACGGTGCCGCAGATGCTGGCGGCGCGCGGCGTGCCCGAGCCCGAGATCGCCAATCTCACCGCGCTGGCGCTGTCCGTAGCACTGGCGACCTTCGTTCTGGCTCCGCTGTTGGATACATCGATCAACCGGCGGCAATGGTCGGTAGGGCTTGCGGTTCTGTCCGCGCTGCTGGTGTTTCTGGTGTTAACCATCCCCGCTACCAGCGCGGCATTTGCCCCGCTGGTAGCGGGCGCGGCGCTGAGCCTGTCGCTCTATAACAGCGCGATCGGGGGATGGTTGGGGGCGACGCTGCCGCAGGGCTCGAAGGAGACCATCGGCGTGTGGTTCGGCGTGGGCAATAGCGGCGGCTTCGGCATTGGCGCGATCAGTCAGTTCTGGTTGCTGACGCACGCACCGCCGCTGTTGGGCGCGGTTATCGTAGCAGCGGTAACGCTGGTCCCGCTGGCCTTTCTGCTGGCGCTGCCGCCGCCCGACGCCGGGCGCAAGGCGATGCGCGAGAGCTTCGGCAATCTGGGCCGCGATGTGACCAAACTGGTACGTCAGGCGCCGGTCTTGCGGATTCTGCTGATGTTCGTGCTGCCCTGCGCGGCCTTTACCCTCACCAATTTTTTCGGCGGGGTCGGCAAGGATTTTCACGCCTCGCCCGGCGTGGTCGACATTGCCAATGGCGTGGGCGCAACGGTGGTCGGCTTTGTCACCGCGATGCTGATCAAGCCGGTGCTGAAATTTCTGCCGGCGCCGCTGATGTATCTGGCGGTGGGCAGCATCGGCGCAGCCTTCACCCTGTCGCTGTTGGCGATGCCCTTTACGCCGGTGGTGTATGTGATTGCGGTTTGCGGGGAAAACGCGGCCCAGACCATCGCGCAGGTGGCGCAAAACGCCATCATGTTCCGATCGATCGCGCCGGGCAGCCCGCTTGCCTCAACTCAGTTCGGGCTGCTCAGCACTTCGGCGGTGGTGCCTTACGCTTATATGCAGGCGCTGGATGGCCGGGGGTATGCGTGGCACGGGGTGAGCGGGGCGTTCGCCGTGGATGCCGCGCTCAGCCTGGGCGCCTGCGTGTTGCTGGTGGTGCCGGTGCTGCACTGGATGCGCAGCGGTGCGCTGACCGTGGCGCTGGTTGAAACCGAAATTACTCTTCCGTCCGAATAAGCACCGTCTCGCCCACCAGCAGGAACAGCACGAAGGGCGCCCACGCCGCGATCAACGGCGGGTAGCCCCCGAAATTGCCCATCGCCAGCGCGGCATTGTCGACCACGAAATAGGTGAAGCCCAGCGCCATACCTATGCCGGCGCGCACCAGCAATTGCCCCGACCGTGCCAGCCCAAACGCCGCAACCCCGCCCAGCAGCGGCATCAGGATGGACGACAGTGGCCCCGACAGCTTGTGCCACCACTTGCCCTCCAGCTCGGCGGTGCGGCGCCCGCTGGCCTTCATCGCGGTGATCGCGCGGGACAGCGCCACCAGGTTCAGCCCATCGGCATTGACCGCGCTGATCTCCACCTCGCCCGGAGTGACGCCGGGCGCCACCACCAGCGGGGCCAGCGCGCGCCGCTTGGTGCCCGCCACATCGAACTCGACCGGGGCGTCCATCCGCCAGCCGGGCGTCGCAAATGTGGCATGGGGGGCGCGGATCTGCGCGGTGATCATATCCTGCGCATCGCGGCGGAACAGCGTGACGTCATCCATCCGCATCGCCGCGCCGCTGCCCGAAACCTGTGCCGCGAACAGGATGTCCGGCCCGTCGGATACATAGACGCTGCTGCGCGTGCCATTGTCGGGCGCGATCGGGCCGTATTTAACGTCCTGCCACGCCTGCAGCCGCGCGGTGGCGTGGGTGACGACGCCTTCGTTAAACCCAAAGCTGACCATCGCGACCAGCGCGGCGGTGAGCAGCATCGGCGCCAGGATCTGATGCGCCGAAAGCCCGCCGGCGCGCATCGCGATAATCTCGCTGTTCTGGTTGAGCGGGAAGAAAGTGAACATCGTCGCCAGCAGCACCGAATAGGGCAGGAACCGCGCGATCAGCTGCGGCGTACGCAGCGACACATAGGTCAGCACCTGCGCCTGGCCATTGCCCGGCCACGCCAGAATGCGCCCCGACTCGCCCAGCAGATCGAGCAATTGCAGCACCAGCACAAGCAGCACCAGCACGCCCAATATCCGCGTGATAAACAGCCTCGCCAGATAGAGCGTCAGCGTGCGCGAGGGGAAAAATTCGAACTGCATAGCCCTATGTGCCCGCTTGCGTCTGAGTCGCCGCCAAAGCCTTGTCGACGCGCCGCCCATCGGCGCCGCGCCGGCCGACCAGCGTGCCCAGCCGCCGCGCCGCCAGCCCGGCAACCCGTTCCAGCGCGCCAATCGGCTGACCGCCCGGAACATAGGCGATGCGCCAATACATCCAGCCGATGATGCAGGCGAAAATCGCAAACGGCAGCCACAACGCCAGCGCCGGATCGATCCGGCCCAGCGCCGCCACCGATTGCCCGTATTCGTTGACCTTGTGATAGGCCACCACCATCACAAACGACTCGAACACACCCAGCGACGAGGTCGAGCGCTTGGGCGGCACCGCCAGCGCCACCGACAGCAGCGGCAGCATCAGGATCATAAACACCTCCGCCAGCCGGTAATTGAGGCTGGCGCGCACCACCGCGCGGTCCTTGAACGACGTATCCTTGGCCCAGCCGATGCGCAGCAGTTCGGGAAGAAAATACTCACGCTCCCCCCCCCCACGCCGCCGGAATTTCTCCAGCGCGGGCAGGTCGATCGGCAGATCGTGCTGTGAGAAGCTGAGCAGGCGCGGCGAGCTGTTTTTGGGGTCCTGAATGATCTGGCCGTCGGTCAGCCGCAGGATCACCGTATCCGGATTCTCCCGTAGGGCCAGAAACCGCCCGCGCCGCGCGCTGATCGACAGGACCTCGCCGTTGCTTTCCAGCACGCGGGCGAAGATGCCCATCAGCTCACGCCCCTCATCGCGGCTCTGTTCGATCCGCAGTGAAGTGCGGTTCTTCAGCGTCGTGAATTCCCCCACCTTGATCGATGCGCCCAGCGCGCCCGAGCGCAGTTCGAAATCCAGCCGCTCATAGTAATAGCGCGACAGCGGCTGAACATAGCCGACGATCGCCAGATTGAGCGCCATCAGCACGCCCGCGATCATATAAGGCACGCGCAACAGCCGCGTATAGCTGAGCCCCACCGCTCGCAGCGCATCGAGCTGGCTGGTTACCGCCAGGCCCCGGAACGCCCATAGCGTACCCAACATCAGCCCCAGCGGAATCGCCAGGCTGGCATATTCGGGCAGCAGATTGGCCAGCATCCGGAACACGACACCGACCGGGCCACCCTCCGTCGCGACAAAATCGAACAGTTTGAGCATCTTGTCGAGGATCAGCAAAGACGCCGCCAACAGGAACACCGCAAACATCGGCACCAGCGTCAGGCGCAGGATATAGCGGTCGATGGCGGTGAAAAATCGCAAGGTCTAAGGTCCGGCGCGCCCCACCGGGGTCACGCCTTCTCCAGCGTGCATTGCAGCGGATGCTGGTTCTCTCGGGCGAAATCCATGACCTGATTGACCTTGGTCTCGGCGATTTCATACGGAAACGTACCACAAACTCCGACGCCGCGTTGGTGCACATGCAGCATCACCCGCGTCGCGGCCTCTATGTCCATGCCGAAAAACCGCTTGAGCACGATCACCACGAATTCCATCGGGGTGTAATCGTCATTCAGCATCAGCACCTTGAACTGCCCCGGCTTCTTGGCCTTGGCGCGGGTCTTGGTGGCGACGCCCAGCTGACCGCCGCCGTGCCCGCCGCCATCCTCGCCGTCATGCTTGTCGGGATCGGTGGCGGTGATGGGCATAGGCGTCGGCACGGCGTTCATGGGGTCAGACTGTATGTTTTCGATTATCGACATCGCCGCCGGATACCGCATTTTGGGGGGCAAGGACAAGGTGCCGCGTTGCCGCAAACGCAAAGCCCCGCCGGTGCGCGCGATACGCGGCACCGGCGGGGCCTCAATTGCGCGAGATCGTGCTATCAGGCGGCGATCTTGGCCTTCTCGACGGCGATGCTGACCCGGCCCGAGATCGGCGCGGCAACTTCACCGGCCAGCTTCATCATGGCATCGCTCTGCTTCGAACCGAAGGCAACCATCGCATCGAAATGCTTGGTAGCCAGCTCGCCTTGCAGCTTGAAGAAGTCGGTCGGCGACTTGACGGCGGCAACGTCCTTGGCTTCGGCGGTCAGCGCCTCGAAAGCGCCGCGACCGTCGGCAACTATGCCCGAACCCATCGACTGCAGGCCCGAAGCCAGGATCTTGCCGGCCTCGACCATGGCTTCGACGTTGCCCTTGGCGAAATCGCCATATTCGCCAAAATTGGCAAAGCTGGCGGTGTTCTTCTCATAAGCCGCCTTGGCCTTGTCCTGCATATCGGTGAAAGCGGTCTTGATGGTGGTGAGGTCGAAGCTGGGGAACGTGGTCATGGTAAATTCCTTGAGAAAGGTGGTGGCGGACGGAGAAATGGGAGCGGAAATGGGGGTAATTGGCTTGGTCTTGGGAGCAGCCGATTTGGCTTTTATTGTCGTCGGCTTGGGCACGGCGGCAATGAGCGCCGCCGGCTTGGCTTTGACGATTTTGGGCTCGACGAGCTTGGGCTTCACAGTGTTCAGCTTGATGATTTTGGCATTGGCATTGGAAACCTTAGCCTTCGGAGCCTTGGCCGGCGCCAACTTGGCCTTGGCGGCCTTAACCGGCGGCGCGACGGAGGCCGCGACCTCGGCGATGACCTTCGGGGGACGGCCACGGCGGGCGGCAGGCTTGGGTGCGAACGCAGCGGCCTGGGGCGCAACGGGCTGGGGCGCAGCGGGCTGGGGCGCAACTTCGACGGAGGCCGGAACTTCGGGCGCGGCGACAACCTCTACCGCAACCATCGGAGCGGGGATCACGTCTGCTTCAAATTCGTCGACCATTGAGGTGCGTTCCTGCCAGCGGAGGCACCCAATGGCCTTTGCTGCAGTGCACAATAAATACGCCGCCTGCCCGAGTCAACCTAATTTTGTGCAGTGCAGCATTTTGGCAATTCACCGCATCCGCACATAGCGTCCCGGTGCATCCTCGATCACCGTGTCGCCTTGCCCGCCGGGCACCCGATGGCCGGCCGCCGCAACTTCGCGCGGATCGATCCCGCGCAGCCATTCCCGCCAATGCGGCCACCAGCTGCCCTTGTGCTCCTCCGCGCCATCGATGTAATCGTCCAGCGTCTCGCCCGGCGCCGGATTGGTCCAGTACTGGTATTTGCCGGCCTCGGGCGGGTTGACCACGCCCGCAATATGCCCCGACCCGGCCAGCACGAATTGCCAAGGGCCCGCCAAATGCCGCGTCAGCTGCCACACACTGCCGGGCGGGGCGATATGGTCTTCGCGCCCGGCCTGAATGAAGCAAGGCGTGGTGATCGCGGTCAGGTCGATCGGCGTACCCCCCGCGCTCAGCCGGCCCGGCTGCACCAGCAGATTGTCGCGGTATAGATCGCGCAGATAAGCGCCATGCCACTTCGCCGGCAGATTGGTGGTGTCACCGTTCCAGTGGAGCAGGTCGAACGGCTGATACTCCATCCCCAGCAGGTAATTGTTGACTACGTAGGACCAGATCAGATCATTGCCGCGCAACAGGTTGAACGCCGCCGCCATGTAGCGCCCATCCAGATACCCCTCCGGCGCCAGCGCATCGAGCGCCGCGATCTGTTGGTCATCGATGAAATGCATCAACTCGCCCGCCTCGGCGAAATCGACCTGCGCGGTGAAGAAGGTGGCGCTGGCCACTTTGTCCGCCTGCCCTCGCGCCGCCAGGACCGCCAGCGTCGCGGCCAGCGTGGTGCCCGCCACGCAATAACCGATGGTGTGGATCGCAGGCACTTCCAGCCGTGCGCGCACCACTTCAATCGCCTCGATCTGAGCGGCGATATAATCGTCCCATACAACGTCAGCCATGCTGGCATCGGCCGATTTCCACGAGACCATGAAAGTGCTGATCCCCTGCGCCACCGCCCATCGCACGAAGCTTTTCTTGGGGTTGAGATCGAGGATGTAGAACCGGTTGATCCACGGCGGAAAGATCACCAGCGGCACCGCCAGCACGTTGTCGGTGGTGGGAGTATACTGGATCAGCTGATAGAGCGGGGTTTCATGCACGACCTTGCCCGGGGTGATCGCGATGTTCTCACCCACGGTGAACGCCTCGGGGTCGGTATGGGTCAGCTGGCCGCGCCGCAGGTCGGTGATCAGATGCTCCATCCCGCTCAGCAGGCTGGTGCCGCGCGTTTCCATCGCCCGCTCGATCACCAGTGGATTGGTCAGCGGGAAGTGATCGGGGCTCAGCGCATCGACCAGGGCGCGCGTGGCAAAGCGCAATTGCTCGGCCTTTTCGGGATCGGCGGCGGCGGCGCTGTCGGCCATGGCGATCATCTGATCTGCCAGCATCACATAGGTCTGGTGGATCATCGCATAGAACGGCTGCTCGCGCCACTGCGCCGCGGCAAAGCGTTTGTCTGGGCGCTTATCTGGGCGCGTCTCGGGCTGGAGCGCGGCCGATGCTGCCGAAACCGCCGCCGCCGTACCCTCTGGCCCGATGCCATATTGCCCCAGCACCCCCTGCCAGAACGCCATGCCATCATCCCACAGCTTCTGCTGCGCCGGGGCCTGAGCAAACGGAACGGAGGCAAAGGGTGTCTGGGCGAACGAGCTTTGCCAGCCCTCCAGCATGCCCATCCATTCGCTCGCCGGTGTCGCGCGCGCCGCGATCTTGTCCGCCGCGTCACCGGCCAACTTCATCGCCGCCTCGGTCTGATAGCCCAGCCACATCGCCTGCAACTTGCCCGCCACCTCGGCCCAATGCGCGGCATCGGCGGGATCGGTCGAGGGCACCGTGACCTGCGGCAGCATCTGCCCGATCATGGTCTGCGCCCACTCGGCGGGCATCCGCAGCCAATCGGTCAGCGGATCGGAGGCGCCCGAAACCTTGTCGGGGCCGGAGGTTTTCTCAGCCATCATTTGCTCTCCCACGCCTGTCCACCCGCTATCAGCCCGCCTGTTATAGCGCGCCGCATCCCCCGTTTGCCAGCGCCGGTTTTGGGGACTACAGGCTTTTATGCGACATTGTCGCCGCAGCCCCCGAGGAAATACCCGAGACCATGTCCGAAGAGTTCTACCGCATGAAGCGCCTGCCGCCCTACGTCATCGCCGAAGTCAACGGCATGCGCGCGGCGGCCCGTGCCGAGGGCAAGGACATCATCGATCTGGGCATGGGCAATCCCGACCTGCCCCCGCCCCAGCATGTGATCGACAAGCTGTGCGAGGTGGCGATGAAGCCGTCGGCGCATGGCTATTCCGCGTCCAAGGGCATTCCGGGCGTGCGCAAGGCGCAGGCCAATTATTACGCCCGGCGCTGGGGGGTCGATGTCGATCCCGAGACCGAGGTGGTGATGACCATGGGCTCCAAAGAGGGTCTGGCCAGCATGGCCACCGCGATGACCGCGCCGGGCGATGTCGTGCTGGCCCCCAACCCGTCCTATCCGATCCACACGTTCGGCTTCATCATTGCCGGTGCCACCATCCGCTCGGTACCGACCACGCCGAACGAGGATTACTGGCGCGCGCTTGACCGCGCGATGGCTTTCACCGTGCCGCGCCCGTCGATCCTGATCGTCAATTACCCGTCGAATCCCACCGCCGAGACGGTCGATCTGGCGTTTTATGAACGGCTGGTGGCATGGGCAAAAGAGAACCATGTGTGGGTCCTGTCGGATCTCGCCTATTCGGAGCTGTATTACGACGGCGTCCCCACCCCCTCGATCCTGCAGGTGCCCGGCGCCAAGGATGTCGCGGTGGAATTCACCTCGATGTCCAAGACCTTCAGCATGGCCGGCTGGCGTGTCGGTTTTGCGGTGGGCAACAAGCGACTGATCGCGGCGCTGACCCGGGTGAAGAGCTATCTCGACTACGGCGCCTTTACACCGATCCAGGCCGCCGCCTGCGCCGCGCTGAACGGCCCGCAGGACATTGTGGAAAAGAACCGCGCCCTGTATCAGAAACGCCGCGACGTGCTGGTGGAAAGCTTCGCCCGCGCCGGTTGGGAAATCCCTTCCCCCCGCGCCTCGATGTTCGCTTGGGCGCCATTGCCCCCGGCGCTGACATCGATGGGCAGTCTGGAGTTTTGCAAGCAATTGCTGATCCACGCCGATGTCGCGGTGGCGCCAGGCGTGGGTTACGGCGAGGATGGCGAAGGCTTCGTCCGCATCGCTCTGGTCGAAAACGAACAGCGGCTCAGGCAGGCGGCGCGCAACATCAAACGCTATCTGTCCACCATGGGCGTTAACACTGCTTCGTCCAGCTTCGCGTAGTTCCCCGTATTGAAAGCGGGTTCCGTTCGGCTGACGGTTAATCCTCCGGGGTTACCATGCTGACGAACCCTGAGGTCAGGGATTGCACCCATACTCCCAAACAGGGGTCCCGTTTTCGCGGGATAGGGTGATTTGGGTCATGCGGCGGTTGCGCTGGCTTGGCGCCGGGGCGATTCCGTGGCGATTGACCTGCGGCTGCGCGGGTGGCGGCTGGTCGTGCCGGAGCCGCTGGCCGTCTCTCGGAACGCATCCGATCTGGCTGCATCTGATATGGCACCGCATGACCTGCTAACGCCGCCGTGCCCGGCCTTTGCGGACCGCGACTGGCTGGTCGCCCAGCGGCAGGTGGCGCGGCAAATGCGGCCCGATCTGATGTTTGCCAGCGAAATTCCACTGGCCCGCCGCTGGCTGGTCATCACCGGCATCACCGCCGCCGCCGAACGTTCCGGCCTGCTGAGGCTGGGCTTTGGCGAGGTGCTGGGCGCCGATTTCACGCTGGGCGAGCTGGCGGCGCGCGCGCGGCGACTGGCGACTGCCGCCGATGCCATCGCGCCAGTGCGCCGTCATGGCAGCCTGCGACTCGATCTGGTGGCCCGTGAGGGCTTTGCCGGCGCACGGGCGCTGGGGGCTGCATCCGCGTGAATTCGCGCTGCTGTGGCGGCTGATGGAGCGCCCAGGCGAGATTGTCGGCAAGACCGCGCTGCTCCGCGATGTCTGGCAGCTCCGCTTTACGCCCGAGACCAACAGCATCGCCGTACATGCCAGCCGGCTGCGCACCAAGCTGGCGCTGGCGGGGATCAATGCGGTGGTGCAGACCGCGCCGTCGGGCGGCTATTTCCTCGCGCCGATGCCGTCGGCGGCGATGCGGCGTGGGCACGCACTGGACGAAACCGCGCGCGCACGCGATGATCGCCGGATCATCACGCGGCGGGAGCAGGCATGAGCGCGGAAGAATCGAATTTTCATGGACGGGTCGCGATGTCGGTTGCGGGCGGCGTCGCCGATGTGCGGATGGCGCGCGGTGACAAGCTAAACGCGCTCGACACGGCGATGATGGACGGGCTGATCGCCGCCGGCGCCGTGCTGCATGCGATGCCGAGGCTGCGCGCGGTTGTGCTGCACGGCGAGGGACGCGGGTTTTGCGCCGGGCTCGATCTGGTCAGCATGGGCGACCCGGTCAGCCTGGCCACGATCGACCTGATGGCGCGCAGCCATGGCAATGCCAATCGGTTTCAGCAGGTCGCCCTGACGTGGCGAGCGCTGCCGGTGCCGGTGATCGCGGCGGTGCATGGCGTGTGCTTTGGCGGCGGCCTCCAGATCGCGGCTGGTGCCGACATCCGTATCGCAGCGCCTGATGCACGGCTGGCGGTGATGGAGATGAAATGGGGCATCATCCCCGACATGGGCGGGTTTGCGCTGTGGCGCGGGCGCGTGCGCGAGGACGTGCTGCGCGAGCTGACCTATAGCGCACGCGCGTTTTCGGGCACCGAGGGTGCCGCGACGGGCTTTGTCACGCGCACCGCCGACGATCCACTGGCCGAGGCGCATGCGCTGGCCGCCACCATCGCCGCCGCCAATCCGCATGCGGTGCGCGCCGCGAAACAGCTGTTCAATGCTGCTCCCGACCTCGGTTTCGACGCTATTTTGCTGGACGAAAGCCGGTTGCAGGGCGGTTTGCTCGGCAGCGCCAATCAGATCGAGGCGGTGCGCAGCGGCATGGAAAAGCGCGACGGCGCCTTTATCGACCCGTAGCTAGAGCCTTTGTTTTCGCGTGATTTATTGCCAAAAACCGGCACTCACTTTTTGGCACGATGCTCTAGCCCCCGGCCAACCGCGCCACCGCCGCCCGCGCAATCGGGCTCAACGCGGTCTGGTCGCTGGCGAACAGCGCGGCTTTCATCCTTGGCTCCCAGAAATCGGTGATATGCTCCACCGTGGCGGCAATCGCGGCGGCATCGCCCTGTACCGCGAAATTGCGCGCAATCTGGTTGGCCATAGTGGCGAGGTGCGCGGCGTCCATTATGCGGCCGGTTCCGTCACAATGCGCCGCGCCTGCCGGGAATGCGCGGCGTAATCTGCCTGCCACTCGCTCGGCCCGTTGCTGGGGCTGATCTCAACCGCGGTCACTTTGTATTCGGGGCAGTTGGTGGCCCAGTCGCTGAACTCGGTGGTCACGACATTGGCCTGCGTCGCTGGGTGGTGGAAGGTGGTATAGACGACGCCCGGCGCGACCCGATCGGTCACCATGGCGCGCAAAGTGGTCGCCCCGGTGCGGCTGGCGAGGCGGACCCAATCGCCGTCGTTCAGCCCGCGATTTTCCGCATCGGTGAGGTGGATCTCCAGCCGGTCCTCCTCATGCCACACCACATTGGCGGTGCGCCGCGTCTGCGCGCCGACATTATACTGGCTGAGGATGCGCCCGGTGGTGAGGAGCAGCGGGAATCGCGGCCCGGTACGCTCATCCGTGGGGACGTAATCGGTCACGACGAATTTGCCCTTACCATTGGGGCCGCGCGCGAAGCCATTCACATGCATGATCGGCGAACCATTGGGCGCATCGGCGTTGACGGGCCATTGCAGCGACCCGGCGGCATCGAGCGCGGCATGGCTGACCCCGGCAAAGCTGGGCGTCAGGCGCGCGACCTCATCCATGATCTGCGCAGCATCGGTGTAATCCCAGCCCAGCCCCATCGCATTGGCCAGCGCCTGCGTCACCTGCCAGTCCTCAAGTCCGTTCGCCGGCTCCATCACCTTGCGCACCATCTGGATGCGGCGCTCGGCGTTGGTGAAGGTGCCGGTCTTCTCCAGAAACGTGCTGCCCGGCAGGAAGACATGCGCGTAATCGGCAGTCTCGTTGAGGAACAGGTCGTGGACGATGACGCAGTCCATCGCCTTCAGCCCGGCCGCGACATGATGCGTGTTGGGGTCGGACTGGAGGATATCCTCGCCCTGAATATACAGCGCGCGGAACGAACCATCCAGCGCGGCATCGAGCATGTTGGGGATCCGCAGGCCGGGCTCCGCATCCAGGGTCACGCCCCAATCCGCCTCGAACAGCGCGCGGGTCGCCCCGTCCGAGATATGGCGATAGCCCGGCAGCTCATGCGGGAAACTGCCCATATCGCAGGCGCCCTGCACGTTGTTCTGGCCGCGCAGGGGGTTCACGCCGACGCCGGACCGTCCGATATTGCCGGTCACCATCGCCAGATTGGCGATCGCCATCACGGTGGAGGAGCCCTGCGAATGCTCGGTCACGCCCAGCCCGTAATAGATTGCGGCGTTGCGGGCCTCGGCATAGAGCCGCGCGGCGGCGCGCAGATCGGCGGCGGGGACGCGGGTGACGGGTTCCAGAACCTCGGGGCTGTGCCGCGCATCGCAGACGAAGCGGGCCCAGTCCTGATATTCGTCCCAGTCGCAGCGCTCGCGGATGAACGCTTCGTCGGCCAGCCCCTCGTTCACGATCACATGCGCCATCGCGGTCAGCACCGCCACATTGGTCCCCGGTTGCAGCGCCAGATGATGCGCTGCCGCCACATGCGGCATCCGCACCAGATCGATGCGGCGCGGGTCGATGACGATCAGCTGAGCACCTTCGCGCAAACGCCGCTTCATAGCGCTAGCAAACACCGGATGCGCATCGGTGGGGTTGGCGCCGATCACCAGCATCACGTCGGCGTCCATCACGCTGTCGAAATCCTGCGTGCCGGCGCTGGTGCCGAAGGTGGCCTTGAGGCCGTAGCCGGTGGGCGAATGGCACACCCGCGCGCAAGTATCGACATTGTTGGTGCCAAAACCGGCGCGCACCAGCTTCTGGACCAGAAAGGTTTCCTCATTGGTGCAGCGGCTCGACGTAATCCCGCCCAGCGCCCGCGCGCCATGTTCCGCCTTGATGGCGGTCAGCCGCGCGGCAGCAAAGCCCAGCGCCTCGTCCCAGCCGACCACGCGCCACGGCTGATCAATGTGGTCGCGGATCATCGGCTGGGTGATGCGGTCCCGATGCATCGCATAGCCCCAGGCAAAGCGCCCCTTGACACAGGAATGTCCGTGGTTGGCTTTGCCATCCTTCCACGGCACCATCCGCACCAGTTGTTCGCCGCGCATTTCCGCCCGGAACGTACAGCCGACCCCGCAATAGGCGCAGGTGGTGATGACGCTGCGCTCGGGCTTGCCGATTTCGATAACCGCCTTTTCCTGCAACGTCGCGGTGGGGCACGCGGCAACGCAAGCACCGCAGGAGACGCATTCGGACGACAGGAAATCGTCCGCTGCCTGCCCCGCACTGATCTTCGCATCGAACCCGCGCCCGTCCAACGTCAGCGCAAAGGTCCCCTGCACCTCCTCGCAGGCTCGCACACAGCGCGAGCAGACGATGCACTTGGCCGGATCAAAATCGAAATAGGGGTTGGAGGTGTCCGCCTCCGCCGCCAGATGGTTTGCCCCGCCATAACCATAGCGCACATCGCGCAAGCCGACGCCGGCCGCCTGGTCCTGCAGCTCGCAATCATTGTTGGCGCTGCACGTCAGGCAATCGAGCGGGTGGTCGGAAATATACAGCTCCATCACACTCTTGCGCAGCTTTTGCAGCCGGGGCGTCTGGGTGTGAACGACCATGCCATCGCCGACGGGCGTGGTGCAGCTGGCGGGCGTGCCCTTCATCCCCGCGATCTCCACCAGGCACAGCCGGCACGAGCCATAGGCCGCTACGCTATCGGTTGCACAGAGCTTGGGGATGGCACCCCCGCTGAGCGCGGCGGCGCGCATTACGCTGGTCCCGGCGGGCACAGTGACGGCGCGACCATCGATGATCAGGGTGGCCTCGGTGTCCGATCGCGCGGGCGGAGTGCCGAAATCGGCTTGCGGTTCATAGGCCATAGTGGCGCTCCAGCGCCGCCAGATCGGCGGGCGTGTTGATATTGGCGGGGTCATGCGGGGGATGCACGGCCCTTGCCCCGATCGCCTCGGCAAAGGCCAGCATCGAATGCCGCCCGTCGCCGCTCAGGATCGCTTCGATCTGCTCCAGCGCGCTGGCCGGCCACAGCCCGATCACCGGCTGCGTGGAAAGGTATGCCGGCGCGGGGGTGAGCAGGCGCGGCAGATCATCGGGCAGATCGGCGGCATCGACGCCAAGGCTCAGCACTGCCGCATAGCCCTCATCGCGCGAAAAATGCAGCGCGGCGGCAAGCCCCCCCAGCGGGCCCATATCGGGGCCGGGCCAATCGGGCAAAGTCGGAGCAGGGGCCACCATGCGGCCCACCACCACCACATGCTCGCACCACCCGGATAGCGCATCGACACTGCGAGCCAGCAAGGTCTGCCCGGCCAGCTCGGCCAGCGCCTTGTCGCTGCCGAACCGGCTCGACTGACCGCCGGCGAGGACGCATCCCAGAATCATGGCGGACTCATCATGTGAAATCCTCCGGCCAATGCTTCAACGCACTGAGCACCGGATAGGGTGTAAACCCGCCGAGCGCACAGAGCGAGCCGAGTTTCATCACCTCGCAAAGATCCTCCAGCAGCGCCAGATCGTCCTGCGGGGTTCGGGGCAGCTTGGCGGCATTGCGCATTTGCGGCAGGGTGGCCACCGCATCCGCCGGGGTGAGGCGGCCGATGCGGTCGATCAGCTCCACGCCCCTTTTGGAGCCGATCCGGCAGGGTGTGCATTTGCCGCAGCTTTCCGCCGCGCAAAATTCCATCGCAAAGCGCGCCATCTGGCGCATGTCGGCACTTTCATCGAACACCACCACCCCGCCATGGCCGATCAGCGCGTCGGCCCCGGCATAGGCCTCATAATCGAAGCGCAGGTCGAAACGCTCCGGCGGGATATAGGCACCCAAAGGTCCGCCAACCTGCACCGCCTTGACCGGGCGGCCCGAGGCGGTGCCGCCGCCGATATCATGCACCAGCTCGCCCAGCGTGATGCCGAAAGGCGCCTCGAACAGGCCACCATGGCGGATATTCCCCGCCAGCTGGATCGGCATAGTCCCCCGCGACCGCTCCATCCCCAGCGCGGCATAGGCCCCTGCCCCGCCCGCGCTCAGGATATGCGGCACCGCCGCCAGCGTCAGCACATTGTTCACCGCCGTGGGGCATCCGAACAGCCCGGCGATGGCCGGCAGCGGCGGCTTGGCCCGCACCTCGCCGCGCTTTCCTTCCAGGCTGTTCAGCAGCGAAGTCTCCTCGCCGCAAACATATGCCCCCGCACCGACGCGAACCTCGACGCGGAACGGCGCGATGATCGGCGCGGCCAGTGCGATGGCTGCGCGCAATTTGGCGATGGCGTGCGGATATTCGCTGCGGACATAAATGTAGCCCTGCCCTGCCCCCACCGCATGCGCCGCGATGGCCATGCCCTCGAGCAGCTGAAACGGATCGCCCTCCATCAGCATGCGATCTGCGAAGGTGCCGCTGTCGCCTTCATCGGCGTTGCAGACGACGTATTTGCGCGGGCCAGCGGCCTGCGCCACAGTGCGCCATTTGATCCCGGCAGGGAAACCCGCACCGCCGCGGCCGCGCAGGCCGGAGGCAGTGACCGCGTCCACGACATCGCCCGGCGGCAGCGAGCGGGCGCGGGTGAGTCCGGCCCAGCCACCGGTCGCGGCATAGTCGGAAAGGTTGAGTGGGCGGGTTTTGCCGGCGCGGGCAAAGCTCAGCCGGTGCTGGCGGGCGATAAAGGGGTGTTCGGCGATGGCGCCGATGGCCTTGGCACTGGTTCCGGCCAGGATCGCGCCGACATCATCGGGGGTGGCGAAGCCAAATCCCGTGCCGCCGATCTCGATCAAAGGCTCCAGCCAATGCATGCCCCAGCTGGAGACACGTTCGACCGCGCATCCGGCCTTCGCAAACGCCGCCGCCACCGCATCGGCACCGCAGGCCAGCGCCAGCGCATCGTCGGAGATCCGAACGACCGTCATGCCGCCGCAATCAGCCGGGCCAGCGCCTCGGCGTCCAGCCGCGCATGCAACGTATCGCCCAGCCGCGCCGCCGGCCCGGCGCTGCACAGGCCGAGGCAATAGACCGCGCTCAGCCGCACACGCGAAGCCGCCGCCGCTTTGGCCGCCGGCACCAGCGCCTCCACTCCACGCGCCTGACACGCCTCGGCCCGGCACAATTGCACATGCGGGCGCGGATCGGGTTTGGCGGTGAAATCGTGATAGAAACTGACCACGCCATGCACCTCGGCGCGGCTGAGGTTGAGCGCCAGCGCGATTGCCGCCTCGGCCGCCGCATCGACACAGCCGAACTCGGCCTGCACCGCGTGCAGGATCGGCAGCATCGGGCCTTCGAGACCGGCGTGCTCCGCGATAATCCGGGCCAAAGCGGCGCTCATGCACTCAGCCTTGCGGCGTGCCAGCGGACGTGTTCGGCCAGAAAGCTGGAGATGAAATAATAGGAATGATCATAGCCCGGCTGCATCCGGATCGTCGCTTTTTGCCCGGCCTTTTTGCACGCCAGCGCCAGCAATCCGGTCTTCAACTGATCGGCCAGAAACCCGTCGGCGTCGCCCTGATCGACCAGCAGATCGGGCAGGCGCGCCCCATCCTCGATCAAGGCGCAGGCATCATATGGCCGCCATAGCGCGCGGTTAGCTCCCAGATAGCCACCCAGCGCCTTCTCGCCCCATGCGCATTGCAGCGGGCTGACGATCGGCGCGAAGGCCGAGACGCTGCGATAACGCCCCGCCCCGCGCAGACCGATGGTCAGCGCCCCATGCCCGCCCATCGAATGCCCGGTTATCCCCTGCCGCGCCATATCGGCGGGGAAGCGGTCGGCGATCAATGCCGGCAAATCCTCCTCGATATAGCGCCGCATCTGGAAATTCGCCGCCCAGGGCATTTGCGTGGCATCGACGTAAAACCCGGCGCCCTGCCCAAAATCATAAGCGGCATCATCGGGCACGCCTTCACCGCGCGGTGACGTATCGGGGGCGACAAAGATCACCCCCGCCTCGGCGCAGGCCGCGCGGTACTCGCCCTTCTCGGTGACATTGGCATGGGTGCAGGTCAGCCCCGACAGGAACCACAGCACCGGCAGCTTTGCCCCCGCCGCATGCGCGGGCACGAACACCGAAAAGCGCATCTCCGTGCCGGTGGCGGCGGAGGCGTGCCTGTATACTCCCTGCACCCCGCCATGGCTGACCCAGCGTGTGATCTCCTCCATGCCCCGCGCTCAGCCGGCGTTAAGCGCGAAGGCGCAGATCTTGTTACCGTCGAGATCGCGTAAATAGGCGCCGTACATCTGGCCCGGAGAGCCCGGTCGCACCCCCGGCGCGCCTTCATCGGTACCGCCATGGGCAAGGCCGGCGGCGTGGAACGCATCGACCACCGCGCGATCACTGGCTTTCAGCCCCAGCGTATAGCCGTTGGATACGGTATGCGGCTCGCCATTGGCCGGCGTGGCCACCAACAGGCCGGACGTGCCATCGGAATAGACTTTGCCATGCGGCAGAACCACCCCGCTATACCCCAGCGCGCCCATCACGGCATCGTAAAAGCGGCAGGATTTCGCGACATCATTGGTGCCAAGGACGGTATGCGTGAACATCGGGCTGCTCCTGCCACGGGTCAGAATACGACGACGCTGCGGATCGATTCGCCGGCGTGCATCAGGTCGAAGGCGGTGTTGATGTCCTCCAGACCCATGACATGGGTGATCATCGGATCAATCTCGATCTTGCCGGTCATATACATGTCGACGATCTTGGGGACATCGGTGCGGCCCTTGGCGCCGCCGAACGCAGTGCCGCGCCAGTTGCGCCCGGTGACCAGCTGAAACGGGCGGGTGGCGATTTCCTTGCCGGCTTCGGCCACGCCGATGACAATGCTGGTGCCCCAGCCGCGATGGCACGCCTCCAGAGCGGTGCGCATAACCTCGGTATTGCCCGTGGCATCAAAGGTATAATCCGCCCCACCATCGGTCAGCGCGACAATGGCAGCGACGACGTCTTCACGGCTGAGTCCCTTGGCGTTGAGGAAATCGGTCATCCCGAACCGGCGGCCCCATTCCTCGCGGGCCGGGTTGATGTCTACCCCGACAATCTTGCCGGCGCCCGCCAGGCGGGCACCCTGAATCACGTTGAGGCCAATTCCGCCAAGCCCGAACACCGCGACATTGTCGCCGACCTGCACCTTGGCGGTGTTGATCACCGCGCCGACCCCGGTGGTGACGCCGCAGCCGATGTAGCAGCTCGATTGGAACGGGGCATCATCGCGGATTTTCGCCAATGCGATCTCGGGCAGGACGGTGAAATTGCTGAACGTGGAGCAGCCCATGTAGTGAAAGATCGGCTGGCCCTTGTGGCTGAAGCGGCTGGTGCCGTCGGGCATCACGCCCTTTCCCTGTGTGGCGCGGATCGCAGTGCACAGGTTGGTCTTGCCGCTGAGACAGCTTTTGCACTGCCGGCATTCGGGGGTGTAGAGCGGGATGACGTGATCGCCCGGCTTTACGCTGGTGACACCAGCGCCCGCTTCGCGGACGATGCCGGCGCCTTCATGGCCCAGCACGCTGGGGAAGATGCCCTCCGAATCAAGGCCGTCCAGCGTATAGGCATCGGTGTGGCAGATGCCGGTGGCCATGATCTCGACCAGGACCTCGCCCGCCCGGGGGCCCTCCAGATCCAACTCGACGATCTCGAGTTTCTGCTTGGGTACAAATGCGACAGCGGCGCGGGTTTTCATGGGGCAGATCGATCCTTCGGCAAGCGCCGGGATGCCGGTCGCGACGGTGCAGGCGCGGCTTGCGAACCGGGCGGCGGCCCCGTCAACCTGCGCCCGGTGACCTATGCCCGCAATGCGCCGGCGGCAAGGGCTTAGAGCGGCGCAAGCGCCCGAATGCGCGAATACCGTTGCGCCCGCCCGCCTGAACGGTTACGGGGCGCTCCTTCCTGAGCTGCCCGGTGGCCCGATGGCGGAGTGGTTACGTAGCGGACTGCAAATCCGTGCACGCCGGTTCGATTCCGGCTCGGGCCTCCAGACAGTTTACCCTTTATATTCAATGCTATAGACCTTCGCAAAAAGGTGCGCAGTTCCGGGCGTTTGCGAGGAATTGGGGGGCAGTTCAGTACCTCAAGAGACTGAAAAAGTTTCCATTTACTGACTAATTTTGGCGCGGAATGACCCAGAGTCTCTGCGGCGAAACGTACAGCGCCGGATTTGAAATTCGCTCCCGTCCAGAGACTTGTAGCGTTCTATTTTCTCGACCTCGACGGGAGCGGGCATTTTCCTTAAGCACATCTCTATTGGGCTTTGTTGCATAACTCCGTATGAGGGTAAAGAGCTGATTATTTGATATTATTATGCGACGCGGATGGTATTCGGTGTGCCGATTTGCGAGAAGCGGTTGAGGATTGCAGCGCGGACTTTGAGTTCGGTGATCTGACG
>JANXUK010000123.1 GCA_025356275.1 Sphingomonadales bacterium | reverse complement strand
CCCGGATTACGGGAATGAGCTTCCTAAAGGACGCTGACCCTAACGATTATTGAGCCTCGCCGGGAACGGGAGGCCCAACCAATTCCGCTCAGGTGTAGTCACGAATTTATTTTGATGCCAGTATCACTATACCCCCCCGCGCTGGCCACCAGGGTAATCGCCGGCAGCCGCGCCGCGACCGCCACACCGACGGCAGCACTGGCGGCATGGAGGTTTTCCTCCGCCACGCGCACATCGGCCCGCTGGCGCACCAGTTCCGATGGCAGGCTGAGCGGCAGATCGCGCGGCAGCACCAGCCGGGCCAGATCGACGCCCGCCACGACGCCATCGCCCGGCGCCCGCCCGGTCAGATAGGCCAGCCCATCCTGGCTGAACGCCAGCGCCTTGCTCAGCGCCGACAGTCCGCCCTGTGCCTGCTCCAGAACGGCTTCTCCGGCCAGAACATCGGAGCGCGCCACCTGACCCATCGCCATTTGCCGGTGCAGGATCGCCAGTTGCTCGCGCGCAATCGCCACCAGACGCGCCTGCGCCGCCACTTGCGCGCGCAAACCGGCCTCCTGAAACGCGGCCACCGCCACGCTGTTAATCAAGGTGATGCGCGCGGCCTCGCTCTGATAGCGCGCTGCCATATATTGCGCCCGCGCGCCCTCGATCTGCCGCCGCCCGCCGCCGAACAGATCGAGCGTATAGCCCACCGTCACCTGTGCGGTCTGCAAGCTGTAGGCCAGCGCGGGATCGCCCGGCGCCGAGGAAATATAGGCCGAACTCCGGTTGCGGCTAGACCCGGCGGATGCTTCCGCCTGCGGCAGCAGCACGCCGCGCTGCGCCAGCCACGCCTCGCGCGCAGCCTTGAGCGCGGCGCGCGTCGCCGCCAGATCGCTGTTGGCGGCCAGCGCGCGGTCGATCAGCGCGTTCAGCTCGGGCGAGGCGAACCCCTGCCACCAGCGCGGATCGACGGCCACGCCGGGCACCAGGCTCTGCCCCGCCACCGGCGCCAGCGGCTGGGGCGTATACACGGACACGGCCGGCGCCGGCGGCGTATGGAAATCCGGCCCCACCGCACAGGCCGCCAGTGCCGGAACCAGCGTCAACGCCAACAGGCAGCCCCCGCGCCTCACGCCTCGCCTTCACCCAGCACGGTGGTCTGCCGCTGCGAGAACATGTCGATCATCACCGGCAGCACGATCAGGATCAGCAGCGGCGCGAGGAATATCCCCCCCACGACGACCAGCGCTAGCGGCTTTTGCACCTGACTGCCGATGCCGGTGGAGAAGGCCGCCGGCATCAGCCCGACACAGGCCGCAACGCAGGTCATCATCACCGGGCGAAACTGAACGCGCGCCGCATGGATCACCGCCCGCTCGCGCTCCATCCCGGCGCCCAGCAGGTGGTTGTAATAGGACAGCACCAATATGCCCCCCATCACCGATATGCCGAACAGCCCGATAAAGCCGATCGCCGCCGATACGCTGAACGCCGTGCCGGTCAGAAACAGGGCAAAGATCCCGCCGATCAGCGCCATCGGGATCACGCTGGCCACCAGCAGCGTGTCGCGCAGCGAGCCGAAATTGGCGTAAAGCAGAAAGCCGATCACCAGAAAACTCAGCGGCACGACCAGCTCCAGCCGGGCCAGCGCCGCCTGCAATTCGCCGAATTCGCCGGTCCATTCCATCCGCGCACCCGGCGGCAGCGGCACCGCGCGCGCGATCTTGGTCTTGGCCTCCAGAATGGCGCTGCCCAGATCGCGGCCGCGTACCGCAAAGCGGATCGGGATATAGCGCGTCTGGTTCTCACGGTAGATGAAGGAATAGCCCGAGACGAGGCTGACATCCGCCACCTGCGACAGTGGCACCTGGCTGGCCCCCGGCCCGCCCCCCGGTATCGCCACCGGAATGTTGCGTATCGCATCGATGCTCTGCCGGTACTGACTGGCCAGCCGCACATTGATCGGGAAATTACGGTCCGAGCCATATTCATAGAGATTGCCCGCGCTCTGCCCGCCGATCGCGGCCTGCACCACCGCGTTTACGTCGCCGGGCGACAGGCCGTATTGCGCGGCCTTGTCGCGGTCGACCTTGATATTGATGGTCGGCTGGCCCAGCGAGTCGAGCACCGACAGATCGGTCACCCCCCGCACCCCGGCCATGATCGCCTTGATGCGGTAGGCGGTCTGCTCCAGCGTATGCAGATCGTCGCCATAGAGCTTGACCGAATTCTGCCCCTTCACGCCCGAGGCCGCCTCCTCGACATTATCCTCGATATTCTGCGAGAATTCCAGCTCCATGCCGGGGAACGGCGCCGCCAGAGCAGTGTTGACCTGTTTCGTCAGGCTATCCTTGGTGACCCCGGCGGGCCATTGGCTGGCCGGTTTCAGCGGCACATAGAATTCGGCATTGAAAAAGCCCGTGGTCTCCGTCCCGTCGTCGCCGCGCCCGAGCTGCGACACCACGGTCTCCACCTCCGGGTAGCGCATGATGATATGCCGCATCCGATTGACATAGGTATCGGCCTCCTCAAGGCTGACCGAGGGCGGCAGCGTGGCGCGGATCCAGAAATTGCCCTCCTCCAGCTTGGGCAGGAATTCCAGCCCTAGGCCGCTGACCGCGATCAACGCCGCCACCACCAGCACGCCCAGCGCGCCAAGGGTGACAATGCGGTTGGCCAGTGCGAAACGGATCGCCGGATCGTACATCCGGTGCAGCCACTTGAGCAGCGGCGTCTCGCTCTCATCCTCCAGATCGCGCAGCAGCAGCGCCGAGAGCACCGGGGCGATGGTAAAGGTCGCGATCAGCCCGCCGACGATGGCATAGGCATAGGTCCGCGCCATCGGCCCGAATATGTGCCCCTCCACCCCCGACAGCGTGAACAGCGGCAGGAACCCGGCCACAATGATCGCGGCGGCAAAGAAGATTGCGCGCGTCACCTCGGCCGCCGACAGCTCGATCGTGCCCAGCTTGCCGAAATGGCTCTGAATGCCGCCATGCCGGTCCAGCACGCCGGCCCGGTGAAAGCGCAGCTTGGGCGGCTGGCTCAGGTGGCGGAAGATATTCTCGACCATGATCACCGTGGCATCGACGATCAGCCCGAAATCGATCGCGCCGACCGAAAGCAGATTGGCCGATTCACCGCGTATCACCATGATGATGATGGCGAACGCCAGCGCGAACGGGATCGTCGCCGCCACGATCACCGCGCTGCGCAAATTGCCCAGAAACACCCATTGCACCGCAAAGATCAGCGCCATGCCGATCAGCATGTTCTCCAGCACGGTATGCGTGGTCAGGTTGATCAGGTCGGTGCGGTCATAGATCTTCACCAGGCTGACCCCCGGCGGCAATAGGCCCGAGCCGTTGATCTGGTCCACCTCCGCCTCGACCAGCCGCAGCGTTGGCGCGCTGGCCTCGCCGTGGCGCATCAGGACGATGCCCTGCACGATGTCATCGTCATTATCCTGGCCGACGATGCCAAGGCGCGGTTGGTTGCCGACGGTGACCGTGCCGACATCCTTGATCTGGACCGGACGCCCGCCGCCCGGCGTGCTGGCGGCACTCGTGGCGATCAGCGTGTTGCGTATATCGTCCATGCTGTGGATCAGGCCGACACCGCGCACTACTGCGGCCTGCGGGCCGATATTCAGCGTCTGCCCGCCGACATTGGCATTGGCATTGCCCAACGCGGTCAGCACCTGACCGATGGAGAGCCCAAACGCCACCAGCCGCTTCTGGTCCAGCACCACCTCATAGGTCTTGGTCTTGCCGGCCCAGCCATTGACATCGATAACGCCCGGCACCGCCTTGAAACGCCGCTGCAGGATCCAGTCCTGAATGGTTTTGAGGTCGGTGACCGAGTAATCCCTGGGCGCCGCGATCCGATAGCGATAGATCTCGCCAATCGGGCTCTCCGGCGACAGCACCGGCTGCGCCCCGCCGGGCAGGGTGCCGGCCTGCGACAGCGCGTTGGTGATCTTCTGCTCGGCCTCCTCATACGTATAATCATAGGTGAACTGCACCCGCACATCGGACAGGCCGAACAGCGACACGGTATCGACTTTTGTCACGTTCTTGATGCCGGCCAGCTGGATCTCGATCGGGATGGTGACGGTGCGCTCGATCTCCTCGGCGGAGAGCCCCTTGCTCTGGGTGATCACCTCGACCATCGGCGGCACCGGATCGGGATAGGCTTCGATATTGAGCATGTGGAACGCCACAAGGCCGCTGATCATCACCAGCGCCAGCAAACCCAGCAGCAGGAACCGGTGCCGCAGGGCGAGGACGACAATGCGGATCATCGCGGCGGTGCCAATACGCCGGCTGCCCTTATAAGGCCGCGATCACTCGCCATGCGCGCCGCGATCGATGAACAGCGCGCCGGCCGTCACCACCACCTCGCCCGGTTTCAGCCCGCCATCGACCTCGACCTGCCCGTCATTGCTCGGGCCTGCCTTGATATTGCGCAGTACCAGCCGGTGATCACGCCGGCTTGCCACCCACACCCGCGCGGTATCGCCCTCATAGATCACGGCGCTGTCCGGCACGGTCAGGATGCTTTGCGCGGCGCCGGTCTGCATGGTCAGCGTGGCCAGCATCTCGGGCTTGAGCAGCCCCCCCGGATTGGCGATCCGCGCCCGCACGGTCAGCCGCCGCGATGCGGGATCGAGCATCGGCGCCACATAATCGAGCCGCGCCACGATAGAAGGATGATCGCCCACCACCAGCCGCGCAGACAGCTCCTGCCCCGGGTGGACGCGCATCGCGTCCTCCTCGCGCAGATAGCCGACCACCCACAGATGCGAAAAATCGCTGATGGTAAAGGGTTGCGCCGGGGTGCCTTGGCCGGTGATGCCGCTGATGTTCTGGCCCATGCCGATCGCCCGCTGGGTGATGGTACCCGCCACCGGCGCCCGCACCAGCGCCTCGCCGCGCCCGCCGGAGCCGGCGATCTCGGCGGCGCTGGCCCCCGCAATGCCGAGCTTGCCCGCCGCCGCCGCCCGCGCCGCCTCCGCCGTGGACAGCTGGCCACGCGCCGCGACCAGATCGGCCTGCGCCTGCTGCCAGTCCTTGAGCGCCGCGCCCTGATGCAGATAGAGGTCGTGCTGCCGCGCCTCCGCCGCCTCGGCCACGGTCAGTTGCGTGCGGGCGGTGGCGGCGGCGCCCTGTGCGGCGATCAGATCGCTGTGCCCCTGCGCGAATTCATCGGCGGCGATCGCGTACAACGCCTGCCCGGCCTTCACCGGCTGGCCCAGACCGACGAATATCCGCGTCACCCGCCCGGTATAGGGCGACACCACCGCCGTAGTCCGGTCATCGTCAAGCGCGATCTTGCCATCGGCGGTGATCGTGTCGCGCCGGCTATGGCTGCCGACAGTGGCAAAGCGCAGGCTGTCCCACTGCGGCTGCGTCGCGGCAAAGCTGCCATCGGCGGCGGGCGGGGGTGGTGCGGGCAGAGGCGGAAAGAGCAGGCCTCCCAATGCGCCGATCACCGGCGGCAGCACCCAAAACACCACCAGCACGCCAATCAGCAGCGCCAGCACCACATGCATTTGCCGGCGCCGCCCCATCCCGGCACCGATCCATGCGGCAGGCCGGTCGGCCGGGGCGGCATAGCTGTCCTCGTTCATACCAAATCCCGAAAACCCGCACGACGTCGCCGCCGCGTGTACCCCGACTGCTGCCTAGGTGTTTGGTCCCGGCATTTGATGGTGCATTATCCATGCAGCAACGGAAGGATGCACTATGGGACAGATTCTACACGGGAGCGCCCGCACGACTGAGGCAGTCCGTCGAACGATACAACATAGTCAAGAGAGCCTGAG
>JANXUK010000119.1 GCA_025356275.1 Sphingomonadales bacterium | reverse complement strand
GTCGGCAGCGCGATCGCCTCGTCGAGCGCATTGGTGTGAAGCGACTGGGTCCCGCCGAACACCGCCGCCATCGCCTCGACGGTGGTACGGATGACGTTGTTGTACGGGTCGCGCTCGGTCAGCGAGACGCCGCTGGTCTGGCAGTGGGTCCGCAGCATCAGCGACTTGGCGTCCTTCGCGCCGAACCCGGTCATGATCCGCGACCACAAAGTCCGCGCGGCGCGAAGCTTCGCCACCTCCATGAAGAAGTTCATGCCGATGGCGAAGAAGAAGCTCAGCCGTGGCGCGAAGGCATCGACGTCGAGGCCCCTGGCTTGCGCCGCACGGACATATTCCATCCCGTCGGCGAGGGTGAAGGCGAGTTCCTGGAGCTGCGTCGCCCCGGCCTCCTGCATGTGATAGCCCGAGATCGAGATCGAGTTGAATTTGGGCATCTCGCGGCTGGTGAAGCCGAAGATGTCGCTGATGATCCGCATGCTGGGTTCGGGTGGGTAGATATAGGTGTTGCGGACCATGAACTCCTTGAGGATGTCGTTCTGGATTGTGCCATCCAATTGCGCGCGCGGCACGCCCTGCTCCTCGCCGGCAACGATGAAGAACGCGAGGATCGGGATCACCGCGCCGTTCATCGTCATCGATACGCTCATCTTGTCGAGCGGGATGCCGTCGAACAGGATCTTCATATCCTCGACACTGTCGATCGCGACCCCGGCCTTGCCGACATCGCCGACGACGCGCGGGTGGTCGCTGTCATAGCCCCGGTGCGTGGCGAGGTCGAAGGCGACCGACAGGCCTTTCTGCCCGGCGGCCAGATTGCGGCGGTAAAAGGCGTTGCTCTCCTCCGCGGTGGAGAAGCCCGCGTATTGCCGGATGGTCCATGGCCGGCCGGCATACATGCTGGCGCGCACGCCGCGCGTGAACGGCGCGAAGCCCGGCAGGCCGGGATCGGCGGGCACGTCGGCGGCGGTGTAGAGCGGCTTGACCGCGATGCCCTCGGGCGTGTGCCACGTCAGGTCGCGGGTTTTGACTTCCTTGGCTGCCGCTGCCTGCCACTGATCGAAATCCGCCATCATCGGTCCTTTATTCACCCTTGAAGATGGGCGCGCGCTTTTCCAGAAATGCCGTCACCGCCTCGGCGCAATCATGCGAATTGCCCGAGATGCGCTGGGCCGCTTCCTCGATGAGCAGCGCAGCGTGGTAATCGCTGCCGCCGGCCGCCTGCACCGCCTGCCGGATTTGGCCGTAAGACACGGTCGGCCCGGAGGCGAGGCGCGCTGCCAGTGCCATGGCCGCGCCGAGCAGGTCGGCGTCGGGCACCACCTGATAGATCATGCCCCACGTCAGCGCCTTGGCCGCCGGAATCCGCTCCGCCAGCATCAGCGCCTCCATCGCCCGCGCCTGCCCGATAATACGCGGCAACAGCCAGCTGGCGCCCGCATCCAGCGCCAGACCGACGTTGGGGAACGCGAAATAGAAGAACGCGCTTTCCCCCGCGATCACGAAATCGCCATGCAGCGCCAGCGGCGCCCCCGCCCCGGCCGCCGCGCCGTTCACCGCCGCGATGACCGGGATCTTGAGCGCCGCGATCTTGCGCAGCATCGGGTTGACCGCCTGGGCCAGACCGCCGGCGATCATGTCGCCAAAACCCATGCCGTCCGCCCCCTGCGAAGCCATGTCCCCGCCCGAGCAAAAGCCCTTGCCAGCCCCGGCGATCACCAGCGCGCGCGCCTGCCCCAGATGCTCGAGCGCGTCGCTCATCTCGGTCGCCAGTGTCCAGGACAGCGCATTGCGGGTCTCGGGGTGATTGAGCGTCAGGATGGCGACGTCGCCCTCGAACTCCAGCGTGATGCGTTCGTAAGCCATGCTTAATGCGCCCCGTCTTTGGGCGCCCCGTTTTTGGGCGCCCCGTTTTTGGCGGGCGTTTCCATGATCTCGGTCAGTTGCCCGCCCATGTCGCGCGGGTGGATGAAAAAGATCAGCGTGCCATGCGCGCCGATGCGCGGTTCACCCAGCACGCGCTTGCCCAGGCTTTCGAACCACGCCTTGGCGACGTAGACATCGGGCACTTCATAACAAATGTGATGCTGCCCGCCCGCCGGGTTGCTGACCAGCCATTTGCCCACCGCGCTGTCAGGCGTGGTTGGCTGGAGCAGCTCGACCTGGGTGCCGGCGGTGCCATCCTCGCCCGGCGTGTTGACGAAGCAGACGCGAACCTGCTGGCTCTCCAGCACGAAAGGCGTGGTGATATCGGCGGCGCCCATCACGTCGCGGTAATGCGCGATGGCGGCGTCGAGGTCGGGCACCGCGACGCCGATGTGGTTGAGCCGGCCCAGTTTCACGCGCAATTCTCGATTACCATGGCAATCCCCTGCCCACCCCCGATGCACATGGTTATCAAGGCATAGCGCCCCTTTATCCGCTTAAGCTCATACACAGACTTCACCGCCAGGATGCAGCCCGTTGCTCCCACCGGATGGCCCAGCGCCACCCCGCTGCCATTGGGGTTGAGCCTCGCGCGGTCAAAGCCCAGCACCTTGGCCACCGCCAAAGCCTGCGCTGCAAAGGCCTCATTGGCCTCGATCACATCCATATCGGCAAGGGTCAGCCCGGCGCGAGCCAGCGCGATCGGCACTGCCTTGATCGGCCCCTCGCCCATATATTCGGGCTCGACCCCGGCATGGCCCCAGGCGACGATCCGGGCCATCGGCTTGAGCCCCCGCTCGGCCACCTCGTCACCTGTGGCGAGGACCAGGGCAGCGGCGCCGTCATTGATGCCGCTGGCGTTGGCGGCGGTGACGGTGCCGTCTTTCTTGAATGCCGGGCGCATCGCGGCCAGCGCGACGGCGGTGGTATCGGCGCGGGGGTGTTCGTCGGTGTCGAAGTGGGTGATGCCCTTGCGGGTCCGAATCGCGACGGGCACGATCTGCTCCTTAAAGCGGCCCTCAGCGATGGCGGCGCAGGCGCGGGTGTGTCCCTCCAGCGCCAATGCGTCTTGCGCCTCGCGGGTGATGCCGTGGCGCGCCGCGACGTTCTCTGCGGTGATGCCCATGTGATAGCCGCCGATGGCGTCCTGCAAACCGCAGGTGAGCGCGTCCTCGACATTGTTGTCGCCCATCTTGCGGCCCCAGCGCGCGCCATGGTCATGATAGGGCACATTGGACATCGATTCCGCGCCGCCAGCGACGGTGATCGCCGCCTCGCCCAGCTGCATCATCTGAGCGGCGGAGACGATGGCCTGCACGCCCGATCCGCACAGCCGGTTGAGGGTCAGCGCAGGGGTAGCAGCTGGCACACCCGATCGCAGCGCGATGGCGCGGGCAAGCATCGCATCGCGCGCGCTGGTCGGCATCACCTGCCCCATCACGACATGCCCGACATCGGCGGCGGGGATTTTGGCGCGGCTGAGGGCCTCGGTGACGACGACGGTGCCGAGGTCGCTGGGCATCTGCGATTTGAGCGCGCCGCCGAAATCGCCGATGGCGGTGCGGACAGCGGAGATGATGTAGATGGGTTGCAGATCAGCCATGCGCATTACTCACTCTCGTTCAGGTGATAAGCCAGCGGCCAATCACAGCGGAATATTATCGTGCTTTTTCCACGGGTTCTCTAACACCTTCCCCCGCAGTTTCCGCAGGCCCAGCGCGATGCGGCGCCGCGTCGAATGCGGCACGATCACCTCGTCGATAAAGCCCTTGCTGGCCGCGACGAAGGGGTTCGCAAAGCGGCCCTCGTATTCGCGGACCTTTTCCGCCTGCGCCTCTCCGGAAAGCCCCCGGAAGATGATCTCCACCGCGCCTTTTGCGCCCATCACCGCGATCTCGGCGGTGGGCCACGCATAGTTGAGGTCGCCGCGCAGGTGCTTTGACGCCATGACGTCGTAAGCCCCGCCATAGGCCTTGCGGGTGATCACCGTGATCTTGGGGACGGTCGCCTCGGCATAGGCGAACAGCAGTTTGGCGCCGTGCTTGATGATGCCATTATGCTCCTGCGCGGTGCCCGGCAGGAAGCCCGGTACATCGACAAAGGTAAGGATCGGCACGTTGAACGCATCGCAAAATCGCACGAAACGCGCGGCTTTCTTGGCAGAATTGATGTCCAGCACCCCCGCCAGCACCATCGGCTGATTGGCGACCACCCCCACCGTGCGCCCCTCGATCCGGCCAAAGCCGCACAGGATATTGCCGGCGTGTTTGGGCTGAATCTCGAAGAAATCGCCCTCGTCCAGCACTTTGCCCAGCACCTCGTGCATATCATAGGACTGATTGGCGGAGGCGGGGATCAGCGTGTCGAGGCTGGGCTCCAGCCGGTCCCAGGCATCGGCGCTGGGCCGTTCAGGGATGTCGTGGCGGTTCGACAGCGGCAGGAAATCCAAGAATTCGCGCGCCGTCAGCAACGCCTCGATGTCATTCTCGAGCGCCAGATCGGCCACCGAGGTCTTGGTGGTATGCGTGATCGCGCCGCCCAGCTCCTCCTGCGTGACCACTTCATTGGTGACCGTCTTGACAACTTCTGGTCCGGTTACAAACATATAGGAGCTATCCTTCACCATAAAGATGAAGTCCGTCATCGCCGGGGAATAGACCGCGCCGCCCGCGCAGGGCCCCATGATCAGGCTGAGCTGCGGCACAACCCCCGATGCCAGCACATTGCGCTGGAACACCTCGGCATAGCCGCCGAGCGAGGCCACGCCCTCCTGAATGCGCGCACCGCCCGAATCATTGAGCCCGATGATGGGCGCGCCGACCTTCAACGCCATGTCCATGATCTTGCAGATTTTCTGCGCGTGCCGCTCGGACAAAGCGCCGCCGAAGACGGTGAAATCCTGGCTGAACACAAAGACCAGCCGGCCGTTGATCGTGCCGCTGCCGGTGACCACGCCGTCGCCGGGGATAATCGTCTCGGGCATGCCGAAATCGACGCAATTGTGCTCGACATACATGTCCAGCTCTTCGAAACTGCCCTCATCCAGCAGGATATCGAGCCTCTCGCGCGCGGTTAGCTTGCCCTTGGCGTGCTGGGCGTCGATGCGGCGCTGCCCCCCGCCGAGGCGGGCGGCGGCGCGGCGTTTCTCAAGCTCGGCGATATTGGCGGACATTTTGCGCGAGGCCCCCTGCTTGCGAAAATTGGCCTCGCCGCTAAGCCACGCCGCGCCGGGTGCGTCAAGCCAGTTTAAGCGAGCGATTAAATTGTGCACTCAGGCGCCATCACCGCATCAGCACCAATTCCTCGGCCATCGACGGGTGCAAGGCCACCGTGGCTTCGAAGTCGGCCTTGGTCAGCCCGGCCTTCACCGCGATCGCCACCGCTTGCAGGATCTCGGGCGCTTCCGGGCCGATCATATGGACGCCGACCACCCGGTCGCTGGCGGCATCGACCACCAGCTTGTACAGCCCGCGTTCGGCGCGGCCGGCGAACACGTTCTTCATCGGGCGGAAATCGGACGAGAACACTTTGATGGCACCGAATTTCTCCCGCGCCTGCCCCTCGGTCAGGCCCACAGCGGCGAGCGGCGGCTGGGAGAAGACCGCGCTGGGGATGCAGTCATAGGACAGGGTGACGGGCTTGCCGCCGAACACGCCATCGGCAAACGCCTGCCCCTCGCGGATCGCCACCGGGGTCAGTTGAACGCGGTCGGTAACGTCCCCCACCGCATAGATGCCGGGGCAGCTGGTGACGCCATGATCGCCCACCGGCACCGCACCATTTGGGCCAAGCGCGATGCCGGCGCTGTCCAGACCCAGACCATCGGTCTTGGCGCGGCGGCCCGTAGCGATGAGCACGACATCGGCGGTCAGCGAATCGCGCCCCTCCGTAGTGACGCAGAGCATGCCGTCCGGCTGGCGCTCGACTTGCTGGATCGGGCAGTGGAAGCGGTAATCGATCCCGCGCGCCATCGTGATCTGGAGCAGGCGGTCGCGCAAAGCCTGTTCATAGCTGCGCAGGATCGTCTCGCTGCGGCTCACCACCGTGACATGCGCGCCCAGAGCATTGAAGATGCCGGCAAATTCCATCGCGATATAGCCCGCGCCCTGGATCACGACCCGGCTGGGGAATTTTGGCAGGTGGAACACCTCGTTGCTGGTGATGCACAGATCATTACCGGGAAAATCGGGCATGACCGGCCAGGCGCCAACCGCGATCAGAATGTATTTCGCGCTGATCTCCCGGCCCGAGGCGAGGCGGATGCCGTGCGCCCCGGTGACCACCGCACGTTCGAGAAACCGCTCAACCCCGTGACTTTCCAGCGTTTGGGTATAGGCAACATTGATCCGGTCGACATCGCGCAGCACCGTGTCGCGCAATACCGGCCAGTCAAACCGCATGCCCTCCACGCTCCAGCCGTAATGCGCTGCGTCGTGCAATTCCTCGGCAAAATGCGAACCATAGACGAGCAGCTTCTTAGGGACGCAGCCCCGGATGACGCAGGTGCCGCCGATGCGGTGCTCCTCCGCCACGGCGACACGCGCGCCATGCGCCGCCGCGACCCGGCTGGCCCGCACGCCCCCGGAGCCGGCGCCGATGACAAACAGGTCGTAGTCGTATGTGGCGGCCATGAGGTGCTCCCTGAAGGACCGCATCTATGACGCCGGGGCCGCCGCTTTGCCAGATGCAATCGGGGGGGGTATTGCACGGGCGGTGATTGACGCCGTGGCGGCCTCGCGTCAGAGCGTCATAACCCCCGATTTGGAGCCCGCGAGATATGGCCAGATTCACCCCGGCACAGACGCATGCCGTGAGCGAAATTCAGCAGCTGGTCAGTGACTGGGCCTATGAGCTGGACCTCGCCAACGGCGCCGGCATCGCCGATCTGGTGACCGAGGATTGCTTTTACGCCGTCGGCCCGGGTGGCCAGCAGGGGCGCGATGCGATTGCGGCCTATTATGCGGCACGGCTGGCACGGCTGAGCGCGACCGGTGAAGGCGTGCCGGTCCACCGCCATGCGCTGCACAATCTGCGCTGTCAGTTTGCCGAAGACGATGCGGCAGGCATCACCTTCAACCTGACCTATTTCAGCACCCTGGGCGTCGCCAAGGGCACCAAACACGCCGACCCGGCGCTCTATGCCGATGTGCGGATGCAGGTGCGCCGTGAGGGCGACGGACATTGGCGGATCGCCAGGTTCGACAGCAATCCGGCGTTTATGCGGGTATTGGACTAAGCATTGCAGGTTGCGCCCCCGCGAAACGGCGGCGCGACCTGACAATCAATCCCCGATCAGTTGCCGTGTGCCGGCGGCTGCATCGTCACCGTGGTGGTCGTGGTCGTGGTGTGGTGATGCACCGGGCGGTGGCGATAGTGATGGACGGTGTGATGCACCGGCGCCGCAGCGCTGGTGGTGCCCGCCGAGCTCGTCTGGGTGGTGACCGTGGCGCTAACCGGCTGCATCGGCGGGGGCGGAGGGGTCGGGGCCTGGATCACCTGGACCGGGCGCGAGGCAGCGGCGGCGGCCTGAGCCTGGGCGTCGGCAGCCCGCGCCTCGGCATTATCGGCGCGCATATTGGCGCGGGCCGCGTCGGCTTGGGCCGCGCCGGCAGCATTAGCAGCGACAACGGCAGAGGCCTGGGCCTGATCGTCATGCGCGGCGGCCTGCATGCGCTGCACGCGCTGAGCCTCGCCCACAGCCAGATCTGCCTGCTCCGAGGCATGGTTGGCGTCGGCAATCGCGGCGTCCTTGTCACCGCGGTGCAGATCCTCGCGCGCGGTGGCCAGCGCCTCGGCAGCATGGGCCTGAAGCTCGGGCACGCGGCCTACGGCGGGCTGCCGGGCGGCAATGTCGATCTTGGCCTGCGCGCCGGCGATGGCCTCCTTGGCGCGGGTGCCCTTGCCCTCGGCGAACGCGGCGGGGCTGGCGGCGACGAACAGCGCGGCAATGGCAGCGCTGGTGGCAAAACGGATGGACTGACGCATGATAATTCCCTCTCGATGATTGTGTGGGGAAATGCATGGGGGCCCGATTGGTTCCACTCCCAAACGATTTATTTGACGGCTTCCCTAGGTTTTGCGCGCTTTTTCAACGGCATGCGCGCAGATGCCGCGCGCGCCAGTTCCGCCCAGTGGCGCAAGCTGTCCGCATCGTCATAGGCAACGTCGGGCACGCGGCGATAATTCATTTTGCCGGCCATTTTGGGCGCGCCATCCGCCTTGAGGCCGAAGTAGAAGGTGAAGCGCGGGGCTCCCTCGGCGTCCCATTCGGGATCGCTGATGGCGTCGCATTTGAACCATAGCGCATCGTCGGCGATGATCGCAAAGATGCGCCCATCGGCATAGAGTGACACGCCGCCAAACATCCTGCGCGACGTCACGGCGGCGATGCCGTCAAGCGCTTCTGCCACCCATGCCACCAAGGCGTCGCTCACTTCAGGCCCGCCTCCGCCAACAAGGCCTCGGTGCTGGCGTCAAAGCTGGCGTCGCCCTTCTCGATGGCGTTGGCGATGGATTTGCCCAGCTCCACGCCGAACTGATCGAACGGATTTATCCCCAGCAGCACCGCATTGGCAAAAGTACGATGCTCATGGAACGCGATCAGCGCACCCAGGGCGGCGGGGTTCAGCTCATCGAGCAGCATCGTCGCCGACGGGCGATTGCCGGCATAGGCACGAGCCGGGTCCTTCGCGGATTTGCCCGCCATCAACGCGGCGCCCTGCGCAAAGCAGTTCATCAGCAGGATGCGATGATGCGCCGGATCGAGATCGTCGCCCGGCGCGATCACCGCGATGAAATCCACCGGCAGCAGCACCGTGCCCTGATGCAACAGCTGAAACACCGCATGCTGCGCATCGGTCCCCACTCCGCCCCAGGTGATCGGCGCCGAGGGGCCGTCCAGCGGTTCGCCCGTTTTGCTCACCGATTTGCCGTTCGATTCCATCTCCAGCTGCTGGAGGTAAGACGGCAGCAGCGCCAGCCGCTCGTCATAGGCAAAGCAGGCGCGGGTCTGGCAGCCGAGCAGGCGCGTATACAGCTGATCGGCGAAGGCGGCACGCAAGGGCAGGTTGGCCACGCCATCGGTATCGCGGAAATGGCGGTCCATCGTCGCGGCGCCCTCCAGAAATTCGGCGAAACCCTCGGCGCCAATCGCCATCGCCACCGGAAAGCCGATCGACGACCACAGCGAATAACGCCCGCCCACGCTCTCCGAAAACGGCAGCACGCGGGTCTCATCGATGCCCCATTCCACCGCCTTGTCGGGCGCAGCGGTCAGCGCGATGACACGGCCATAGGGGTCGCTCACCCCATTCTCACGCAGCCACGCCAGCGCCGATTGTGCGTTGGTGATCGTCTCGATGGTGGTGAAGGTCTTGGAGGCCATCGCAATCAGCGTGGTGGCCGGATCACAGGCCGCGAACGCCTGCTCCAGCGCGCAGCCGTCTATATTCGACACCACATGCACGTCGACCAGCGCCAGATCACGCGTCAGCGCATCGATCGCCAACGCAGGGCCCAGCGCCGATCCGCCGATGCCGATATGGATCAGGTGCCGCACCTCGCCCAAGGCCCCGCCGTGGATCGCGTTGACCAGCGAGGCCATGCGGGCGTGGAGCGCGGCGGCCTCCTCGACGCTGGTGTCCTTGCCGACGCCGCGCTGGGCGGTGTGTTCGGCGGCGCGGCCCTCCGTCACGTTGATGACGGCGCCGCCGAACAGGTCCTCGCGCGCGGCATCGAAGCCCGCCGCCTCGGCCAGCGCGGTGAAACCCGCCAGATGCGCGGCATCGAGGTGGGTTTTCGACCAGTCACACCGCAGCCCGCCGCCGGGCAGATCAAGCCGGGCCGAGAGCAGCGCCAGGCGCTTCGGGTCCGCAGCGAACAATTCGGTCAGAGTTGCGCGCGGCAGGCCCCGCAGATGGGTCCAGGCGGCGGTCAGCGCCGGATTGCTTGGCATGTTCACGAATCTCCATCGGGAAGGCCGCAACGCTATGGCCTGCCCCGCGCCGTGGGCCAAGCGCGGAGCATGTCCGGCGGGGACGTATTCATTGAAGCGGAGGAATTGCGCGTGCGGTATGGCGTTCGGCGCGCTGTTGCTGTATTGCTCAAACAATACACCCCTGCGCCGGTGCATCGGGCTTGACGCCGGACACCGCTGGCAACATGGACGCGCGCATGACCGACATTATGCCAGAACCGCAAGCCCACTCGACGCCCGAGCCCACGCCCGAGCCTGCTGCCACCCCACCCGCAGCGCCGGTCAAGGAGGAGGAGAGCTTCCTCGCCTTCCTGATCAAGCTGGTCATTATCGTCGTGCTGTTCCGCAGCCTGATCTTCTCGCCGTTCAACATCCCCAGCGAATCGATGCTGCCCCGGTTGCAGGATGGCGATTACCTGCTGGCGGCCAAGTGGCCCTATGGCATCTCGCGCTATTCGCTGCCGTTGAGTGTGCCGGTGATCCCCGGGCGCTGGTTCGCGCATCAGCCTCAGCGCGGCGACATCGCCATCTTCAAGGCCCCCGCCGCGATGAGCGACGACTGGATCAAGCGGGTGATCGGCCTGCCCGGCGACACGGTGCAGATGGTCGGCGGACAGCTGCATCTGAACGGCATCGCGATCCCCAAAGTGCCCGAGCCCGATTTCATCAACCCGATCACCGCCAATGTGCTGGCCGCCGCCGTGGCCGAGCATCACCACCCCTGCGTCAACCCGGCGTTCCAGTTCACCCAGGCCGATGGCAGCCAGGCGTGCCGTTACAAACGCTTCCGTGAGAGCATTCCGGTGGGCGATGGCACTAGTAAGTCTTATGACGTGCTTGATTTCGGACAGACCCCGCAGGATGACACAGCGCCGGTGCTGGTCCCCGAAGGCACGCTGTTCATGATGGGCGACAATCGCGACAATTCCACCGACAGCCGCTTTTCGGTCGAGGAAGGCGGGGTCGGCATGTTGCCTCAGGCCAATCTGGTCGGCCGCGCCACGGTGATGATGTGGTCGACCGATGGCTCGGCTGTGATCTATGAGCCGTGGACCTGGTTCACCGCCGCGCGCTGGCGCCGGATGGGTGGCCTTTTTTGAGCGCGGCGAGCAAGGACTTGCGGCCCGCGCCGCTGGGGGACGAGACCGCCGCGCTAATCGCTGCGCTGACCGGGGGGCGCGCGCCGACCGAGCCCGAATGGATCGCCGCGCTGACCCATGGCAGCACCGGAGCGGGCGCCGATTACCAGCGGCTGGAGTTTCTGGGCGACCGGGTGCTGGCGCTGGTCATTGCCGAGTGGCTGCATGAGGCCAAAGGCGCCGATGAGGGGCAATTGTCGCAGCGGCTCAACGCTTTGGTGGCGCGGGCGATGTGTGCCAATATTGCCCGCGCCCGCGATCTGCCGCCGCATATAAGGCTGGGCAAGCAGGCGCTGGGCGATGGCGGGGCGGATAGCGACAATATCCTGGGCGACGTGGTGGAGGCGCTGATCGGTGCCTGTTACATCACACGCGGGTTCGAGGTGGCGCGGGCGATGGTGCGGCTGTTATGGGCCGATGCGATCGCGGGGCGCGCCGGCACCGCCAAGCATCCCAAATCGGCGTTGCAGGAATGGGCCGCCGGGAATCGCCGCAAGCTGCCCGAATACCGGCTGGTCAGCCGCGACGGGCCCGACCATGCGGCGCGCTTTACAGTTGCAGTGGCGGTGCCCGGCGTCGGCGAGGCCGAGGCGTGCGCTGCATCGAAGCAGGAGGCCGAAACCTTGGCCGCCGCAGAATTCATAAGGCGGTTTGGATGAGCGATATGGTTGATCCCAAAGTCCCCGAACATTGCGGCGTCGTGGCGGTGCTGGGCGCGCCCAATGCCGGCAAATCGACGCTGGTGAACGCGCTGGTGGGTCAGAAGGTGGCGATCGTCTCTGCCAAGGCGCAAACCACGCGCGCGCGGCTGATGGGCATTGCGTTGGAACAGAGCGCGGCGGCGCGCACGCAGATCATCCTCACCGACACGCCGGGCATCTTCGAGCCCAAACGGCGGCTGGACCGCGCGATGGTGGCCGCCGCCTGGGAGGGCGCGGTAGAGGCCGATGCGGTGCTGCTGGTGGTTGATGCCGCGCGCAAACGCCGCGAGGGGCTGGTGCCGATCATAGAGACGCTGAAAGGCCGGCCCGAGCGCAAGTTGCTGGTGCTTAACAAGGTCGATCTGTGCCCGAAGGAGCCGCTGCTGGCGCTGGCGCAGGAATTGACGCAGGCGGTGCAGTTCGACGAGGTGTTCTTCATCGCCGCCTCCACCGGCGACGGCGTGGCGCAGTTGAAAGCGCGGCTGGCGGAGTTGATGCCGGCGGGGGCGTGGCATTACCCCGAGGATCAGGTCTCCAACGCCAGCGAGCGGCTGATGGCGAGCGAAATCACCCGCGAGCAGCTGTACCGCCAATTGCACGACGAGCTGCCCTATGATGCCGCCGTGCGCCCCGAAAGCTATACGGTGCGCAAGGACGGATCGGTCGAAATCCGCCAGCAGATCGTCATCACCCGCGCAAGCCAGCGCAGCATCGTGCTGGGCAAGGCCGGCGCGCGCATCAAGGCGATCGGCGAGGCGGCGCGGGGCGAACTGGCGCAGATTCTGGGCGTGAAGGTGCACCTGTTCCTGCACGTCAAGGTCGACGAGAACTGGGCCGAGGCGCGCGAGATCTATGAGGAAATCGGGCTGGACTGGGTGAAGTGATCGGGCGCGCCTCCGCAGGCGCGCCCGGTTTCATGCCTTTTTGGCGGCGGGCTTTTTCGCTGCCGGTTTCTTCGTCGCGGCCTTCTTCGCCGCCGGCTTCTTCGCAGCAGCGGGTTTGCGCGTCTTGCCCTTGGCCGGCCCCTTGGCGGCGCGTTCGTCGATCAGGGCGATGGCCTGTTCCAGCGTCAGTTCGCCCGGGTCCTGCGCCTTGGGCAGCGTGGCGTTGGTGGTGCCGTCGGTGACATAAGCGCCGTAACGGCCCGCCAGCAGCTTGATTTCGCCGCCGCTGGTCGGGTGCGGGCCGAAGGTGTTGAGCGGTTCTGCCGGCGCGCGGCTGCCCCGCGCGCCGGCGCCGGCAGCAGCCTCGGCCAGCCGGACGACCGCCGCGTTCATGCCAGTCTCGAACACCTCGGCAGTGGAGCGCAGGCGCGCATATTTGCCCTCATGCGCCAGATAGGGTCCGTAGCGACCGATGCTGGCGGTGATCGGCGCGCCGCTTTCGGGATGCATGCCCAGCGTGCGCGGCAGGCTGAGCAGGCGGATCGCCCAGTCCAGCGAGAGTTCGGGGACGTCCTTGGGGATCGAGGCGCGCTTGGCCTCCTTGCCTTCGCCCGCCTGGACATAGGGCCCGAAGCGGCCGACCTGCCTGGTGATGGGCTCGCCGGTTTCGGGGTGCTTGCCCAATTCTGCATCACCTCCCGCCTCCCCCGCGCCGCCGGGCTGCGCGAATTTGCGGGTGAATTTGCACTCGGGGTAGTTCGAGCAAGCGACAAAAGCGCCGAACCGCCCGCCGCGCAGCGACAGCCGTCCCACCCCGCATTGCGGGCAGACGCGCGGATCATCACCGCTTTCGGTGGGCGGAAACAAGTAATCGCCGAGGAATTCGTCAAGCGCCTCGGTGACTTCGCTGGGCTTTTTGGCCATGACCTCGTCGGACTTGGGCTTGAAATCGCGCCAGAATGCTTCGAGCACCGCCTTCCAGCCGGCGCGCCCGCCCGACACGTCATCGAGCTGATCCTCCATGCCCGAGGTGAAGTCGTAGCCGACGTAATGCGGGAAAAATCGTTCGAGAAATGCGGTGAGGAGCCTGCCGCTTTCCTCTGCAAAGAAACGGTTTTTTTCGATCCTGACGTAATCCCGATCCTTGATCACCTGCAAGGTCGCGGCATAGGTCGAGGGGCGTCCGATGCCCAATTCCTCCAGCCGTTTGACCAGGCTTGCCTCCGAATAGCGTGGCGGCGGCTGGGTGGAATGCTGGGTGGCATCGACGCTCAGCTTCGCGGGCATGTCGCCCTTGGCCATGACCGGCAGCAGGCCGCCGTCGTCGTCCCCCTCTTTGGCATCGCCATCTTTGGCGGCGTCGCGTCCTTCCTCGTAAACCGCGAGGAACCCGGGGAATTTCACCACCTGGCCGGTTGCGCGCAATTCGTTGCGTCCGGTGCCGTCACGCAAAGTGACGCTGGTGCGCTCCATCGCGGCCGACGCCATCTGGCTGGCCAGCGCGCGTTTCCACACGAGGTCATAAAGCCGCGCCTCATCGCCGCTGCCATATTTGTCGCGGGTGAATTCGGTCGGTCGGATGGCCTCATGTGCTTCCTGAGCATTCTTGGCCTTGGTCTCGTAATGACGTGGTTTTTCCGGCAGATAATGCCCCGAAAAACGCTGCGAAATCTCCGCCCGCGCCGCCGAGATCGCGCTGGGGTCCATCTGCACGCCGTCGGTCCGCATATAGGTGATCGCGCCTGCCTCATACAGGTTCTGCGCGACGCGCATCGTGTGGCTGGCGGCAAAACCGAGTTTTCGCGCGGCCTCCTGTTGCAGCGTGGAGGTGGTGAACGGCGCATAGGGGTTGCGGCGGTGGGGTTTGGTTTCCACCTCCTCCACTCGAAACGCGCCGGCCTCGACCGCTGCCTTGGCGCGGGCTGCGATGCCGGCATCGCCGAGGCTCAGGCGTTCGAGCTTCTCGCCGTCGAATTTGACCAGCCGCGCGGTAAACTCGCCGCCGCCCTGCTGCATCTGCGCCGCGACCTGCCAGTATTCCTGCGGGCGGAACGCCTCGATCTCACGCTCCCGCTCCACCACCAGCCGAAGCGCGACGCTCTGCACGCGCCCGGCGCTCTTGGCCCCCGGCAGCTTGCGCCACAGCACCGGCGACAGGGTGAAGCCGAACAGGTAATCCAGCGCACGGCGCGCCAGATAGGCGTCGATCAGATCCTGATCCAGTTCACGCGGGTTGGCCATCGCGGTGGTCACGGCCAGCTTAGTGATCGCGTTGAAGGTGACGCGCTGCACGTCCTTGGGCAGCGCGCGTTTCTTGGCCAGCAATTCGCGGACATGCCAGCTGATCGCCTCGCCCTCACGATCAGGGTCGGTGGCCAGGATCAGGCGATCGGCGGTCTTGGCAAGGTCAGTGATCGCTTTGACGCGCGCCGCCTTGTCCCCATACAGCTCCCAATCCATCGCGAAATCCTCATCGGGCCGCACCGAGCCATCCTTGGGCGGCAGATCGCGGATGTGGCCATAGGAGGCGAGAACCTTGTAGTCGCCACCGAGGTACTTCTCGATGGTCTTGGCCTTGGCCGGCGATTCGACGATGACGAGTTGCATGGTGTTTTGGGCATTCCCTACGTGTGTACGTATGCGCGAGGGTGGAGGGGGTTGGCGGGGGACGTCAAGGGGGAGCGTCGAGGGGGGGGCGTCGAGGGGCGCCAGCCGCCCCTACCCCGCCAAACTCACCCGTCCGCCCGCATGCCGCTCCAGCCGGCCCGCCAGCTCCAGCTCGATCAGCGCCATCTGCACCGCGCCCGCGCTGGCTCCGGTCTGGCGGATCAGTTCGTCGATCGAGACCGGCGCCGGGCTGAGCAGCGCGGTGACCACCTCGGATGCGTCCTCGGGCTCCTCCGGCGGCTGCGGCGCGTAAATCCCGGCCTCCTCGCGCAACGCGGAGCGGGGAACGCCCTGAAAGCTGGTGATCAGCTCGATCACGTCCTCCACTCCCTGCACCAGAATCGCGCCCTCACGGATCAGCGCGTTGCAGCCCCGGCTGCGCGGGTCGAGCGGGCTGCCCGGGATCGCCATGACCTCGCGGCCGTATTCGCCCGCCAGCCGCGCGGTGATCAGGCTGCCCGAGCCCGGCGCCGCCTCCACCACCAATGTGCCCAGCGCGATGCCGGCGATGATGCGGTTGCGCGCCGGGAACAGGCGGGCGATCGGCTCGGTGCCGGGGGGGTGTTCGGTCAGCAGCAGGCCCTTGGCGGCGACCTCCTCCTGCAACGCGGCATTGCCGGGCGGGTAGGCGATGTCGATGCCGCTGGCGATCACACCGATGGTGCCGCCGCCCGCCGCCAGCGCGCCAGCATGCGCGGCGGTGTCGATGCCGCGCGCCAGCCCCGAGACGACCGCATGGCCGCGTTCGGCAAGCTCACCGGCCAGCTGCCGTGCCAGCCGCACCGCCGCCGCCGAGGCGTTGCGCGCGCCCACCACGGCGACGCAGCTTTGCGCGGCCACCGCCGCGTCGCCGCGCGCGATCAGGATCGGCGGTGCCCCGTCGCAATGGCGCAGCATCGGGGGGTAATCGGGCGAATCGTGGAAGATATAGCGGGCGCCAGCGCTGCGAACAGCGGCGATCTCGGCGCTGACCGGGTGTTCGGGGGCGGCGCTGTAGCGGGCCGGGGCTTTGCCACCCCCGCCACCGTCCTTGCCTCGGGCCGCCAGATCGGGCAGCGCCGCCAGCGCGCCTCGCGCATCGCCAAAGCGGCGGAACAGCTGGGCATATGTGACCGGGCCGATGTTCGGCGAGCGGAGCAGACGGATGCGGGCGAGAGCCTCGTCCTGCGCGATGCCTGGCGCGGGGTCGCTCATGCTTCGGGGGTGCTTTTTTGTCCGATACGCGGCTCGGTGCCCGCGCGGAGGCGGGCGATATTGGCGCGGTGCTGGTAGATTACCAGCAGGGCCATCAGCGCCAGCGCGGCGGGCCGCACGAACAGCACCCCGATCCCAGGGTTAAGCACCGCCCCCGGCACATTGATCGCGACATGCAGCGCCAGCGGCACCAGCACCCACACAGGCGCCGCGATCGCGCTGGCCATGCCCGCAACCGACGAAATCCGCGTCAACCGCGCCGCTATCGCCCAGACCGCTATGCAAACGAGCCCGGTGCGCCAATCCATCGCGAGGTTAACGCCCAGCAGTGTCGCCACCCCCTTGCCGCCCCTGAAACCCAGCCACACCGGAAAGCAATGCCCGAGAAGCGCGGCAAGCCCCGCCACCGGCAGGCACAGCAACATGACCCAACGATCGCCCAGCGCATTCCCATCGAAATTGATCAGCGTCGCCCACGCAATCCACACCGCCGCCGCGCCTTTGCCGCCATCGAGCAGCAAGGTCGCCGCCGCCAGCCCCTTGCGCCCGGTGCGCAGCACGTTGGTCGCGCCGATATTGCCGCTGCCGATCGCGCGAATATCACCCGCGCCGCCCAGCCGCGCCACGATCAACCCGAACGGGATCGATCCCAGCGCATATCCCAAGAGCGCCGCCCACAGCACGTCCATCGCAATCCCCTCATCCGGCCCGCCGGTCTAACCGCAGCGGCGCGAATGACGAAGCGGCAATCGATGCGGCGTGTTCCATTTTGCGGCTGCTGGCGATATGGCCCCCGCGAAAGGGGCTTCCCGTTGACCGCAATCGATCCATCCACGCCGATATTGCTGTTCGATTCGGGCGTGGGCGGACTCAGCGTGCTAGCCGCGCTGCGCCTTGTGTTGCCCGAGGCGCCGGTGATCTATGCCGCCGACAACGCCGGCCTGCCCTATGGCGGCAAGAGCGAGGCGGAGATCGCGGCGCGGGTTGCGGGCCTGCTGGGGCGGATGACCGAGCGGCTGCGGCCCCGGCTGGTCTGCATCGCCTGCAACACTGCCTCGACGATTGCGCTGGCGGCGGTACGCGAGGTGCTGGAGGTACCGATTGTGGGCACTGTGCCCGCGATCAAGCCGGCCGCCGCGCTGACCGTAACCGGCACCATCGGGCTCCTGGGGACCGAGGCGACGATCCGCCAAGCCTATGTCGACCGGCTGGAAGCTGAGTTTGCGGGGGGCAAGCGGCTGATCCGCTTTGCCGCGCCGGCGCTGGTCGCGGCGGCAGAGGCGAAATTGCGCGGCGGTCCGGTCGATCCGGCAGCGTTTGCCGGGGCCGTGGCCGGCCTGCGCGGGGCGCCGGGGGGGGGCGCGGTGGATACGGTGGTGCTGGCCTGCACGCATTTCCCGCTGTTACTGCCCGAATTGGCGGAGGCGTTCGGCGCAGAATTGGGTTCGGTGCGCTTCGTCGACGGCGCCGAGGGCATCGCGCGGCGGATCGCGCATCTGACGCAGGGTCAGCCGATGCAGCGCGAGCGGGGCGACGCCGCGCTGTTCACCGCCGGCGGCGCGGATGTGGATGCGCTGTCACCTGCGCTGGCCCGTTATGGGCTTGAAAGCCAGTCGGTGTTCTGATTGATGCAGCAGCGATAAGACGCTGAGGAATTTTGGGCGGGGATTTCAGGGATGCCGGGCACCATTCATCGCAGGCTGCTGGGCATGGTGCTGCTGGTTGGCGCGGTGTTCTGGTGGCTGATGATCGACAACCGGCCCGGCGACGCCACCGCCGCGCCGGTGCATATGGCTCAGCTGCGCATTCTGGCGGCGAGCCTGCCGGGGCCGCTGCCCGTCGCGGTAGAGGCCGAGGTGATCGCCAGCCGCCATGCGCCGGGCGATGTGATCGCCGCCGGCATCGGTTTGCACGGGGTGGCGCTCGCCAAGATCGCGTTCCGCCTGCCGGTGCAGGGCGGCAAGGCAATGATGATCGAATGCGGGCTGACCGCCGCCACCGCCCGCAGCGAAGGCTTCGGGCATTATGACAGCGCCGCGCAGGCTCGTGTCGATGCCGCGATGCGGTCGGCCGGGCTGATCGTGGTGACGCATGAGCATGACGACCATATCGGCGGGTTACTGGCGCTGGCGGCGCGGCCTGAGGGCGCGGGGGTGATGGCCAAGGCGCGGTTCAATGCCGCGCAAATTCCTCCGGCGTCGCTCGCCGCGCGGCTGCACTGGCCGGCGGGGCCCGCGCCGCCAGCAACGATTATCGGAGCATTGCCGGTGGCGGTCGCGCCCGGCGTGGTGGTGATCCCCGCCCCGAGCCACACCCCCGGCTCGCAAATGATCTATGTCCGGCTGGCCGATGACCGTGAGTTTCTGTTCACCGGCGACATTTCCTCGCTCGACGCCAATTGGCGTGAATTGCGCACCAGATCGCGGTTGAACAACCTGTATCACCACACCAATGAGGACCGTGCCGCGACCTTCCGCTGGCTGCTCACCATCCGCCAACTGGTACGGGAGGCGCCCCGGCTGCGGGTGGTGCCCTCGCATGACTATCAGTGGCTGGCGCGCGAATTGTACGAGGGCGAGATCACGCTGGGGTTCAGCACCGATGCGGCGCAGTGAAGCGGTTTGGCCCGCATGTTTGGCTCTGGCCAAGCCCGGCGCACTGCGGTATGTGGCGGCACATCGAGGGCTGGCGCGCCGGCTCGCCCCGGCGCAGGATGGGCATTTGGTGAATTACGACCAGATCTTCGACCAGGCGATCGATCGCCTGCACTCCGAAGGGCGCTACCGCGTCTTTATCGATATTTTGCGCAACAAGGGCGCCTATCCCAACGCGAGATGTTTTGCCGGGCACAATGGGCCCAAGGACATCACGGTCTGGTGCTCCAACGATTACCTCGCCATGGGGCAGCATCCCAAGGTCATCGCCGCGATGGAGGAGGCGCTGCACGACGTTGGTGCCGGCAGTGGCGGCACGCGGAATATCGGCGGCAACACCCATTACCACATCGATCTTGAGGCCGAACTAGCCGATCTGCACCGCAAGGACGGCGCGCTGCTGTTCACCAGCGGCTATGTTTCCAACGATGCCACGCTGTCCACGCTCGCCAAGATCCTGCCCGGCTGTGTGATCTTTTCTGATGAGCTCAACCATGCCAGCATGATCGCCGGCATCCGCAATTCGGGCGCGCCCAAGCAGGTGTGGCGGCACAATGACCTTGCCCATTTGGAGGAATTGCTGGCCGCCTGCGATCCCGAATTGCCCAAGCTGATCGCGTTTGAGAGCGTCTATTCGATGGACGGCGATGTCGCGCCAATCCATGCCATCTGCGACCTTGCGGACAAGTATAACGCCCTGACCTATATCGACGAAGTGCATGCGGTGGGCATGTATGGCCCGCGCGGCGGCGGCATTGCCGAGCGCGACGATGCCGCCTCGCGCCTCACCATTATCGAGGGCACGCTGGGCAAGGCGTTTGGCGTGATGGGGGGCTATATCGCCGCCGATGCGCGGATTATCGACGTGATCCGCTCCTATGCGCCGGGGTTCATTTTCACCACCTCGCTGTCGCCGGTGCTGGTCGCGGGTGTGCTGGCCAGCGTGCGGCATCTCAAGGCGTCCAGCGTGGAGCGCGAGGCGCAGCAAGCCCATGCCGCGATGCTGAAGGCGCTGTTCCGGGGTGCCGGCCTGCCGGTGATGGACTCGACCACGCATATCGTGCCGCTGATGGTCGGCGACCCGGTGCTGGCCAAGCGGATCAGCGACATTCTGCTGGCCGAATATGGTGTCTATGTTCAGCCGATCAATTACCCCACCGTGCCGCGCGGCACCGAGCGGCTCCGCTTCACCCCCGGCCCCGCGCATACCGAGGCGATGATGCGCGCGCTGACCGCCGCGCTGGTGGAGATCTGGGACCGGATGGAGCTGCGGCTGGCGGCTTGATTTTGCGACGCTGAGACATTGGGCGGCGCGTGCGCACTGGGCCACCTCGTCACTCCGACGGTCGCTCGTCGCGGAGTAGCGACCGAGTCTCGGAAAGGACTTGCGATAACGCGGCAGAGACCTATCTTTCGCACCCAATACGGATCGACGCAAATCTCGGTTTAGGACAAATGGCCCCACGCCGCTGTCTAAAGTCGATGGAGAGAGCGATTCTGACCTTGTCTAGGTGTTTGGTCCCGGCATTTGATGGTGCATTATCCATGCAGCAACGGAAGGATGCACTATGGGACAGATTCTACACGGGAGCGCCCGCACGACTGAGGCAGTCCGTCGAACGATACAACATAGTCAAGAGAGCCTGAG
>JANXUK010000080.1 GCA_025356275.1 Sphingomonadales bacterium | reverse complement strand
ATTGATTTTGACATTCGAGTCCCGCTTGCGGCAAAGGGTGCTTTCGAATGTCAAAATCAATCCACTAGAACCACTAGAGCAAGATGCGATAAAACAGAATCGCATCTTGCTCTAGAGTCTTTGTTTTCGCATCGTTTATTGCCAAAAACCGGCACCCACTTTTTGGCACGAACCACTAGGGCGGCGAAAGCTCAGAACGGGATATCGTCGTCCAGATCGTCGGCAAAGCCGCCCGCCGGCGCGCCTGAACCCCGACCGAAATCGCCCCGCGACCCGCCGCCCGAAGCCGCTCCGCCCGAAGCCGCTCCGCCCGAGCCGCCGCCGTAACCGCCCGAACGCTCACTGCCGCCGGACCGGTCGCCGCCGGCACCGCCGCCTGCGCCGGGCGCGCCGTCCAGCATCGTCAGCACCCCGCCGACACCCACCGAAACCTCGGTGGTATAGCGGTCATTGCCGTCCTTATCCTGCCACTTGCGGGTGGCAAGCTGGCCCTCGATATAGATCTTGCTGCCCTTGCGCAGATAGCGCTCGACCACGCCGATCAGCCCGTCCGAGCGGATGACTACGGTGTGCCACTCGGTCCGCTCTTTACGTTCGCCGGTGGCCTTGTCTTTCCAGTTTTCCGAGGTCGCGATCCTGAGGTTGGCGATCTGCCCGCCGTTCTGGAACGATTTCACCTCCGGGTCCGCGCCCAGATTGCCGACCAGAATGACCTTGTTGACGCTGCCTGCCATAAAACCCTCGCTACAATCCCAGCGCCACCGCGCTCCAATAGGTGATTCCCGCAAACCCATACGCCAGCACGAACAGGTAGAGCAACATGAAGCCCGGCCATTTCCACCCATTCGTTTCGCGGCGGGTCACCGCGATGGTCGACATGCATTGCGGCGCGAACACGAACCAGGCCAGAAACGCCAGTGCCATCGGCAGCGTCCAGTGCTGCTTGAGCTGGCGCGAAAGGGCCTGCCCGGTCGCCGCCTCATCGCCGCCCGCCACCGCATAGGTCGTGGCCAGCGAGGCCACCGCCACCTCGCGCGCCGCCATCGCCGGGATCAGCGCCAGCGCAATATCGCGGTTGAAGCCGATCGGCTTGACCACCACCGCCAGCCCATTGGCGATATGCCCGGCAAATGAGGCATCGACCTGATCATGCCCCGGCTCGGCACGCGGAAAATTGAGCAGCAGCCACAGCACCACCGTCACTTGAAAGATGATCGTGCCTGCCCGCCGCAGGAAAATCCACGCCCGCTGCATCAGCCCCAGCGCCAGATCGCGGGCACGCGGCAGCTGATACTTAGGCAGCTCCATGATGAAGCCGCTGGCCGCCCCCTTAGTCAGCGTGGCGCGCAGCAGCAGCGCCGCCGCCATCGCCCCGACAATGCCGGCGGCATAGAGCACGAACAGCACCAGCCCCTGCATGCCGATGAAATGCCCCGGGCCGACGGCGCGGTCGGGAATAAACGCCGCGATAATCACCGTATAGACCGGCAGCCGCGCCGAACAGGTCATCAGCGGCGCGATCAGGATGGTGGTCAGCCGGTCCTTGGGATCGGCGATGCTACGCGTTGCCATGATGCCCGGCACCGCGCAGGCAAAGCTGGACAGCAGTGGGATGAAACTGCGCCCCGACAGGCCGACGCCCGCCATCAGCCGGTCCATCAGGAACGCGGCGCGCGCCATATAGCCCGACGCCTCCAGCGCGAGGATGAAGAAGAACAGGATCAGGATCTGCGGCAGGAACACCACCACCGCCCCGACCCCCGCCAGCACGCCCTCGGTCAGGAAATTGCGTGCCAAGCTGGGCGGAATATCGGCGCGAACCTGCGCGGAAATCCAGTCAATCCCGGCCTGCAATCCATCGGCGAACGGCTTGGCCCCGGCAAACACCGCCTGAAATACCACGAACAATAGTGCGAACAGGACCACCGGCCCCAGCCACGGATGCAGCAGCACCCGGTCCAGCCGCGAATGCAGCCGGTGCCGCGCGCTCTCCGAAATGATCGCCGCCTGCGCCAGCGCATGCGCCTCCAGCCGGCGTTCGGCGCCATCGAGATGCGCGCGGCGATGCGGCAGCGCGGTATTCCCCGCCGCAGTGGCCTGCTCGATCGCCTCGGTCAGCTCGGCCAGGCCCCGCCGCCGCACCGCCACCGTCGGTACCACCACCACCCCCAGCGCCGAGGCCAGCGCGGTAGGATCGAGCACCAGCCCGTCCCGCTCGGCCAGATCGACCATGTTGAGCGCCACCACCACCGGCCGGCCCAGCGCGATCACCTCCTGCGCGAACACCAGATGCTGTTCGAGGTTGGAGGCGTCGAGCACCACCACCAGCACCTCTGGCGCGGCTTCGCCGGGAAATTCGCCCATGATGACCGAGCGGGTCACCGCCTCGTCGGGGCTGGTGGGGTGGAGGCTGTAGCTGCCGGGCAGATCGGTCAGTTCCACCGGCTCGCCCGAGGGCAGAACCAGCCGGCCGGCTTTCCGCTCCACGGTGACGCCGGGATAATTGGCAATCTTCTGCCGCGCGCCAGTAAGCGCGTTGAACAGCGCGCTTTTGCCGGCGTTGGGGTTGCCCACCAGCGCTGCGGTGCGCCGCGTGCTCATGCCAGATCGACCGACAATTCGACGTGCAGGGCCCGCGCATGCACCCGGCGCAGCGCCACCGTCATCCGCCCCACCGAGATCGCCAGCGGATCACCCCCGGCAAACACGCCGCGATGCGCCACCGCGACAATCGCACCGACATCGACCCCGAGTGATTGCAGCCGCGCCGCCTCATCCCCAGCCAGCGCGGCCCAATCAGCCGCGACGATACGCGCAGGCCGGTCAAGCGGCAGCGTGTCGAGGGTGGTGACATCGGGCATCGCTGGACACTGCCAGAAACACCGTGCAATTGCAACTGGTTCTCAATAACAGCGCGGCGCCTATGCGGCGGGATACCGCAACCGGCCCAGAAACCGTACCGGGCTGAAATACTCTCGCGGCGTGTTCATCACCCTTGCCTTGGCTTTTTCAAACGCCATCACCTCGGCGATCCGCCGACCGAGGAAGGCCAGCGTCTCGGCCTTGTCCGCGCTGGTATCGGTGGCAAACACCGACAGCGTCGCGGCATAGATGCTGCCCAGGATCGCGCGCTTGGTATAATGGTTGTAATCGGCGGCGCGGTCCCCCGCCAGCCGCCACATGGCATCGGCGCTATGCCAGCCGAGCTTTAACGCGGCGCCCGCGTTCTGGGGCATCGCCATGATCGCCAAGGCCCGCGACAGGCCCTCTTCGCAACCGGCAATCGCGTCTAGCCGGCAGCGCACCAGCGCGGTGATCCGCGCCCGCACCGGCATTGCCGCCAAGGCCTCCGGGCTCAAGGCCGCCGCCATCACCGCATCGACATGGGTTATCCATGCCGCGATCATCGCCATTGCCGAGACCCCGTCGCCGCGCCCGGCAAAGGCCAGATGCGCTACGTCGGGGTTGACCCTGCATGCCTGCGCTGCGCTGTCCAGCGCCGCCGCGCTCCACCCGTCAAACGCCGCCGCCGCCGCGATGCCGGGCGCCAGCGCCAGCCGCACCCGCTCCAGTCCGCCATCAGGGCTGCTCAAAACGTGGGGCCGTAGTTGCTGACCGGCTTGCGCTGGGTCTTGGCAAGCTCGTTGATGAGCGCGACCATCGGGCTATCCTTGCCGTCGAACGCGGCATAGTCGCGCGCCGAGCGCCCCGAATTGTCGGAACGGTCGGCATTGGCCCCACCCGCCAGCAACAGCCGGATCATCGCCATATCGCGGCGATGCACCGCTGCGATCAGCGGGGTTTCGCCAGTGCTGCTTGGCTCATCCACCCGCGCGCCATTCGCCACCAGCACCCGCGCACCCTCGGCAAAGCCAAGGTTGGAGGCAATCTCCAGTGGGGTTTCACCCTTGCTGTTGCGCGCATTGGTGTCGGCGCCCTTGGAGATCAGGAAGGTGATCCAGGTCACATCGCGGCGCTCGGTCACGATATGCAGCGCGGTTTCGCCATTGGTGATATCATGGGTGTTGACGATGGTGGTGCCCGGCTCGGCCAGCTGCTCGCTGACCGATTCGCCGTCCTTCTTCTTGACCGCGTCAAGGAATTTGTAGCTTTTGGAAAATTGCGCCGAGGCCGGCGCCGCCATCAGCATCACCCCGGCAAGCAGCGTCACAATGGTGCCGGTCAAAGCCTTCAGTCGCACGGTCGTATCCTCCATCAAGCATCGCGCCAAAAAGTGGGCACCGGTTTTGGGCATAAAGCGATGCGACGACATACACGCCATCGCGCGGCGCATATCCATCTTGCCAGCCTCCGCTTAGCAGAGCATGAACCGCCGCGCTATGATCAAGCCCATCCGCCCCGTGTTCGCCGGCATGCTGGCCGTGCTGGCGGCTTCCATGCTGGCGGGATGCGGGCATGGCAGCGATGCGCCGCCGCCGCTGGCCGGGGCCGCGATCGGCGGGCCGTTCACGCTGACGGGCAAGACCGGGGCGACGGTGCGGTGGAGCGATTTTGCCGGCAAATACCGTATCGTCTATTTCGGCTACAGCTTTTGCCCCGACGCCTGCCCCACCGATGTCGCGGTGGTGATGCGCGGGCTGGATCGTTTCACCAAAAGCGACCCGGCGCTTGGCGCGCAGATCGTCCCGCTATTCATCACCATCGATCCGGCGCGCGATACGCCAAAGGTGGTGGGGCAATTCGCCGCCGCCTTTTCGCCGCGGCTGATCGGGCTGACCGGCAGCCAGGCGCAGATCGATGCGGCGGCCAAGGCCTTTGCGGTCTATCACGCGCGCGGCAAATCCACGCCGGGCGGCTATCTGATGGACCACAGCCGCGTCGCCTATCTAATGGGCCGGGGCGGCGAGCCGATCGACACGCTGCCGATCGAACAGGGCCCCGATGCGGTGGCGGCGGAGCTGGCGGCGTGGGTGCATTGAGCGAAAGCCCGATCTGGCAACGCCCGCTGGCCAGCCTGTCGCGCGATGAGTGGGAGGCGCTGTGTGATGGCTGCGGCAAATGCTGCCTGCATAAGGTCGAGGATGAGGACACCGGCAAAATCTATCCCACCAACGTCGCCTGCAAGCTGTTGGACCTGAAGACCGCGCGCTGCTCCGATTACCGCAATCGCCGCGCTTCAGTGCCCGATTGCCTGCGCCTGACCCCGCGCCTCGCAGCGAGTCTGAGCTGGCTGCCTGAGACCTGCGCCTATCGGCTGCGCGCCAATGACCAGCCGCTGCCCGCGTGGCATTACCTGATCAGCGGGGACCGCGAGGCGGTGCACACCGCGCGCGCCTCGATGCGCGGGCGCGCGGTGTCCGAACTGGTGGCGGGGCCGCTGGAGAACCACATCGTCTGGCCGGGCGAGGATGGCGATGCTTGACTGGCTGCGCCGGCCCGCTGCCGCGCCCGATACGGTCCGTGTTGGCGCGCGGGAGCTGCCGCTGGTCATCCGCCGCGTGCCGAACGCGCGCCGGATGGTGCTGCGGCTGGCGCCCGATGGCAGCGAGGTGCGGATTTCGATGCCACGCTGGGGGCAGAGCGCCGAGGCGCTGGCCTTTGCGCGCAGCCGGGCCGCCTGGCTGACCGCGCAGCTGGCGCGGATGCCGGACCAACAGCGTATCGCCCCCGGCGCCCTGCTGCCCTATCGGGGCGAGCTTCACCGCATCGCGCATGATCCCGCAAACCCGCGCCGACCGAACCCGGCGCAAGGGTTGATCACCATCGGCGGCCCCGCCGAAAGCATCGAGCCGCGCCTGCGCCGCTGGCTGCTGGCCGAGGCACGCGCGGCCTTCACCGCCGATATCGCCGATTACGCACCCCGCGCCGGCGTGCCGGTCCCCACAATCGCGCTGTCGGGTGCACGCTCGCGCTGGGGCAGTTGCTCGGCCAGCAAAGTGCTGCGGCTCAACTGGCGGCTGGTGATGGCGCCCGATTTCGTGCGCCGCTCGGTGGTGGCGCATGAGGTGGCGCATCTGCTGCACTTCGACCACTCGCCCCGGTTCCACACCGCCTTGCGCCGCATCTATGAGGGCGATATCGCGCTCGCGAACCAATGGCTCAAGGGTGAGGGGCGCGGGCTCTATGCGTGGTTCGGGTAAGCGCCCTAGCGCTGCCGGTTCCAAGCGCCTATAAAACGCCCGATGCCGCTGATCCGCCCCTTTATGCAACACGTCCAGCCGGTTGGCGCGGTCGCTGATTTCATCACCGTGTTCCGTCAGGCGGGGCGCCGGCGCTGGTGGGTGATGCTGTTTGCGGGCTGCACCACCTTCGGCCTGTTCGCGATGATGGCGCAGGACGAATACCGCCGCCCGCCGCGCGCGCCCGACATCACCTATATCACCAGCTGGGCACCGGGGCGCAGCGACGCCGAAATCACTGCCAGCAACATCGCCAACCAGAAGCGCAAGGATCGCCTCGCCGCATTACAGGCCCAGCGCGATGCCCTGGGGCGCAGCATGTATAAGGCGATCGGCCGCGCCTCGGGCCTCGATGTCGACAAGATGGACCGCGATGGCCGTGCCGATGCCGCCGAGGCCGACCGTGCGGCGAAGGCGCGGCAGGCGGAGTTGTATGGCGCCGGGCACGCGGCGTCCTCCGCAGCCCAGTGAGCGCAGATCAGTGAGCGCCACCAATGATCTGCGCTGGCTGGCGGCGGCGGCGCGGTTGGCGGCGCGCGGCGTGCCGCTCAGCCGGCCCAACCCGGCGGTGGGCGCGCTGATCGTGCACGATGGCCGGGTGCTGGCGCGCGGGGTCACCGGCGCGGGCGGTCGTCCGCATGCCGAGGCGATTGCTTTGGCGGATGTGGATGCGCACGGCGCCACGCTCTATGTCACGCTCGAACCCTGCGCACATGTCAGCGCGCGCGGGCCGGCCTGCGCCGATCTGGTCGCGGCATCGGGCTTGGCGCGCGTCGTCTTGGGCATGGCCGACCCCGACCCGCGCACCGCCGGCGCCGGCATCGCGCGCATCCGCGCCGGCGGCATCGCGGTGGACCTTGTGGACTCGCCCGAATGCAACGCCAGCCTTGCCGGCTATCAGGCGCAGCGAACCCTCGGCCGCCCGCATGTCACGCTGAAACTCGCCACCTCGCTCGACGGCTGCATCGCGCTGGCGGGGGGCGAGAGCCAGTGGATTACCGGTGCGGAAGCGCGCGCCCACACTCACGCCATGCGCGCACGCAGCGACGCGATCGTCGTCGGCGGCGCCACGTTGCGCGCCGATTCGCCCCGGCTCGATGTGCGCCTGCCGGGGCTGGAGGCCCGCAGCCCCCGGCGCTATGTGCTGACGCGGCGCGCGGCGCCGGTGGGGTGGCAGGCGCTGCACACCCCACAGGCGATCCACACCATGACCGATGTGCAATATCTGTTCGTCGAGGGTGGGGCCGGGGCAGCGGCGGCGTTCCTGTCGGCGGGGTTGGTGGATCGGCTGCTGCTCTATCGCGCGCCGATCATCATCGGCGGCGGGCGCGGCGCGATTGGCGATACCGGGCTGAGCACTCTGGCCATGGCCCACGGCAAATGGCGGTTGAGTGAGACGGCGCGGCTTGGCAATGACACGCTGGAAGTTTACGAGGCGAATCCATGTTCACCGGCATAATCACCGCGCAAGGCTCCATCCGCGAGGCGCAGCATGCGGGCGATCTCCACGCAGTCATCGCTTGCCCGCTCGACCCTGCGGGTATCGCCATCGGCGCCTCCATCGCATGCTCGGGCGTGTGCCTGACCGTGGTGGAGCGCGGCGGCGTGGCCGGCGATGCCTGGTTCGCGGTGGATATCTCGGGCGAAACACTGACCCATAGCGCGCCGGCGCATTGGGCGGTGGGCGCGGCGCTCAATCTGGAACCTGCGCTGAAATTGGGCGACGAATTGGGCGGGCATATCGTCACTGGCCATGTAGACGGGGTCGGGCAGGTGGTCGGGATTTGCCCCGAAGACCATTCGCTGCGCCTTGGCATATCCGCGCCCGCCACGCTGGCGCCCTATCTGGCGGCCAAGGGCTCGATCACCGTCGATGGCGTGTCGCTGACCGTGAACACCGTGGCCGATCAGGCGGATGGTACTTGCCATTTCGCGGTCAATATCATCCCCCACACCGCCGCTGTGACCACGCTGGGCCGGCTGGCCGAGAGCGCCGCCGTGAACCTGGAGATCGACGTGCTGGCGCGTTATCTGATGCGGATGCAGAGCCTGCGCGGCTGAGGCATCACCGCGTCGCCCCGGCGGCGGTCAGTTCTGGCAAAGCTTCCCGGTTTCTGCGCAAAACCGCGCGGTTGCCCGCTTTTTCAGGTCGAACGCCCCGACTGACCGCATGGCCGCGGCAAAGCCGCTCGCTCTGCGGCTTGCCAGTGGCGCCGCGCCGGGCTGTCATTCTTGCCCGGCAAGCACACGCAAATCCTCGACCGAGAGCGCCTTTGCATAAGCTGCGCCCAGCGCGCTGATCATCCGCGCGATCCCGGCGGCACCTTCGGCGCAGGCCAGCGTGATCAGGCGCTGCCGCTCTATCTCGCTCAACTGTTTGTGCGCTGCGGCCAGTTCCGCGACATCCTTTTCAACCAGCATTGGTCCCAAGGCCGCGAACGGCCCGGACGCGGCGACCCGGCGGCCCAGTGCCTGTGCCTCAGGCCCCGGATAGGCGAGCGCTGCCGGCACGGCGAGAATGGACAACAACCACAACATATCGCGGCCCCCTGGTTTCGAGAGCCGCGATAGTTGCTGGCGATGGGCGCAAATTCAAGCCGGAAAATATGTCCGCCAGATCTTCCAGCGATGAAAAATCAGCGCTTCGAAAACTGGAAGCTCTTGCGGGCCTTGGCGCGGCCATACTTCTTGCGTTCCACGACGCGCGGATCGCGGGTCAGGAAGCCGGCGGCCTTGACGGCGCTGCGCAGGCCCGGCTCAAACTTCGACAGCGCCTGCGCGATGCCATGCTTGACCGCGCCGGCCTGACCCGACAGCCCGCCGCCCTTGACGGTGCAGACCACATCGTATTGTCCGGCGCGCCCGGCGACCTGGAACGGCTGGTTGATCACCAGACGCAGCGTCGGGCGGGCAAAATAGACCTCCTGATCGCGGCGGTTGACGGTGATCTTGCCGCTGCCCGGCTTGATCCAGACGCGCGCCACGGCGTCCTTGCGGCGGCCAGTGGCATAGGAACGCCCCTGCGCATCGACTTCACGCTCACGCAGGATGGCGGGGGTCGAAGGTGGCGGCGGCGGAGCGGCGACGAAATCGTCGCCATCGGCGGCGGCGGCCGGGACAGCGGCGGCCTGACCAGAGGTCAGCGCGGCCAGATCCGAGAGATCCGAGACGGTGTTATCAGACATTACGCACCCACCTTATTCTTGCGATTGCGCGACGCGACATCGAACGCTGCGGGCTGAGTGCCCGCGTGCGGATGCTCTGCCCCGGCGTAGAGATGCAGGGCGCGCATCTGCGCCCGGCCCAGCGGCCCGCGAGGGACCATGCGTTCGACGGCCTTTTCGATCACCCGCTCCGGAAAGCGGCCGTCGAGCACCTTGCCGGCGGTGATTTCCTTGATGCCGCCGGCATAACCGGTGTGCTTGTAATAAATCTTCTGCTTCAGCTTGTTGCCCGTCAGCCGCACCTTGCCGGCGTTGACGATGACGACATGGTCACCGCAATCGACATGCGGGGTGAAGCTCGGCTTGTGCTTGCCGCGCAGCAGGTTGGCGATGATGACCGCGAGCCGGCCGAGCACCAGCCCGTCGGCATCGATCAGATGCCATTTCTTTTCCACGTCCGCCGGCTTGACCGACATTGTGATCTTGGTGAGCGCCTTCATGGCTGGACAATTTCCTTATCGAGGACCCATTTCTCTTAACCGCACCCGTGGCATGGCTGCAGGAGCAGGGACGCGGCCCTCTCGGGCAATTACCCCGCCAAGTCAAGCATTCTTGCGGGTTTGGCGAGCGGTAAAATGATACCTTGCGTGATCGAGGCTAAGGCTTGGCCATCGGCTGAATGGTCCACAGCTCATGGTTGGTGCGTGCGGCACTGCCGGTATCGGTCACTACGGTTCGTTCAAAACTGCGCATCAGCGTGCTGCCCTGCTGGGTGCTGGCCGTGAAGGTAACGGTCACCGCGCCCCGCTCGCCGCTGGGCAGGCATAGCCTTTGGTCTGGACAGTATGCCCCGGATGCGGCGCGAAAAAATCTTGCGGCCAGCTGCGCATCGGGTCGGGGGTGGCTTGCAAAACCTCGCCGACGAACCCCGCCGCCTGCTGCCGCTCGCCCGTGCCAGCGGCAGCTGCCCCAGTATCGCCTGTGCCGATTGGCTCGATTCGGCGGTGATCGACTCCGCCGCACCGGCGCTGATCGGAATGACCTCGCCGCCGGCGTCGAGCAGGATCGGGAACATGTTGCTGTCGGGCCGCGCCTGTTCCGCCTGGGCTAGCGCGGCAAGCCGGGGCGGGGCGGTCACCCTGGCCTCGATCAGCTCGCCGTCGACGCGCCAGCCATTGCCATCGCGGACGATGCGGATGCGGTAATCGCGCGTCGAGACCACCTCATTGCCATCGGCCAGCCCCCGGCGCAGCACGCGGGTCAGCAGCAACGGCTGGCCGGGCACGATGAATTTGGACGCGACGAACCGGGGCGGGTCGGCGGCGGCTGGCGTGCCGGTAATCAGTGCGGCAAGCGCTCCGCCCGCCCGCCCGCCCACCACCGCCGACGCAGCGCGCCACGGCTCATCGCCCCGCTCCCGGACGATATGCCCCCAAACGGTGTGCCCCGATCGTCACCGCGATCACCAGCAACGCGCCGACCAGTTGATGCAGCGCCGCGATGCCGATCGCCACCCCGCTCCACACCGTCACGATGCCCAGCACGATCTGCAAGGCCAGTGCCGCGAGGATCAGGCCCGCCTCCCGCCTGTTACCCGCCGCGCGCAGTCGCTGTGCCATGGCCAGCAGCATGATCGCCGCCAGCCACGCCCACCAGCGATGGATGAAATGCACCGTCGCCGGATCGGCGGTGAGCAGCGCCACGATGCTGCGGCCATGCTCGCTCGGTCCCGGATAGACGCTGCCGTTCATCAGCGGCCATTGATCGGTGACATGCCCGGCGCGCAGGCCAGCCATCAGCGCACCGTAGCCCAGCTGTACCGCCAGCACCGCGCCGCTCACCCCCGCCAGCCGGGTAATCCCTGCCGGGGTGATCCGCGCCGGGGCGGAGCCCGCCCCCGTCAGCGCCATGTTATGCCGCGCCAGCGCCGCCAGATCGAGCCCGGTCCACACCAGCCACGCCATCGTGAACAGCGCGGTCAGCAGATGCGCGGCCAGCCACGGCGGCGCCACCTCGGTCATCCCCGGACGCAGCCCGGAGGCCACCATCAGCCAACCCAGCGTGCCCTGTACCCCCACCAGCACCAGCGCCGCGAGCAGCCGCCAGCCGTAGCCGCGTGGTATCGCGCCGCGCCACGCCGCCGCCGCCAGCACCAGCGCCACCGCCAGCCCCATCACCCGGCCCAGCACGCGGTGCGAATATTCCCAGAAGAAAATCCGCTTGAACGCCGCCACATCCATCCCCGAATGCACGGCGGCATATTGGTCGATGGCGCGGTAATGCGCGAATTCCGCCTCCCAGGCGGCCTGACCCAGCGGCGGGACGATCCCGCTCAGCGGGTGCCATTCGGTGATCGACAGGCCCGATTCGGTCAGCCGGGTGATGCCTCCCACCACCACTATCACCACCACCAGCCCGGCCAGCGCGAACAGCCCCCTTGCCAGCGCGAGCCAGCGCGGCGCGAGCGTCTGCGTGGACTGGTGCGCCACCGTCAACGGCAGGTCCGCCGTGCCAGCGTCACCGGGCATTTGTGCTTCCTTTCGATCCCGTAGCGGGCCTGTCGGGCGCCAACAAACCGCGACCTCGCGCGCCGCAACAGGCCCGCATGGAATGCCGGATTTCGCGCCGTGTGTCGAGACCGCTTGAATGATGTAACGATGTAACATATGTGCTGCCGATGCCCGCCACCACTCTACCGCTCCGCCGTCAGCTTGATCGCTTCGGCGTAGTGCTCTCTGCGCTATGTGCGGTGCATTGCGTATCGGGGCTGGTGCTGGTGACTGTGCTGGGGCTCAGCGGCGGGGTGCTGCTCGATCCGCGTATCCATGAGATCGGGCTGGCGCTGGCGATTGGCATCGGCGGGATCGGGCTGGGGCTGGGCGCGGTGCGGCATCGACGGCGCGGGCCGTTGCTGGTCGGCGGCGTGGGGCTGATGCTCATGGCCGGGGGCCTGGTGATGCATGATGGCACGCGGGAGGCGGCGGTGACTATCGCGGGCGTGTCACTGCTGGCGGCGGCGCACTGGCGCAATCTGCGCCACGTACATTAAACGGCGCAATTTGCGCCATCTACATTGAGCGCCGCAATCTGCGCCACGTAGATCAAACGCCGGAATTTGCCCCAAGCGCGTTGAGCCTCATTGCCGAGGCGTGTGGGGCTGCTAAAGCCGCCGCTATGTCCACCAAGATCACCGCCCAAATCTCGGCCTCGCAAATATCGCTCACCGTCAACGGCGAGGCCCGGCGCATCGCCAGGGGCAGCGCCATCGCCGATCTGGTTACCGCGCTGGGGCTGAACCCTGCCAAGGTCGCGGTGGAGCGCAACGGTGTCATCGCGCCGCGATCCACCCTTGGTGCCGTGTTGCTGGCCGAGGGCGATGTGCTGGAGATCGTGCATTTCGTTGGAGGCGGCGACCATCCGGTCGCGGGGGGCGGCGGCGATGCGTCCCCCGATGATAGTTGGCCCGATGATTCGTGGAGCGTCGCCGGGCGCCGCTTCACCTCGCGGTTGATCGTCGGCACCGGCAAGTACAAGGATTTCGCCCAGAACGCCGCCGCATTGGCCGCTTCGGGCGCAGAGATCGTCACGGTCGCGGTGCGGCGCGTCAATGTCAGCGATCCGTCGGCGCCGATGCTGACCGATTTCATCGATCCGGCCAAAATCACCTATCTGCCCAACACCGCCGGCTGCTTCACCGCCGAGGATGCGATCCGCACGCTGCGGCTGGCGCGCGAGGCCGGCGGCTGGGATCTGGTCAAGCTCGAGGTGCTGGGCGAGGCGCGCACGCTCTATCCCGACATGCGCGAGACGCTGAAAGCCACCGAGGTTCTCGCCAACGAAGGCTTCCTGCCGATGGTCTATTGCACCGACGATCCGATCGGCGCGAAGCAGCTGGAGAGCGCAGGCGCCGTCGCGGTAATGCCGCTGGGCGCGCCGATCGGCTCTGGCCTTGGCATCCAGAACCGCGTCACCATCCGCCTGATCGTGGAGGGGGCGAGCGTGCCGGTGCTGGTCGATGCCGGGGTCGGCACCGCGTCCGATGCGGCGGTGGCGATGGAGCTGGGCTGTGACGGCGTGCTGATGAACACCGCCATTGCCGAGGCCAAGGACCCGATCCGGATGGCGCATGCGATGCGGCTGGCGGTGGCGGCGGGGCGCAGCGCCTATCTGGCCGGGCGGATGGGCACGCGCAAATATGCCGATCCCTCCAGTCCCTTGGCGGGTCTGATCTAGTGGATTGATTGTCCCGCCTTCGGTTTCAAACCCCCGACTTTCAGTCGGGAAAGGCTTCAGCCGTTTTTTGGTCGAGTGCCGACACCCTGCCCGGCGGCGAGACATATGCCCTTC
>JANXUK010000073.1 GCA_025356275.1 Sphingomonadales bacterium | reverse complement strand
TGGGCTGCAACGCCACCCTGGCCGCGGCGCCTTGCCGATATGTGGTTGGCGGGCACCAAGGCAGCACCATCTGCGGGGATTTCGGGCGGTGGCTGTGGGCCAGGCCCTCAGTGACGATCGGCTCGGAAAACTTGGAGCGGGCGAAGGGATTCGAACCCTCGACCCCAACCTTGGCAAGGTTGTGCTCTACCCCTGAGCTACGCCCGCTCGCGACGTTTTTGGCACGCTGCGTGATGCGGCGTGCCGGGGTGAGGCGCGCCGTTAGCATCGCCCTCATTCCCCGGCAAGGCTTAAAACGCCCCGCCCGCCACCGCGCTCCCATGCCATCGTGCCTCCCGTCGTTTTTGCCCTTCACAAATCCGCATGAAGCGCCACATAGGCGTTTCGGATGCCGCTGCCCCTCGCGGTCCGCAATCGGAGTGTGCGTCTTGGCAAGTATCGGCCTCAATCTCGGCGAGCAAAAGGCGGTCGACCGCTTCCGCAAGGATGTCGTCGAACCGTCGATGCATGCGTTGGTCATCCTCGATTTCTGGGCCGAATGGTGCGGGCCGTGCAAGGCGCTGACGCCTCTGTTGGAGAAGGTCGTCGCCGAATATGCCGACCGCGGCGTGGTGCTGGCCAAGGTGAACGTCGATGAGGAAAAATTCATCGCGGCGCAGTTCCAGGTCCGCTCGATCCCCACCGTCTATGCGATGTTTCAGGGCCAGCCGGTCGCCGATCTGACCCAGGCGCGCGGCGAAACACAGCTGAAGGCGATGCTCGACCAATTGCTGGAGAAGCTGCCGATCACCGGCGCCGGCGCCCCGCCCGACATCGCACCCTTGCTGGCGATGGGCGAGGAGGTTCTGGCCGAGGGCGACGCCGGGCGCGCCGCCGATATCTTTGCCCAGATCACCGAAATGGCGCCCGACAGCGCGGCGGCGTATGCCGGGCTGATCCGCGCGCTGGTCGCCGCCGGGTTGTTGGAGGAGGCGGAGGCGCAGCTGGCGGCGCTCGATCCCAAGCTCGACGCTGATCCGGCGGTGGAGCGTGCCCGCGCCGCGCTGGCGCTGGCCAAGGATGTGCCCGAGGCTGGCGAGCTGGCCGCGCTGCGTGATGCCGCCGCCGCTGCGCCGGGTGATATGGACAAAGCCTTCGCTTATGCCAGCGCTGCCTTTGCCGCCGGTGAGCGCGATGCCGCCGCCGATACGCTGCTGGCAATGGTGGCGGCGGACCGCGCCTGGAATGAAAGCGCCGCGCGCACAAAACTGCTCCAGATTTTCGAGGCGGTCGGGTTGGAGGATGCATGGGTCGCGGCGCGGCGCCGCCGGCTCTCGACGATCCTTTTCGGCTGATGCGGATATCGATCTTTCCGCTGGCGGGGGTGGTGCTCTATCCGGGGCTGCATCTGCCGTTGCATATTTTTGAGCCGCGATACCGCGCGCTGGTCAGCGATTGTCTGGCCCGCGACCGGCGGGTCGGGATCATCCAGCCGCAGCGCGCCGCCGATGGTGCGCCGCTGTTCAGCGTGGGCTGTCTGGGCCGGGTGGCCGATGTCGAGGCTATGGACGACGGGCGTTATAATATCGTGCTGGAGGGTGAGGCGCGGTTCCGTACTTTGCGTGAACTCAAGGTCTCCACCCCGTTCCGTCAGATCGAGGCCGAGCTGATTGACGATGCCGATGAGGGCGTGCTGGCCCCGGTGGAACGCGCGCTGTTCGAGCGGGAGGCGCGCGATTTCGCCGATGCGCAGGGCTATCGCGTGGATTGGGAGCAGGTAGCGCGGCTCGACGATGTGGCGCTGATCAATGGCGTGTCGCAGATCGCGCCGTTCGACGCGGCGGCCAAGCAGGCGCTGCTCGAGACCGCCAAAATCTCCGAACGCTGCCGGTTGCTGGTGCAATTGATGCAGTTCTTCGGTCACCGTCACAGCGAGGACGGCGCGGCGACGCTGCAATAGCGTTTAAGGCTGGCCCTGCGCCTGCAACACCACGCGCATGATGCCGTCCTGCTTTAGCCGCAGCGTGAAATTGCGCCGGCCATCCGCCGCGATCACCGTCGCCCAATCCAGCGTGCCATCGTCCGACGTGCCGGTCAGGTAATCGCGCGGGCCTTCGGGCTTCGCCGGGACAGGGCGGCGTGGCTCATCGTCGTGGAATCTGCGCGCCGGGCAATCGGCGAGCTTGGCAGCGATCATCTCGGGCGCGGCCAGCGGCGCGGCCAGCACGTCGCCCTGATCCAGCACCCATTTGTACGTGGCCTTTTTGCCCTGCCGCTGCCACACGGTGATGAACCAGCCGGTGGAATTGGGCCGCTGCCACGCGCCGCGCGTGACGCCATAGGAGCCATCACACGCCTCCCACACCGCATAGGGTTGCCAGCGCACCGACACCAGCGGGTTGGGCTTGCCCTGCAAAAACGCCGCGACGCGCACCGGGCCGCCGGCGAACATCTTGGCATCGGGGGCGGCGGTGGCGCGAAAGGCAGTCCATTGGCCCTTGTCCTGCGCCAGACGGGCAAAGGCGATCTCGGCAGCGATGATATCGGCAGGTTCACCAAAAGTCGGCGCGTCGCGGGCGGTGGCCGGTGCGGCGATGGCGACAGCGGCCAGCAAAGCCCCTACACGCCGCATCATATCGCCTCCGCCGCCAGCGCGATCCCGGCGTTGCCATGCGCCGCGACCAGCGCGTTGCGCAGCAGCACCGCGATCGTCATCGGGCCAACTCCGCCGGGCACAGGCGTAATCGCCCCGGCCACCGGCAATACATCGGCGAAATCGACATCGCCGACCAGCCGGGTCTTGCCCGCTTCCGCTGCCGGAACCCGGTTAATGCCGACATCGATCACGGTCGCGCCGGGCTTGATCCAGCCGGCCTTGACCATCTCGGGCCGGCCCACGGCGGCGACCACGATATCGGCGCGGCGCACCACATCGGACAGATCGCGGGTGCGGCTATGCGCCACCGTCACTGTGCAGCTTTCCGCCAGCAGCAGCGCCGCCATCGGCTTGCCCACCAGGATCGAGCGCCCGATCACCACCGCGTCCAGCCCCGACAGACTGCCCAGCCGGTCCTTGAGCAGCATCAGGCTGCCCAGCGGGGTGCAAGGCACCAACCCGGGCTGCCCCAGCGCCAGCCGCCCGGCGCTGATCGGGGTCAGCCCGTCGACATCCTTGGCCGGGCTGATCGCGGCGACGACCGCCTGCTCATCGAGGTGTTTGGGCAGCGGCAGTTGCACCAATATCCCGTCCACCGCCCCGTCATCATTCAGCGCCGCCACCAGCGCCAGCAGCGCCGCCTGCGTGGTATTGGCGGGCAGGCGGTGCTCGAAACTCGTCATCCCGCAGGCGACGGTCTGCTTCGCCTTGGAGCGGACATAGACCTCGCTGGCCGGATCATCCCCCACCAGCACCACCGCGAGCCCGGCCTTGCGTCCGGCGGCCTGGGCAAATTGCGCCGCCAGCGTGGCGACACGCCCCCGCAGACCTTCGGCAAAGGTCTTGCCGTCAATGACCTTGCCATCCATGGCGATTATTGTCCCATTGCCGCCAGGCCGCTGAGGAATATCAACGTCAGCCGCAGCAGGATGATCAGCACCATCGCCGAAAAATCGATCGTGCCGGTGTTGGGCATGAGCCGGCGGATCGGTGCCAGCAGCGGATTGAGAATGGCGTTCAGCGCCTCCCAGATCGCGGCCACCGCGCGGTTGCTGGTGTTTACCACGTTGAAGGTGATCAGCAGATACAGCACGAATTGAACAATCACCACGGTGGTGATGATGTCCACGAGATAGGAAATCATGGCGATTAGCGTGATCAGCACGGGCGGCTTCCTTTCAGGCGGAGCGGTGAGCGGGCTCTAGTGGATTGATTTTGACATTTGCATCCCCTGGCGGTTGGGATGGGTCTGCAAATGTCAAAATCGTAAAATCCACTAGAATCAAAATCTTCTAGTGGTCCGAAAAGATTCTGACATTCGAGCGCGACTTGGCCTCAAGCAGTATCGAATGTCAGAATCGGACCACTAGCGCAGATCACGCCCGGCTTACCAGCGCCTTTCGGTTGCGGTTGCGCTTGTCGGTACGGGCGGTCTGCGCCCAGTGGTGCGTTTCCGACGGGGAACGGGAGCAAGACTTATGCCGGGGATGAGGCGCAGATTTACCGCTGTGGTTTGGGTGCTGGCGCTGCTGGCTTCCGCCGCGGCCAGCGCCAATGATGCGCAGCACCCCGTGGTTTTGGCGAAAAACGGCGCATGGCGGCTCAGATATCAAGATGATTCCTGCTGGCTCGGCGGGGTTTTTGGGGCTGGCGATCAACAGATCATCGCCATCTTTACCCGCTATCAACCGTCCGACGCATTCCGTCTCCAATTGATTGGCAAGTCATTGGGCGGTAATGATTTGCACGTCGATGTGATGCTGGCGTTCGGCAACGCCCCGCCGCACCAATACAAGGCATTGGGAGGCCAGTCCGATGGGAAGCCATCGCTGTGGCTCAGCGACCAGCGTCTCGACAATGCTCCAGTTCGTATTGGGACGATGCCGCCGGTCACGCCCGAGCAGGAGGCTGCGGCGGACAGCCTGACCGTGCGGGCCGGGCACGGCACATGGTATCGCCTGCAAACGGGATCGATGAAAGCGCCAATGGCTGCCATCCGTACCTGCACAACCGATCTGGTCCACACATGGGGCTATGATCCGGCGGTGCAGGCCAGCCTGATGCGTCCCGCTACGCCAACCAGCAATCCTGCCGACTGGCTCAACAGTCGGGATTACCCGTATCCTGCCCTCACCGAAGGGCGATCGGGTATAACCCAGTTCCGGCTGGATATCGACGAGGCGGGCGGGGTGGCTGGTTGCCATATACAGGACAAGGTCGGGAAGCCCGATCTTGCGCTTGTTGCCTGCAATGTCATCGCCCGTCGCGCCAAATTCAAGCCGGGGCTGGACGCAGCCGGCAAGGCCGTCAAATCATATTTTGTGCGATCGGTGCTTTGGGAGGCGGGGTAAGGACATGCCACGCGGGACAGACCGCTCTACCCCGCCCGGATCAATGTCCCCGCGCCCTTTGAGGTGAACACCTCGATCAGCATCGCATGCGGCACCCGCCCGTCCAGCACCACCGCCGCCTCGCAGCCGGCCTCGACCGCGTGGACGCAGGTTTCCAGCTTGGGGATCATGCCGCCGCTGATCGTGCCATCGGCCTGAAGTCCGGCGATGTCTGCCGGCGAAAGGTCGGTGAGCAGTTCGCCCGATTTATCCAGCACGCCAGTTACGTCGGTCAGCAAGAACAGCCGCGCCGCGCCCAATGCCGCCGCGATTGCCCCCGCCATAGTGTCGGCGTTGATATTATAGGTCTCGCCATCGGCGCCGCTGGCGATGGGCGCGATCACCGGGATCATCCCGGCGGCGCACACCGTCTCGATCACCGATATGTCCACCGTTTCCGGCTCCCCCACGAAGCCGAGGTCGAGCACGCTTTCGATCTGGCTGCCTGGGTCGCGCAGTGTCCGCGTGATCTTGCGCGCGGTGACCATGCCGCCATCCTTGCCCGAGATGCCCATCGCCCGCCCGCCGGCGCGCGCGATCCAGCCGACCAGCTGCTTGTTAATCGCGCCCGACAGGACCATCTCGGCAATGTCGGCAGTTTGTTTGTTGGTGACGCGAAGCCCGGACACGAAGGTGGATTCGACCCCCAGATCCTTAAGCATCCGCCCGATCTGCGGCCCCCCGCCATGCACCACCACCGGGTTGATCCCCACCGCCTGGAGCAGCACAATGTCTTGCGCGAAATCATTGGCCAGCGCCGGGTCGCCCATGGCGTGCCCACCATATTTGACCACGAAGGTCCGCCCGGCATAGCGCCGCAGATAGGGCAGCGCCTCGACCAGTGTTTCGGCCTTGGCGAGCAGGGCGGGATCATGCGTATGGGCCATCGCTGCGGCTTTAGCGGCGTTACCGATGATGTGAAGCGTATTTGTTGGCCTGCCTGCCGGCGGGGGAAGCCTGTGCCATCCCGCTCCCCCTCCCGACCTCCCACAGCGTATATCCTGG
>JANXUK010000072.1 GCA_025356275.1 Sphingomonadales bacterium | reverse complement strand
CTCGGCTCGGGGCGACCTTCGCCCAGCAGCAACCAGGTCGGGTTGACGCCATAAGTCTTGGCGAAGGCAATGATCGCTGATGCTGGCGGTTCACGGCCTTTTTCGTAATTGACTAACGTGCCATGAGAAATGCCGATCGCTGCCGCGACATCGGTCTGGTTCAGCCGCTTCTCCTTCCTGATCTCTAGGAATCGGCCTCCGATGCTCACGCAGCACGCCTACTCGAATCTGGCTTGACGAAACTCACAATCATGAGTTACTCTAATAATTGTGAGTTAATTCCCAACGTTGAATCCAAACTACTACAGAGGTGCAAGTCATGCAATTGCTGACACTCCCCAAACTGGCCGCGCAAAGTGGCTGGCCGGAATCGCGCATCCGCCGAATGGTCGCGCGGCAGCAACTCGCCCACATTCGCGTGAATGGGCGTCTCCTGCTGCCGCTGACGGCTATCGAGGACTACGTGGCGCAGAACTTCGTCGACCCGAACGCCGCCGACCCGCCCCAAAACGAGCGGAAATAGTCGCGCAAGGTCGCGCCGATCAAATCCGTCATCAGACATCAAAAGCCACAGGCAGAGGAGAACCTCCGTGCGGAGCGCCAGCAATCTAGCCACTTTTCAAATCGAACGGGTCTCTATCAGCGAGGCGGTGCGGATTTCCGGACTGAAAATGCGAACGCTTCAGAATCTGGCCGCGCAGGGCGCCATTCCCGGCGCTGCCAAGCCTGCTGGTCGATGGACCTTTGATATAGCCCAGCTTCGCCGCTGGGTGCGAGAAACCCCAGAGAAGGCTCCTTCATGCCAAAAAACATTACAGTTAGGAACGGTGTCTACTGGGGGCGTTTCCAGGTTGCCGGACGCACGTACAGAAAGTCACTACATGTCCGTGTTGAGCCAGCGAAACGCGCCGAGGCAAAGGCAATCCGGGCGCTAGAGCGGGTCCGGCAAGAAATCGAGGAACAAATCCATCACGGTATTGCTCCGCCGAAAATTTGGCAGGATGCCGTCATCGCCTGGAATGACCACGCTTCGGGCTCGATCGCTGAGAGCACATATAAGCGATATCTGGTAAGCCTAAATCAATGTCGAGAATGGTTAGACAACAAGGGCGTTCATGAAATTGACGTGGCTTGCCTGCGAGACCTGATCAAGAGTCGCAGCGCCAGTGGCGTCAGCAACGCTACAATACGTCGCGACCTCACGGCCATTTCCGGGGTCCTATCGGTAGCGCAGGACGAGAGCTGGATTATCGAAAACCCGGCATTACAAATCAACCGGAAGCGCATCCGTGAGCGTCGTGACCCGATTCTCCTGCCGACTGATTCTTCAATTGCGGTGACGCTCGAAGAATTGCCGCCCAAGGTAGCCGATATTTGTGCCTTCGCCTTGGAAACAGGCATGCGCCAGGATGAAATCGTTCAGCTTGAATGGCGCTGCATCGATTTGGATCGGGCAGTGGCCACCATTCACAAAACCAAGGGCAGCAAGTTGCGTGCCGTGCCGCTTTCCAAAGCTGCCATCGCCATTCTCAGGCGCCAGCCCAAGACCAATCTTTCACAGATTGTGTTCCATCGTACCGATGGCCAAACGATGGATTGGGTGTCGTCGCAGTTCGGGGCAACAGCGCGCCGGTTGACAAGCAAGTGGTCACAAAAGTGGTCACACCGCGGGCACCCCTTCGTGCGCTTCAAATTCCACGATTTGCGCCACCTTTTCGCCGTTCGCTACCTGCGGGATGGCGGTGGAATCTACGCACTTCAGGGCATTTTGGGTCACACGAGTGTCAAGACGACGGAGATCTATCTCGCCTTCCTGACACCCGACCAGCAGCAGATGACCAAGCTGGGGTAGTCACAAAAGTGGTCACAGCACCAACGGTTTTGGGCCGTTTCATGTTAAAAGGGGAAATTCCCATGTGGGGAAAAGTGCCGATTATCAGATGCTTGGCGGAGACGGAGAGATTCGAACTCTCGGTGCCGTATTCACAGCACGACGGTTTAGCAAACCGTTGGTTTCAGCCACTCACCCACGTCTCCGGCGCATAGCAACGAGGGCGCGCTATAGCCGGGGGTTTCCGGGGCGGCAAGGGGCTGTGCGCGGGTTTTCTTGGGGTTGCGTTCCGCCTTCGATGCGTCCTGCCGCAAGCAGGACTCGGCTCGTCGCCTGCCGATTGCTTGGCACGGCGGCTTTGCATCTTGTCGGCAATTGGTGCATTTTGGGCCCGCGCCTGCTGCGGCGCGGTGCAGCGGTAAGGATTTACAACGAGATGACCATTCTCAGGGTTACGGGCGCCCGGCTTGCGGCAATAGTGCTGGGCGTGGTGCTGGCGGCGGGCGTGCCGATGGCGCATGCCGCGCAGCAGAACCAGGCGATCGATTCCGATCTGGTCAGGCCACAGGTCGCGCCGGCGCCTACACCTGCCATGCCGGCAGCGGCGCCGACCCCGATGCGCGATCCCACTGCCGATCCGCGCTATCTCACCGCCCGGCCCGCGCAATCCGCCAATGACGACTACACTGGCCGCGCGTCGGAGCATGGCTGTATCCCGGCACGGGCGAGCGATGGCACCTATCACCAGGACGATCTGATCGGCGCCGCGACCGGGGTGTTCGGCACGGGCGCGCACGGGCTGGCCGATGTGATCCACGACATCCTCAAGAAGCAGGGTGAGCCCAACGGCTATATCGTTGGCCGCGAGGCGGGGGGCGCCTTTGTGGTCGGGGTGCGCTATGGCTCGGGTTCGCTATGCCAGCGGGGGCAGGAGCCGCAACCCGTGTACTGGAACGGGCCGTCGATCGGCTTTGACGCGGGGGGCAATGCCGCCAAGGCGTTCGTGCTGGTCTATAATCTGGATCGGCTCGACGATCTCTACCACCGCTTCCCCGCCGGCGAGGGGCAGGCCTATCTGGTTGGCGGTTTCCATGTCAGCTATCTGCGGCGCGGGCGGGTGGTGCTGATCCCGGTGCGGATGGGCGTCGGGCTGCGGCTGGGGATCAATGGCGGCTATATGAAGATCACCCGCAAATCGAACTGGGTGCCGTTTTAGGCGGCTTAAGGTCGCAGCGCAGCCGCCAGAGCGGGTGACGCCAGAACCTGCGCCGCGCCCAGCGCCGAGAGGTGCGAGCGGTCGATGAACAGCGCCGCGCCGCCCTCGGCGATGCGGCAGCCCGGAACGTGATGATTTTTCGTCGAATCGTCATCACGCTCCGGGCCTTTGTTGCCGCGTGATTTACCGACAAAAACCGGTTCCCACTTTTTGTCATCACGTTCCGGCGGGTCGCACAGGGCATCGGCGATGTCGAAATAGGCAGCGCCATGGGCACGAGCCAAATCGCGCACCATCTGGCGGGTAAGTGTAAACCGGGGATCGAGCTGCGCGCGCGGCAAGACGTCGCCAGGCACGCCATCCGGCGCGACCCAGCCCGACAGCCATGCGCGCAAAGGCATCGCGCGAATGCGGGCGGCGCGCATCGGATCGAGGCCACCGACGCGCGGTACATCACCGATCACTACCACGCGCTTTCCGGCCCGATTGAACCCGTCGATCAGCCTGCCCAGCCCGCTGGCCAGCCCCACCGGCGCCGCCAACCTCCGTCCTGGCGCCCCATCGGCGCCCAACACTTGCAAGCGCGGGTCGTCCCGCTCCGGCCAGGCGCCGGCCAGCACCACGGTCCGCACGCGCGGGTCACCACGCAGCAACGCAATCGCCTGCCGCAGGAACGCCCCGCATTCCGACGCCTGCGCCGGGCGGCGCAGATCGCCCGTTGTCACGCCGAGCAACGGCAGGCAGGCCGATTTCTCGACCTGCCACACCGCGAACCGATCCGCCGGCAACACTGTGGCCAGATCGTTGCTGAACGCATTGGCGTGACTGTCGCCCAGCACCGCGATCACTTCGCGCCGCCCGGGATCGGGCATACAGGCCGAGCCGGGCACGATCCGCGTCTGCCCGAAACCAAGCTGGCAAGACCCCGAGCCGAACGTTGCCAGCCGGTCGTTCTCCCGCGCCACGGGCGACAGGCGCAGCGTGAGCCCGCCGGTCACAATGATGCCACCTGCCAGCGCAACCGCCACCACCATCGCTGTCGCCGCACCCCGCAATACCTGCGGCGGCGACATGCGCCCCCGACGAAACGGTCGCTCGACAAAGCGCCACGACAGCCATGCCGCACCCAGCCCCAGCGCGGAGAAGCCCAGCTTCGCCAGCAGGCTCGGCTGCGTTGGTGCGGCGCTGTGCAGGATGGTCAGGATCGGCCAGTGCCACAGATACCAGCTGTAAGAGATCAGCCCGATGCCCACGAATGGCGGCGAGGCCAGCAGCCGCCGGTTCACCACGCTGCTGCGCGCCGCGATGATCAGGCCCGCACCTGTGACCGGAACCAGCGCCGCCCAGCCGGGGAACGGAGTCCGATCGCTGAACAACGCCAGCGCCGCCACAATCAACGCCAACCCAAGCCCGCCGGCCAGTTCCGCCCGCCAGCCGCGCAGCCCGGCAATGCGCCCGGCGCCTCCCGATTCCACAAGGCCATCCCACAGCGCCACTGCGACACCCAGCCCAAGCTCCCACGCGCGGAATGGGATCAGGTAAAACGCTGCCCATGGGCGCTGCGTGGTCGCCCATACCGATGCCGCCAGCGACACCGCGCAGATCACCCCCACCACCACCATCTGCCGCCGCGCCCCCAGCCGCCCCCCTCCCAGCCGGGCGGTCAGCAACAGCAACCCCGGCAGAGCCACATAAAACTGCTCCTCCACCCCCAGCGACCATGTCATCAACAGCGGCACCAGACCCGCATCCACCGCGAAATAATCGTTGCGAAGCCAGAATTGCAGGTTTGACACGCCCAGCGTGCTGCTGATCGCCTCCGCCGCCAGCTCGCGATATTCGCGCGCCGTGTAGAAGGCCGCGCCAAACAGCAGGAACAGCATCAGCATCGCCAGCAGCGCGGGCAGAATCCGCCGCGCCCGCCGCGCATAGAACGCGGCAAAGCTGAACTTCCCCGCACCAACCTCGCGGTGGATATTGCCGCCGATCAGAAAGCCCGAAATGACGAAGAAGATATCGACCCCAACGAACCCGCCCGGCACCAGCGCACCCCAGATATGATACGCCACCACCGATGTGACGGCCACCGCGCGCAACCCGTCGATATCGGGGCGATAGGGGATCGGCGCTGCCTGCTCGGCCCCCGGCGCCGCGCTCATCGGCAAGGCTTGCCGGCGCCTATCCCGACACCCATTCCAGCGCCGGCATCGCCCCGCGCATATTCGGAATAGACTGAGCCGAATTGCGCCGCCAACCGCCCGCGCAACTTGTCAAACTCCAGCAGCCAGGCGAGCATCAGGTCGCTCTTCTCCCGGCTGAACAGCGGATAGACCGGCAGCCGCAGGATGATCGCAGCGGTGCGCAACACCGATCCGATGTCCCCTGCCACTGGCGCATCCCGCTCCCACCGGACGGCGGCATTGCCCATCCGGTAGCGCCGCTTGCGCAGCCAATCGACGCTGGCGCGGCTGGCCGGGATTTCCTCGCTGATCCAGGCGTCCTCGCTCCAGCTCATCGCCACCCCGGCGTCGAACAGCTGACGAAAAAACACCGTGTCGCCACCGCCGGTGATGCCGAAAGCGGGGTTGAACGGCTGATCGCCCAGAAACGCCACTGCCGCCATCCCGATCAGGAAGTTGCAGGTGCAAAACACGAAGGGCTTGCCATAAATATACTCCCGCTCCACCGACCAGAAGCGCGCCAGGCGGCTCAGCTTTGGTCGATCTTCGGGGAACACGGGGCGCACCGGGCCGCCGACCACGCTGGCCCCGCTGCGGTCGCGTTCGGCCAGCAGCGCCTCCAGCCAGTGTTCGGGCGGCCATTCGTCATCGTCCAGCATCGCCAGCCAATCGGCCCCCAGCCGCCGCGCCGCGCCGAATGCCGCATTGCGCGCGGCGGAAATGCCGGGCTCCCGCTCGATGATATACTCCACCGGCCCGGCAAGATGCGCGGCATAGCTGGCCACCAGATCGGGCACTGCCGGGTCGTTGCCATCATTGTCGACGATGATGAAAACCGCCGCCTCGGGCACGGCATCGCGGAGCGGCAGCCGCAATTGCGCGAATGCACGAAGCAACCGCTCCAGATAGTCCGGCCGCCTGTATGTACACACCGCCAGCGCAATCATCGCCGCCCCCTTGCCCGCAAAAACACCGGCCACAGTGTCGATACCCGCCGCTTTCACAGCAAAGCCCGGCCACCGACCAAGGCCAAGCGTTTATACGAAGCCCCGCCTTTGTGCGGCTTACTTCATCCGATTACGAACTTGTTTCAAACCGGCCGGTGGGGCTGATCCATACTGGCGCAATATGTAGAAATCCGAGGCAGTTCACCTTGCCATGCGGTTACCCGGCGCTAGGAATCCGCTTCGCATCTGCACAATCTGCGAATGGAGCGGCTCACGCATGACCATACCTTCCAATGACAAGACGGCGTTGATCACGGGTGTGACGGGTCAGGACGGGGCGTATTTGGCGCGTTTGTTGTTGGACAAGGGCTACCGGGTGCACGGGCTCAAGCGGCGCTCGTCGTCGTTCAAC
>JANXUK010000057.1 GCA_025356275.1 Sphingomonadales bacterium | reverse complement strand
GGCGACAGCTGCAAGCAGCAGCGCCTCGCCCAGCCGCCGCATCAGAAAGTCACCGCCAACCGGCCGCCGAAGTAGCGATGCGAATCGCGCGCCGGCTGGCCGATCACGTAATTGCCCGGCGTGACCGCGCCGCTGGGAATGGCGGCAGTGCCGATCGCGCCCGAGAAGAAGTCTTCCATATTGGTGTAATAGAAGTGATTGGTAAGGTTGTTGACGAAGAAGGTCAGCGTCGCCTTCTCATCCTTGGTCTGGAAACCAAGGCTGAGATCGACCAGCGCAAAGGCCGGCTGCGCGGTCTGCGGGTTCTGATCGGCCTGAAGCAGCGCGGCACTGCGATAGGACAGGTTGCTGCCCAGTACGAGGTTGAGCGCGTCCAGCGGCACGGTCTGGGTGAGGCTGGCGTTGAACTTGAACTTCGGACTGTCGGGCAACGGCTGGCCGGTCAGGTTCTGGGCCCCGCCCACGCAGCCCTGCGCCGCAGACTGGGTCGGATAGCAAGTGGCACCGGCGAAGCTGAGGAACTTGGCGTCGATATAGGCCGCCGCCATGCTCATCCTTGTATTGCCACGGTTGTAATTGAGGTCCGCCTCTACGCCTTCGCTGCGGGCGCCGGCGTTGGCCAGCACCAGAACCCCGACAACCTGCGTGGTATCGAACAGTTGCGCCTGATAGCCGTTATATTTGGTGTAGAATGCGGCCAGATTGAAGGTCATGTGGTGATCGAGCAGGCTGGACTTGAGGCCGAGCTCGAAACTGTCGATCCGTTCCTTGTCCGTCGGCTTGGCAAAGGTTGAGTCGGCGGCAAAGGCTCCGTTGGCAACCGCGACTTCGGCCGGGGTCAGCGGGGTGCCATCGGTGTGCGGCAGCAGGATCGGGCCGGTCTGGTACGAGTGGAAATCATGCGCCGTGTTAAACGCGCGCGGCTTGTAACCCCTGGTGTACGAGCCATAGACCAGCACATCCTTCGACGGATGGAATTGCACCGCCACATCGCCGACCATAGTGTTCGAGCTGTCCGACACGATATATTGGCAGCTTTGCGGGATGTTGTTGGCGTTGGTGTTGGGGTTGCAATTGTAGAACCGCCCCCCGGCCGGATTGAAGATTTCGCTGTCGTTCCAGCCGATCTTGTCATGGTTATACCGGATCCCGCCAACCACCGCGAACATATCCGACAGCTTGGCGGTTACGCGGCCATAGACCGAATAGGTCTTGGTGGACGAGATATTGGCGCGCGACAGCGGGTTGCCGACCCAGCTGTTATACCCGTTGCCCACCACCTTCGTGTTGGAATAAAAGGCACCGCCGAGGAAGTTGACCGGCCTGGTCGGATCGGTCGCCAGTTTGAATTCCTGGGTGAACTGATCGACATAGCCCTGATCCGTCTGGGTGTTGTCAAAATGCGGGGCTTGGCCGCCGGTCAAGACGTCGAAGAAATAGACGTTGGTCTCGAAAATGTCCTGATTCTGGTACTGGTTCTCGCGGAAAATCGCGGTCAGCGAGCTGAGCGTCACGCCGCCAAGGTGGTAGTTGAGATTGACCGAGCCGTCCTGGTCCTCATAGCGCGAGGTCATCACCACCGGAGACGAGTAAACCGTGTTGCCATAGCCGATAGTATAGCCCGGAAACGCCACCGCCTGCGAGATGCCGTAAGCGGTCGGTCCGAACGGGCCAAAGGCCGAAGGGATGAACGGGAACACCGAGGCGCCGGGGGTGAAATACTTCGGCACGAAATTTTCGCCCTGCGACGTGGATAGCGCATAATGCCCCATGACCGTGGCATCGAAATTGCCCGTATCAAGCTTGAGCTTGCCACGGATGCCATAGCTGTCGGCGCGGCTGTTGATGCCCAGGTTGATGTTGTGCACCGGATAGGGGGTGCGGCTGTCATAGCCGGCAAGGCTGTAGCTCAGCACATCGTTGATCGGGGCCGAGACATGGACATCCATGCGGTACTGGCCGTCATCGGTGGCCAGCGCGCTGAACCCGAAATGCGTGGTCCGGGTCGGCGCATAGGTCACGAAATTGATGACACCGGCCGACGCAGTGCGGCCGCCCAATGTGGCCTGCGGGCCCTTGAGCACCTCAAGCTGTGACACATCGCTGACGGTGTTGGCGGCGAAGCTGTCCGCCGGGACCGGTACGCCATCGACCTGGATCGAAACGCCCGACGTCAGGCCGATCGCGCCTTCGTTGGCGTTGGTCGAGATGCCGCGCATACCATAGGGCACGCGGCCGTTGAACGTACCCTTGATCTCCACCGAGGGGACCACGCGGTTGATGTCCGACAGGTCGGTGACATGCTGCTGCGCAACGCTGGCAGCGCTGAGCACGGCGGCGGCGACCGGGATTTCCTGAAGCTTTTCAGGGCGCTTCTGCGCCGTGACGATGATTTCGGCAGTGTCATTGGCATCGACTGTGGCGGCGGCGGCCGGGGCCTGCTGGGCCAGCGCCGGGCCGGCGAGCGCCAGTGCAATCACGGCAGTCGAACTGTAGAAAACAGCACGCATGGTCATATCCTCCCTCAAACATATTTTTTGTTATTTCGAACGTTAGCGGGGCGCGTACGACAAATCCTACCGATTGTATCGATAGCTGCCCATCCATGGTTCGGATTTGCCTCTCGCCCGCTCCCCGCTAGGCCCGGATTCATGGCACAAGTGAATATTGCAAGCGTGGCAAATGCTCTGGTGGTGGGCGGCGGCATCGGCGGCATGGCCACCGCGATCAGCCTGGCGGAGCGCGGGGTCGCGGTCGATCTGATCGATGTCGATCCCGAATGGCGGGTCTATGGCGCCGGGATCACCATCACCGGGCCGACCTTGCGCGCCTATCGCCAGCTGGGCATGCTGGACGCGATCAAAGCGCAGGGCGCGGTCACCACCACCACGCGCTTTTTCCGCTATGACGGCACCCCGATGTTCGACCTTGACGAGCCGGTGATCGAGGAGGGCCTGCCCGCCACCGGCGGCATCATGCGCCCGGTGCTGCACCGGATCATGCAGGCGCGGGTGCAGGAGCTGAAGCTGCCAGTGCGGCTGGGGCTGACGGTGACCGCGCTGGTCAACCGCGACAGTCGGGTCGACGGGGGCGTGGCGGGCGGCGTCGACGTGACATTTTCGGATGGCACCACCGGGCGTTACGATCTGGTGGTCGGGGCCGACAGCATCTCTTCGGCGGTGCGTGATATTGCTTTCCCGCATATGGGCCCGGCGCTGCCGACCGGGCAGGGCTGCTGGCGCATATCGATGGCCAAACCGCCGGGGCTGGAGATGAGCGAATTTTTCCTCGGCCATGGCAACCCTTGCGGCATAACCCCCTGCGCGGCGGACCAGATCTATATGTGGATGCTGACCCCGCATGAGCCCCGCAAGGACCATTTCACGCCGCAGGAATTGTTTGACCGACTCAAGGGCCTGCTCGCGGATTTTGGCGGCAATGCCGGGTGGATCCGCGACAATATGACGATGGACGACTGGATCAATTACCGCCCGCTGGCCGCTGCGCTCCAGCCCGCGCCGTGGTATCAGGGCCGGATCGTGCTGGTCGGCGATGCGGCGCATGCCACCACGCCGCACCTTGCCTCGGGGGCGGGAATGGCGGTGGAAAGCGGCATCGTGCTGGCCGAGGAACTGGAACGGGCCGATACTCTGGAGGCGGGCCTCGCCGCCTATCAGGCGCGGCGCTTTGATCGTTGCCGCGACATTATCGAGACCAGCGTGGCGGTGGGGCAGTTGCAGCTGGAGCATGGTCCGCCCGAGGAGCATGGCCAGATGCTGGAGCGCGCGTTTACGCGGCTTATCGAGCCGTTTTAGAGGAGGGCTCTGTGTCGCCTTCTGGCGTGGCAAGCCTGTTCCATCCCAGAGTCTTTTGATTGGGAAAGCCTGTGCCATCCCACGCCCCCTCCCGACCTCCCATTCAGGATACACGCTGTGGGAGGTCGGGAGGGCGCGCGGGATGGAACAGGCTTTCCTGAAAGCGCTCTTTTTTTCAGGTAAGCCACATTTCCATTCATACATCACCGTGCAATTATGAACAGATTCTGCAAACCGTCTTTCGTCACCGTTCAGGCGCACCAGGCTAATCCGGACCTCGGACAGCGAATCGCGCGGCGCCAATCGGGGCGCGGCCACTCCGCCGTTCGTGGAGAAGTCAGATGTTTCGTATCCTCACCAAGACCGCTCTTGTCGCCACCCTTGCCGCTGGCGCGCTGGCCCTGCCCGCTGCCGCTTCGGCCGATGCGTGGCACCGCCACCACCCGGCTCGCGCCGAGATCAACCACCGTCTGGCAGAGCAGAACCGCCGCATCACCCAGGAGCGCCGCGAGGGCGAGATCAGCCGGGGCCAGGCCCATGCCCTGCGCGCCGATGACCACGCGATCCGCGCGCAGGAACGCGCCGATGCACGCTTCGACCACAATCGCGGCCATCTGAACCGGGGTCAGGTGAACGGGCTCAACGGCGAACTCAACGCCAACAGCCGCGCTATCGGGCGTTAGAACGGGCAGCGCGAAATGCGAATAATATACCCGCTCCAAGCTATTGTTTTCGAATAGATTAATGCCAAAACCCGGTTGCCACTTTTTGGCGCGATGCTCTGCGCGGTTCCAAATTCGATCGGCGGGGTGCGTTTTCGCGCATCCCGCCAGTTCGCGTCATCATCGCCCCGACATTGCGCCGCCCGGTTGCAATCGGGGGCAAGCTGCCGCACGATCATCCCCAAGCAGCCTCGTGGGGCGCAACAGGGAAACGCATCGTGTCAGAGACTATCGAACAGACGCTGGATTGCTCTGACATCGATCAATACCTTGGCAAGCCGATCGATTCGGCTCCGATCCGCGAACCGATCAGCAACACCGACATCCGCCGCTGGGTGCAGGCGATGCATTATCCCAACCTCCTCCATTACGACCCGGCCTATGCCGCCGACAGCCGCTGGGGCGGGATGACCGCGCCGCAGAGCTTTCCGATCGTGATGGACGATGGCCACGGCTCGGCGCCGGCCTGCGTCGGCTGCATCCCGCAGTCGCATCTGTTGTTTGCGGGTGACGAGTGGTGGTTTGAGCCGCAGCGGGTTCGCGGCGGCGACGTGATCTCCAACCTGCGCATTCCCTTTGACTATGTGGTCAAGAACACCGGCTTTGGCCCGACCTGTTTTCAGCGGGGCGACAATTTCTATACCAACCAGAACGGCGAATTGCTGGCCAAGCAGCGCTCCACCGCGCTGCGTTACAATGCGGCGGCGGGCGGCGCCAATGTCAATCCGGATGAGTTCGAGGATACCGAGTGGACCGACGCCGATTTGCTGGCGCTGGAGCTCCGCAAATTCACCTGGATCCAGATGCTGCACGATCTGGGCCACAAGGAGCGTTGGTGGGATGATGTGAAGGTCGGCGATATGCTGGCCGAGCGCGTGTTCGGCCCGCATACGATCGCCAGCTTTACGACGGAATGGCGCTCCTATCTGTTCACCACCTGGGGCACGCTCGACCGGCGTGAGCTTGATCTGGAGGCGCTGGGCTTCACCAAGGAAATGGCCGGACACGAGAATGACGGCCATATGGAGCGGATCAACCCCGAAATCACCGATGGCGCCTATATCGGGCCGTCGCGCGGGCATTTGTTCCCCAAATATGCGCGGCGGATCGGCATGCCGCGCGGCTATGGCTATGGCGCCAGCATGGGGGCATGGGTCACCGATTACCTCGCCGGCTGGGCGGGCGAACATGGCATGGTGGTCCACTCCACCGCTGCCTATCGCGGCCCGGCTCTGTGCGGCGATGTGACCATCCAGACCGCCGAAGTGGTCGCCAAGATGGTCGATGAAACGGGCCGGCATATCGTGCAGGTCAAGCACAAGATGGCTAATCAGAAGGGCGTCACCATGTGCACCGGCACGTCGGAGATCATGCTGCCCAAACGCCCCTGATGCGGGTTAGCGTCCGCGATGCCGTAACCGGGCTCTCGGTGGCCGGGCTCATGCTGCCCGAGGGGGTGGCCTATGCCGGGATCGCTGGGTTGGCGCCGGGGCGGGCTCTGGCTGCGGGGATCGCGGGGGGCCTGGCCTATGCGGTGTTCGGGCGCAGCCGGTTTGCGGTGATCTCGCCCACATCGTCCTCGGCGGCGATATTGGCGGCGGCGATCGGCGGCACGATGGCTGGCGTCGATCCGGCGCAGCGCGATATGTTGGCCACCGCATTGGTCGGCATGGTCGGCGTGCTGTTTCTGCTGCTGGCGGCGTTCCGGCTCGGCGCGCTGTCGGGGTTTGTATCGCGGCCGGTGCTGCGCGGCTTTGCCTTTGGGCTGGCGATTACGATCATCATCAAGCAATTGCCCAAGCTGCTGGGCATCACGCTGGCGGGTGGGCCGATCGGTGCGGTGCTGCGCCAGATTGCCGATGCGGCGCCGCGCTGGAACCTGCCCAGCGTAGCGCTGGGGCTGGTCGCGCTGATCCTGCTGATGACGGCGCGGCGGGTGCCGCAGGTGCCGGGCGCGCTGCTGGTGATCGCGGGCGGGATTGCGCTAAGCGCCGGGCTCGATCTGCACCAATGGGGCATCGCGCTGGCTGGCAGTGTCTCGCTGGCGGTGCCTAGCCTCGCCCTGCCGCCGCTGGCGCTGGTGCCCCGGCTGGCGCAGCTGGCGGCGCCGATCGCGCTGATCGTGTTTGCGGAAAGCTGGGGCACGATGCGTACCCTGGCGTTGAAGAACGGCGATACGCTGGACGCCAACCGTGAGCTGGGCGCGATCGGCATCGCCAATCTGGCGGCGGCGCTGGCGCAGGGCATGCCGGTGGGCGCGGGGTTTTCGGCGGGTTCGGCCAATGCGGCGGCGGGCGCGACCAGCCGGCTGGCGGCGGTGTTCGCTGCGCTGGCACTGCTCGGTCTGGCGCTGTTTGCCGGGCGCTGGATCGCGCTGATCCCCGAGCCGGTGCTGGCGGCGGTGGTGATCGCGGCGCTGAGCCATGCGCTGTCACCCGCACCGATCGTCCGGCTGTTCAGGATCGAGCGTGACCCGTGGATTGCGGTCACGGCGGCGGTCGGCGTGCTGGCGCTGGGCGTGCTCAATGGCATGCTGGCGGCGATTGCGCTGTCTCTGGCGCAACTGCTCTACCGGCTGGCGCATCCCTCGATCAGCGAGCTGGGGCGGGTTGGCGACTCGGCGGACGGCGGCCACGATTTCGTCGATATCGCGCGGCACAGCGATGCCACGGTGCTCCCCGGCATCGGCATCTATCGCCCCAATGCGCCGCTGTTCTTCGCCAATGCCGAGGCAGCGTTCCGGCTGATTACGATCCGCGCGCAGGCCAATGGCACGGCAAGGTTGGTGGTCAGCCTTGAGGAGAGCACCGATCTGGACAGCACCGCGCTCGACGCGCTGGGCGAATTTGCGCAAAGTCTGGCGCAGGGCGGCACCGCGCTGGTGCTGGCGCGGGTGCATGACCGGGTGCGTGATCTGCTTGCCGCTGCCGGCTATGCCGATCTGGCGAAATCTGCCACCTACAGCGTCGCCGATGCCGCAGAGGTATCGCCCTAACCCCATTGCGCTAGCCGCAATCATGCTAACCCCTGTCACGGAGCATCCCGATGGCCCTTTCGCACCCGATAAATCCGATCCTCCATCCGGTGAAGATCGCCGATCTGCGCCCGACCCAGATCACCGTGGGGATGCATGAGGTCCACCGCAAACGCCGCCAATGGCTGGCCCGCGCCGAGCCGCATGATGGCGAGGTCAGAAGCCGCGAATTCCTCGGTACGCATATGGTGCCGGTGGTGCTGGGACCGGGCGGCAATCATTGGGTGGTCGATCACCACCATCTGGCCCGCGCGCTGCTGGATGAGGGGGTGACAGAAGTGCTGGTCTCGGTGCTGGCCAGGCTCAATCACCTGCCCAAGAAACGCTTCTTCGCCTTTATGGACAGCCACAATTGGCTGCACCCCTATGATGGCGAGGGTCGCCGCTGCGACTGGAGCGACCTGCCGCGCCATGTCGGCAAGATGGTCGACGATCCGTACCGCTCGCTGGCGGGGGAGCTGCGGCGGGCGGGCGGCTATGCCAAATCGGCGCAGCCCTATACCGAGTTCATCTGGGCCGATTTCCTGCGTGACCGCATCCGCCCCAAGCTGATCGAGGGTAATTTCGACAAGGCGCTGGCCAAGGCCCTGCGGCTGGCGCGCGGTGAGGCGGCGGGATATCTGCCGGGCTTTGCCGGGCCCTGCGACGGGGATTAAGGCCCGCCGGTTTCGCACTCCACGACCGTGGCCATGCGCATGGCGCCGCGGTCGAACAGCTGGGCTTCGTCGGCGACAATGTCGGGGTGCATCACGCTGGTGCTGAGATACTTGACGGTGCTGCGCCATCGCGCCTCGTCGGTGAACCAAAGCTCGGTTATGACGTCATAGGCCAGCTCGTCGTTGCGGCCGGTCTCGGCATGCGGCTGCGGCTCCAGATAGCGGCGAACATAGCGGGCCAGCGGCGCCCCGCCACCAAGGCTCAGCGCGAGCGGCACATGGTGGTTCTCGTAATAGGCGCGGAAATCGGCCACGCTCATGCCGGCACGGCGCTTCATAAACAGCAGGATCTTGTAGTGCCTCACCGCTCCGCGCTCACATCTTGTGTGCGGGCGGGCAGCAGCAGAAACAACAGGCTGCCCGCCAGGATGCTGGCCGATACCAGCCACAGGAACGGCGTGAAGCTGTTGAAATGCCGGATCAACCCGGCGAGCAGCAACGCGCCGAACGCCGATCCGAACAATATGCCGCAATAGACCAGGCTCATCGCCGAGCTGAATATCTCCAGCCGGAAATAGCGCGCCACCAGGAACGAGGGCAGATCGTTCTCCGCGCCATAGGACAGCCCGACCAGCAGCATCGCGCCGGTAATGACGGACACCTGACCATGCGCCCCGGCGATCAGCATATAGCCCAGCGCCGGCAGCACCATCGCGGCGGCAGCCACCCGCCCTGCCGGCAATCGATCGAGCGCCAATCCGCACACGCCGCGTCCGATCAGACCGCCCAGTGCAAAGCACGACACCGCATTGGCGGCGGCATAGCGGTCCAGCCCGGCATCGCCGAGCATCAGCATCATCTGCGCCGCATGCAACTGGGTCGGCAGCACGCATAGCATCATCGCGCCGGTGATGATCCAGAACGCCCGCTGGCGCGCGATTTCCCGGAAAGCGCCGGGTTGGGAGGGAGCGGGGCCAGATTCCACCGGCAGGCGGCGAACAGACGGCACAGGCTTATCCAGCGAAGGCTCCCCGCGCGGCACCAAAGCCACCGCGATCAACCCACCGATCAGGAAATACGCCGCCAGCACCCGGTATCCGGTCCGCCAGCCCCAGTGATCGCACACCGCCACCAGCACGCGCGGCAGGATCATCCCCGCCAGCGCCGGCGCGGCGGTCACGATAAACAGCGCCAGCCCCCGTGCCTTGACGAAATTCTCGGCAATCAGCCGCGTATAGACCGCCGGGCTGGTCAGGCTGCCCGTCGCCAGCACCGACGCCGACAGCGCCATGAACACCAGGAAATTGCCGGTCTGAAAGCTGTAGCCGATAAAGCACAGCGGCAGCAGCAGCACCCCCGCCCCCGCCATTGGCCGCACCCCCAGCCGGTCGGTCAGCCGGCCGATCACCGGCATAATCGCCAGCGTCGACAGCAGGGTCAGGCCGATCAGCGCGAATTGCGCCCGCGACCAGTGAAATTGCGTGATCAGATAGGGCGAGAACACCGATGTCGTATAGGCTGCGACCATGAGCCCGCTGGCCGACCCCGCCGCCGCCGCCGCGAGCGGGCGGGCATTGCGGCGCAATTCGCCTAGATAGCCTGTGTCCGCGTCGCTCACTGCCATCCTCCGCCGCGCTGAGTTTGTTTGCCGCCTGCCGGCGGGAAAGCCTGTGCCATCCCGCGCCCCCTCCCGACCCCCCCATTCAGTGTGCATCCTGTGGGCGGTCGGGAGGGGGCGCGGGATGGCAAAGGCTTTCCCAACCTAAAGACCCCACAGGCTTCACAACAAAGACCCCGCCCGTCAAGCACCCCGCCAACGCAGGGGCGATGGCGGGACAGGGCGCCGCGCCCACCGCCTTGCGCTCGCCCGCCAGCGCCGTAAAGCGGGCAGCAATCCGCATGCAACCAAAGGACCGCGCCCATGAAAATCGACAGCAACATCGCGGCGGTGGTTACGGGCGGCGCCTCCGGTCTGGGCCGGG
>JANXUK010000016.1 GCA_025356275.1 Sphingomonadales bacterium | reverse complement strand
TATCTAGTGGTTCTTATGTTTTCCGACACTTGCCTCTGCCCTTGCCGAAAGGGATGCAAATGTCGGAAACGAACCACTAGCTATTATAGTGTTTCTAGTGGATTGATTTTGACATTCGAAAGCACCCTTTGCCGCAAGCGGGACTCGAATGTCAAAATCAATCCACTAGCTGTTGTCTTCGGGAAATTTAACCTGCTTCAGCGCGTCGAAAACCCTCGCCGGTGTCTCACCCAACAGGCCGGAGGCGCGGACTTTCGCGGCATGCGGGCCGACCGCAAACGGGTCTGTGGCCAGCGCCAGGCTTTGCGCGATCGCCTCGCCCAGATCGAAGCTGGTGCCGGCATAGTCGATCTCGTCGCAGGCGGCGGCATCGATTTCTATCTCCTCATCGGGGCGGTGCTGACCCTCGGGGACGAAGCGCAGGGCTAATCGCTCGGCCACATGCACCGGCAGGTCCTCGCCCGATATCGCGCAGGACTGGACGATGTCGGCGGTGAGATGCCCGGTGGCGCGCACGGCGCTCCCATCACGTTCCAGGGCAACGCTGGCGGTCAGATACGCGACGCTGACCCAACCGAACCGGCGGGCCAGTGCAGCGCATTCCCCAGCACTTGCGGTCAATTCACAGGGCGCGGCGTCGATGTGGCGGGCATCGACCATGCGGCGCAACTCGCCCGAGTCGGGAAGGGTCATCGCGCGAAATCGCCCGCCAGCAGGCTGTCCGCAGGCAATCCGGCAAGCTGCTGCGCCAAGGCCAGCGCCGCATCCGCCACCGCATCGGGCGTCACGCCCGCGTTCAGGCTGACATTGCGGGCCACGGCGGCACGCAGCGCGACCGCATCACCGACTGTCAGCGCCTCGCGATAGGCGCCGAGCCTGCCGCCCAGCACGCTCATCAACCGGCCAATATGCTTGCCGACCACCAGATCGCCGACGCCCGATTCGCGCAGCTGTCCGTCCATGTCGGTCACAAACAACTCGGTCAGCAATACCGGGGCCGAGGCGAAATCGTCGCCGCCCTGCTCCCCGCCCCGCTCCCCGCCCCGCTCCATCGCCAGCAGCACCAGACACAGCACCAGCGTGATTGCATCGAAGCGCCCACCGATAGTGTCGGGCACGCCGCGCACCGCATACCATGGCTTGGCGCGCGCCACTTCGACGATGCGGTGCCATAATGGGCGGACGGCGGCATGCTCGTCTTTACTGGGACGCAGCAGGCGGGACAGCAGCTTGGGCATGTTCAGGGTTCTTTATCCGTCGGCGCCCATTGCGATGTGCGGCAAGGGGTCTTAAGGGCGATACGGGTTGCGCCGCTGCATGGCAATGGCATGTGCGCGCGAACAGTTGGAGCGTTGCGGGTGATACAGGTAATGGCAGCATCGTCCAGGGCGGGATTTCCCAGGTTGCCGACAATTGCGGCCCTGTTCCTGGCGGCGGGCAGCATGGTGACCGGCGGTTGCGCGACGATCCACGATCATCATGGCTATCTGGTTGATCAGGCGCTGCTCGATTCGGTGCAGCCGCGAATCGACAACAAGGCTTCGGTGGAGCGGACGCTGGGCCGGCCGACCTTCACTACCCAATTCGGTGATCCGGCATGGTATTACGTGTCGGTCGATACCCGCCAGCTGCCGTTCCGGGGGCCGCATGCCACCGCCGAGACAATCCTGCGCGTCCGCTTTGATGCCGGCGACAATGTGCTGGCGGTGGATCGCGCCGGGATGGACCATGTGGTCGACCTGCGCCCCGATCACGCATCGACCCCGACACTGGGCCGGCACCGCAGTCTGCTGGAGGATATTTTCAGCAACATCGGCACCGTCGGCACCGGCGGCGCGGCGGCGGGCAGTGATGGCAGCAGTGGTGGCAGCGGCGGCCGGGGCGGCGGCACCGGACCCAACGGCAGCTAGAGCGTTTTCCAAGTGGAGTGAAACGCAGCGGCTCGGGAAAACGCGGTCGCTCCAGCCTGCTCTGGACAATTCGCGCCGCGCCCCCATATCGCCCGGCATGAACAGCACAGATTCCGGCCACGGGCTTATACAGTGGCATGGCACCACCATCATCGGCGTGAAAAAGGGCGGGCGTACCGTCATCGCCGGCGATGGCCAGGTCTCCATGGGCAACACCGTGATGAAGCCCAACGCGCGCAAGGTGCGACGCATCGGCTCCGACGGCAAGGTGATCGCGGGTTTCGCGGGCGCGACCGCCGATGCCTTTACGCTGTTCGAGCGGCTGGAGAAAAAGCTCGAGGCCAATCGAGGCCAGTTGATGCGCGCCGCGGTGGAGCTGGCCAAGGATTGGCGGACCGACAAATATCTGCGCAATCTGGAGGCCTTGATGATCGTCGCCGATGTAGAGGTCATGCTGATCCTGACCGGCAATGGCGATGTGCTGGAGCCGGAAGGGGGGGAGGCGGGGGGCAAGGACTTGGGGCAGTTTGCGGCGATCGGCTCGGGCGGGAATTTCGCTCTGGCGGCGGCGCGGGCCCTGGCCGATTACGAGGACGACCCCGAAAAGATCGCGCGCCGGGCGATGGCCGTCGCCGCCGAGCTATGCGTCTTTACCAATGACCGGGTGACGGTCGAGGCGATTGGCTGATGAACGACAATTTGACTCCCAAGGCCATCGTCGCCGCGCTGGATGAGCATATTATCGGCCAGCAGGATGCCAAGCGCGCGGTGGCCGTGGCGCTGCGCAATCGCTGGCGGCGCCAGCGGCTGAGCCCGCATTTGCGCGATGAGGTCAGCCCTAAGAACATCCTGATGATCGGGCCGACCGGTTGCGGCAAGACCGAGATCAGCCGGCGGCTGGCGCGGCTGGCCGATGCGCCTTTCGTCAAGGTAGAGGCGACCAAATTTACGGAGGTCGGCTACGTCGGGCGCGATGTCGAGCAGATCGGCCGCGATCTGGCCGAGGAGGCGGTGCGGCTGGAGAAGGAGCGTCGGCGCGGCGCGGTCGCCGAGGCGGCCTCGGCGGCGGCGATGGAGCGCCTGCTGAAGGCGCTGGTGGGGGAGAATGCCAGCGAGGCGACCCGCGAAAGCTTTCGGCAACGCATCACCCAGAACGCGATGAACGAGGTCGAGGTGGAGATCGAGGTCGAGGACGCGCCCGCGATGCCGATGGACCTGCCCGGCATGCAGGGCGGCATGGGGATGATCAACCTCTCCGACATGATGGCCAAGGCGATGGGCCGCACGGCCATGAAGCGGCGCAAGATGCGGCTGCCCGACGCGTGGGACAAACTGGTCGAGGAGGAGAGCGAGAAGCGGATGGATCAGGATGATGTCGCCCGCGCCGCCATCGCCAATGCCGAGGCCAATGGCATCGTCTTCATCGACGAGATCGACAAGATCGCGGTCTCCGACGTGCGTGGCGGTTCGGTCAGTCGCGAGGGCGTGCAGCGCGATCTGCTGCCGCTGATCGAGGGGACGACGGTGGCGACCAAATATGGTCCGATGAAAACCGACCACATCCTGTTCATCGCCAGCGGCGCGTTCCATGTTGCCAAGCCCAGCGACATGCTGCCCGAATTGCAGGGGCGACTGCCGATCCGGGTCGAGCTGAAAGCGTTGACCGAGGATGATTTCGTCGCGATCCTGAGCCAGACGCGCGCCAATCTGGTCGAGCAATATTGCGCGCTGCTGGCCACCGAGCAGTTGACCGTGGAGATCACCCCCGAGGCGGTGCGTGCGGTGGCGCGGATCGCGGCGCAGGTGAACGAGAGCCTGGAGAATATCGGCGCGCGGCGGCTTCAGACGGTGATGGAAAAGCTGCTCGAGGAACTGAGCTTTACCGCCGAGGACCGGGTGGGCGAGCATGTCGTGGTGGATGAGGCCTATGTAGCCGAACGTCTGGCCGGGCTGGCGCGGGACAGCGATCTGTCGAAATACATCCTGTGATCGTGCCGGCGGGGGAGGCCGCATTTGCCGCGCTGATCGCGGGGTAGCCGCCGCCGGGGGCCGACCGCATCGCCGATACGCCGCTGGCCCCGCCCGAGGTTCTGACGATGCTGGCGGGGCTCGCCACCGGGATTGCCGCCGGGTTTGCGCCTGCGGCATGGGTGGTGGTGGAGGATGGGTGCGCAGTGGGGCTGTGTTCGCTGGTCAAGCCGGCGGCGGATCGCGCCGCAACGATCGGCTATGGCATCGCGCCGGGACGGGCCATCAGGGTGGCGGCGTGGCGACCCGCGCGGTGGCCGCCCTTGCGGAGTGGGCGCGGGACGATGCGCGGCTTGATACGCTGCTGGCGGAGACGGCGCCCACCAACACCGCCTCGCAGATCGTAGTGGAGCGGGCCGGGTTTGTGCGATTCGGCACGAGGGTTGATGACGAGGATGGCGAGCTGTTCTGCTGGCGGCTGGACGTAAGCGGCGGGGCTGGGTAAATTGCAGCCCCAATCGACCAGGGAACCCGCATGATGTCCACACCGCCCGATGGCAAACCCGTCTACCGCCTGCTGACCGGGCGCGATGATCATGCCTTTTGCGAGCGGGTGTCGCTGGCGCTGGCGCAGGGATGGGTTTTGTATGGCTCGCCGGCAATCACCTTCAACGGCGAGCATCCGGTGGCGGCGCAGGCGGTGCTGTGGCCCAGCGCATAAGGGGGCGCATAGGGTTTGGCCGTTACGGAAATGGGGCCGTTGCGAAAATGGCACAGGCGCGGGCAATATTATCGCTAACCTCAGATCGGATATTGTGCGCTGCACAATCGGCTGTTAGCCCAACCAAGTCGTAGCGATGCGCCCCCGTAAACGAGGGGCCGCGATACGGCAGCAGGAAGGAACCCTGAAAGCAATTTCTGAAAAGGGCTCCTAATATGAAAATCAAGTTTCTTTGCGCCGTTGCGGCACTTGGCATGACGTCGGTCAGTGACGTTGCTTTTGCTGATACCGCTCCTGCCGCTCCCACCCCTGAATTCGCCATTACCGGCAGCGCGGCAATCGTCTCGCAATACCGCTTTCGCGGCCTGTCGCAATCGGACAACAAGCCGGCGGTGCAGGCTTCGTTCACGGTGACCGACAAGTCGGGCTTCTACCTGTCGACCTGGGGTTCCAGCGCATCGGCCAACAACAGCCCGATCAACATCGGCGGCACCGAGATCGACGTCTATGGCGGCTATAGCCACACTTTCGCGACCAGCGGCGTTACCGCCGATGGCGGCGTCTATGGCTATATCTATCCGGGTGCGGTTGCCGGCAATTATTATGAGATCTACGGCGACCTCAGCAAGTCCTATGGCCCGATCACCGGCAAGGTCGGGGTGAATTTCGCGCCTGCGCAGAACGTGTTCAATTTCAACTTCACGTCGTCGGCGCGCTCCAATACCTATGTCTATGGTGAGCTGTCTTTCGTGCCGACCTCGCTGCCCGCGTTTACCGTTCACAGCCACCTCGGCCACACCGGCGGCGGCTTTGATTACGGCAAGCAGTATCTCGATTATGTCGTCGGTGCGTCGTACAAGTGGAAGTCACTGACCCTCGATCTCTCGGGCGTCGGCACCAACATCAGCAGCGCCAACGTCAACACCGGGTTCGGTTGCGTCGGCAATGCTGGCTGCATCAACTTCTTCCACCGCCCGGCGAAGACCGTTGCCGTGCTGTCGCTGACGGCCAGCTTCTGATCGCCTGATCGGTTAAATTTCATCCGAAAAGGGCCGGGGAGCTGAAAGGCTTCCCGGCCTTTCGTTGTGCGCCGTTACTCCGCCGCTTCGCCCAGCGGCTCGCTCTCATTGGCCTGGCGCGCCCACATTTCGGCATAGAGCCCGTCGCGGCGCAGCAGCTCTGCATGGCTGCCCGCCTCGGCCAGCCGGCCTTCGTTGAGCACGAAGATGCGGTCGGCATCGGCGATGGTGGACAGGCGGTGCGCGATCGACAGGCTGGTGCGCTGCGCCGATACGGCGTGGAGCGTGGCGAGAATGTCGGCCTCGGTCCGGCTGTCCAAGGCGCTTGTCGCCTCATCCAGCAGCAGAATCGGCGGGTTTTTGAGCAAGGTGCGGGCAATGGCAACGCGCTGTTTCTCGCCGCCCGACAGTTTGAGCCCGCGCTCCCCCACCTCGGTATCGAAACCCTTAGGCAGCCGCTTGATCAGGCCCATGATCGCCGCGCCGCGCGCTGCCTCGGCGATCATGGCATCGGTGGCGCCGTCGCGGCCATAGCCGATATTGTAGCCGATGGAATCGTTGAACAGCACCGAATCCTGCGGCACGATGCCCAGCGCGGCGCGCAGGGACGCCTGTGTAACCTGCGCGATATCCTGCCCGTCGATCAGGATGCGGCCCGACCACGGATCGTAAAAACGGAACAGCAGCCGCGCGATGGTGCTCTTGCCCGCGCCCGACGGGCCGACGAGGGCGACGTTCTGCCCGGCCGGCACCTCGAACGACAGGCCGTGCAGGATGGTACGGTCGCGGTCATAACCGAACACCACATCCTCGAACACCACGCCGGCGCGACGGATGATCAGCGCCGGGGCGCCGGGGGCGTCGCGCACCTCGATTGCGGTGTCGATCAGCTTGAACATCGCGGCCATGTCGATCAGCCCCTGCCGGATGGTGCGATAGACCATGCCGAGCAGATCGAGCGGGCGGAACAATTGCGTCAGATAGCTTTGCACGAACACCAGCTGGCCCGCAGTATACCGCCCATGCGCCCAGCCCCAGACGGTGTAGCCCAGCGCGGTGGCCATCAGCAGATTGATCACCAATGCTTGCGCAATGTTGAGCAGGCCGAGGCTGTTCTCGCTGCGCACTGCCGCCTCGGCATAGGCGCTGGTCGATTGCGAATAACGGGCTATTTCGCGCGATTCGGCGCCGAAATACTTCACCGTCTCGTAATTGAGCAGCGAATCGACGGCGCGTGCCGAGGCCTGCCCATCCATCCGGTTCATCGATTCGCGCAGATGCGTGCGCCATTCGGTGATCGCCCGCGTCGCCCAGATATACGCGACCACCGCCAGCGCGGTGGCGCAGACCAGCACCCAGCCAAAGTTGAGATAGAAAATCACCGCAACGATAATCAGCTGGAGCACGGTGGGCGCGATGTTGAACAGCATGAAATAGAGCATTGTGTCGATGCTCTTGGTGCCGCGATCGATCACCTTCGTCACCTCGCCCGTGCGCCGCGCCAGATGAAAGCGCAGCGACAGCCGGTGCAGCCTGGTAAACACATCCTCGGCCAGCGCGCGGGTGGCGTCCTGCCCGACCCGCTCGAAAACGATATTGCGCAGATTGTCGAACACCACCCCGATGAAGCGCCCCGCCGCATAGGCCAGCACGTAAAGCATCACCAGATTGCCGAGGCTGGGCACGGCAAGGTTCGGGGCCAGGCCGCGCGCCGCGCCCATCCCGTCGATCGCCCATTTGAGCAGATAAGGTAGCGCCATCTGCACCGCGATCGAGGCCAGCATCAGGCACGATGATATGACGATCCGCACCCGCAGCGCCGGGTTATCGCGCGGCCACAGATAGGGCAGGAAGCGGCGTAGGGTCAGCCAGCCGTCATGGCGGGCGCCGGGATCATTGGTGGCGGTATCTGGGGGCATGGGGCCCCTGTACAGCGTGATGGCAAAAAGTGGGAACCGGTTTTTGTCGATAAATCACGCGACAACAAAACCTGCTGCGCCGGCGAAAACGGAACCCCGCGCCGGCGCTGGGCCCGCTTATTTTGCCGGGGTTGCCACCGCTGCCGCCGGGGCGGCGCCAACCGGAACTGCCGCAGGAGCAGCAGCAGCCGGGGCGGCGGGCAGCGGCATATTTGAGCCTTGCTTGTTGATATAGGCGATCACATTGGCGCGATCCTGCGGATCGTCGAGGCCGGCGAAGGTCATCTTGGTGCCATCGGCCATCGCGCGCGGGTTGGTCAGCCAGTGGTTGAGCTTGTCAAAATCCCACTTGCCGCCCAATTTCGTCACGCTGTCCGAAAAGGCGAAGCCGCCGCGGCCCTGACCGATCGCATCACCCAGAATGCCATAAAGGTTGGGCCCGATGCCATTGGCGCCGCCCGAGGCGATGGTGTGGCACGATGCGCATTTCTGAAACACCGCCGCGCCTTTTTCCGCGTCCGCCTTGGCCAGAAGCGTGGCGATCGGCACTTCTGCGACCGCGCCGCCACTGCTGACCACGCCGGCGATGGCATAGCCCATCTTTTCGGGACGCTCGGGCTTGTCGGCCTGAAAGATGTGGCTGCTCAGGCTGGACATGCCCAGCGCAACGATCCCCGAAAACAATGCCCAGCCGGCGATGGTGTTGAAACGATCGTCCATCGTATGCCCCGTTACGAAAAAAAGCGCCGGAATGCGCGTTTCGCCCGCTCTAGTCAGCGGTTTGGGCAAGCGCAAGGGTGATTGCGGCTTTTTGGCTAGTGGCGTAGGCGCGAGCCACTATGCACAGTTTTCCCCAACCCGCCCTTGCCCTGGTCGCGCAAATGAGCGCCGCCGCCGCCGCCGATCCGCAAGCCGCCGTGTCGTTTCAGGGCGCGCCGGGGTGCAACGGGCATCGCGCCGCGCTGGAATACGCGCCGGATTGCCATCCACTGCCGTGTTTCAGCTTCGAGGATGCGCTGGATGCGGTGAGCGAGGGGCGGGCTGGGCGCGCGATCATCCCGATCGAAAATTCCGAGCATGGCCGGGTGGCCGACATCCATTTCCTGCTGCCACAGAGCGATCTGGCCATCGTGGGCGAGCATTTCCTGGCGATTCACCACAGCCTGATGGCGTTGCCCGGCGCCACCGGGCCGTTCACCGCCGCCTACAGCCACCCGCAAGCGCTGGGCCAGTCGCGCCACTATTTGCGCGCGCGGAGGATCGTGCCGCTGGCCTATGCCGATACGGCGGGGGCCGCGGCGCTGGTGCGGGAGCAGGGCGATATGGCGGCCTGTGCAATCGCTCCGGCTTTGGCCGCAGAGCTGTATGGGCTGGCCATCGTCGAGGACAATGTCGAGGATGCCTCGGACAATACGACGCGTTTTGTGGTTTTGGCGCGCGAGGCTTTGACGGCGGGGGCGGTGCACGGGGCGTGCATGACCACCATCGTCTATCAGGTGAAGAACCAGCCCGCCGCGCTGTACAAGGCGATGGGCGGCTTTGCCACCAACGGCATCAACGTCACCAAGCTGGAATCGTATCAACGCGGCGCCAGCTTTGCCGCGACGACCTTCTATCAGGACTTCATCGGCGCCCCCGGAGAGCCGGCGGTGGACCGCGCGCTGGCCGAGCTGGCGTTCCACTGCGAAGAATTGCGCGTGTTGGGGAGTTATGCGCTGGCGCGGGTTAGGGGTTAGGGTTTGACTGGCGTTTGATTGGCGACCTGACGGCCCGCAGCCTGTGCCATTGCGCGCCCCCTCCCGACCTTCCACAGCGTTCCATCCTGAATGGGGGGGTCGGGAGGGGCCGCGGGATGCCACAGGCTTACATCAACACTCCCCGCAGGCTTGCCACAACAAATACCGCGTGGCACCAACAGGGCCGGCTTAAGGGGAATGAGTGGGAGCATTACACGCCAGTGCCGGGGTTGATGGGGCGGCCAGCGCGCGTTGGCACGCGCTGCGCCGCGCCGATGATATCCAATACGCCCCGCTGCCCCCGCATCAGGCGTCGCCGCCGCCCGGCTGGCTGGCGGCGTTGGGGCACGTTTTGGCACGGATATTTGCGCCTCTGGCCCGCGCGCTTGGCACGTTCTGGCCGATGTTCGAAGTTCTGCTGGTCCTGACGGCTGCCGCCATGGTGGCGCTGTTGCTGTGGCATTGGCTAAGCCCGCTGCTCGGCTGGCGGCGTGCCAGCAAAACGGCGCTGGCCGAGCCGGAGTGGGCACCGTCACGCGGTGAGGCCGGGGCGCTGCTGGCCGATGCCGACCGGCTGGCGGGCGAGGGCGCTTTCGATGCGGCGGTGCATCTGCTCCTGCGGCGCAGTGTCGAGCATATTGCCGCGGCGCGCCCCGGCTGGCTCCTCCCGGCGAGCACCGCGCGGGAGATCAGCGCGCTGAAGCCGCTGCCCGCGCCAGCTCGCAGCGCCTTCGGCCTGATCGCGGGGCTGGTGGAGCGTAGCCGCTATGCGTTGCGGCCGCTTGGGGCGCCCGATTGGAGCGCAGCGCGCGGTGCCTATGCCGATTTCGCCTTGCAGCGCTTCGAGGGAATGGCGGAATGAGCGAAGGCACGCCCGCCAAAGCGCGCCCGGTGGGCGCCTTTGCGCTGCATACCGTGCTCGCGCTGGTGGTGGGCGGCGCGGCGCTGTTCGTGGCGCTACTGTGGATGATCGGCGCGGGGATCACTGCGCCGGGGACCAATGATGGCGGAGCGCATGGCGCCGGCAAAGGCCTCAATGGCTATGCCGGGCTGGCGCGATTGCTGGAAGCGGGCGGGTATCAGGTGACGCTGGAGCGGTCGGCCAGCGGGCTGACGCGGCCGGGCCTGCTGATCCTGACCCCGCCGGCGGACGCCAGCGGTCAGGCCATCGAGAAGATCGTCGACGCGCATCGGCGGGTCGGCCCGGTGCTGGTGGTGTTGCCCAAATGGGTGGCCGGGCCGATCCCGGCTGATACGCCGGGGACGCAGAAGGGCTGGGTGACGCTTAACGGCGCGGCGCCGGTCAACTGGCCGGGGTTCCGCGACGATATCCGGCTGAGCGACAAGCCGATCAAGCGCTTGGCGGGCCAGCCCGACTGGACCGGCGGCGGGGTGAGCGGGGTTTTGCCGGTAGTGCAAGTGGTGCAATCGGGCGCGGGCAAGGCGCTGGGGCCGCTGGTGGTGGCGCCTTCGGATGGCCGGGTGCTGGCGGATTTCACGCGCGATGGCGCCTATCCGGGGCTGGAGGGACTCGCGCTGGACCACACCGCGCCTGGCGTCGCCGATGCCGCGTCACCGCCGTTTCCGCTGGTGCAGGTCTATGAGCCCGACCTGCTCGACAATTACGGCATAGCCAATGCGGCCAATGCGCAGCTGGGGGAGGCTCTGGTCGCGGCGACGGGAGCCATGAAGGGCGGGTCGGTGGCGTTTGACCTGACGCTCAACGGCTTTGCGCGGACGCCCAATATGCTGACGCTGGTGTTCACCCCGCCGTATCTGGCGGCGACGCTGTGCTTGCTCCTCGCGGCGCTGGCGGCGGGGTGGCGGGCGTTTGCGCGGTTTGGCCCGGCGCATGTGGAGGCGCGCAGCATCGGTTTTGGCAAGGGCGCGCTGGTCGCCAATGCGGCGGGGCTGATCCGGCGCTCCAGACGCCTGCATCTGCTGCCCGGCCCCTATGTGGCGGCGGCGCGCGAGCGGCTGGCACGGGCGCTGGCCCTGCCGCGAGGGAGCAGCCATGCGCAGAGCGACGCGGCGATCGACCGCGCGCTGGTCAGGCGCGCCGCTCCGGGGGCCACGCCCGACAGTTTTACCGCCCGTGCCGCCGCGCTGGAAAGCGCGCGCGGAGGGCCACAGATGATCGCAGCGGCGCAGGATTTGCATGCGCTTGAAAGGATGCTCACCCGATGAATGACGGTTTTGATGCCGCCCCGGCTTCCGGGCTGCCCCCCCCCGGCCTCACTCTGGCCGAAGTCCGGACGCTGGCGGAGGCGATCCGTGCGGAAGTGGCGCGCGCAGTGGTGGGTCAGCATGATGTGATCGAGCATCTGCTGGTGGCCTTGTTGGCGCAAGGGCATGTGCTGCTGGAGGGGCCACCGGGCACCGCCAAGACTTTTCTGGCGCAATGTTTCGCGCAGAGCCTTGGTCTGCATTTCGGGCGGATTCAGTTCACGCCGGACCTGATGCCGGGCGACATCCTCGGCTCCAACCTGTTCAATTTCCAGACCAGCCAGTTCACCTTGTCGCGCGGACCCGTGTTCTGTCAGCTGCTGCTGGCCGATGAGATCAACCGCACCCCGCCCAAGACGCAGGCCGCGCTGCTGGAGGCGATGCAGGAGCGGCGGGTTACGCTGGACGGCACCGCGCATCTGCTGCCCGAGCCGTTTATGGTGGTGGCGACGCAGAACCCGATCGAGAGCCAGGGCGTCTATCCGCTGCCCGAGGCGCAGCTGGACCGGTTCCTGTTTAAGCTGCTCGTCGGCTATCCGGGCGAGGCCGAGGAGGCGGCGATCGTCACCCGCTTTGGCAGCCGCAGCGGGCCGCCCCGCCCCGCCGATCTGGGCATACGCGCTTGCGCCGACGCCAGCATTCTGGCCGATGCCGCGAAGGCGGTGCAGGCGATCACGCTGGCCGCGCCGGTGGTGGATTACGTGGTCCGGCTGATCCGGGCGACGCGGGAGAGCGCCGATCTGTCCTGCGGCGCCAGCCCCCGCGCCTCGGTGCTGCTGGCCAATGCGGCGCGGGCGCGGGCGGCGTTGCAGGGGCGCGACTATGTGCTGCCCGATGATGTGAAGGCGCTGGCGCCCAGCGTTTTGCGGCATCGCCTGCTGCTGAGCCCGGCGGCGGAAATCGATGGCAAGGCGGTTGAGGCGCTGGTCGAGGATCTGGTCGAGCGTACGGAAGCGCCACGCTAGATGCGCCTGCCGCGCCTGCCTGCGATACGCCTGCCGGTAATCCGCACGCTGATCGTGCCGACGCCGCGCGCGGTGCTGGCTCTGGTGTTGGCAGCGCCGGTGGCACTGTTGCTGGGCGCGCGGATGCCGGGGGCGTGGGTGGCGGCGCCGCTGTTTGGGGCGGGGTTGCTGGCGCTGGTGCTGCTCGATGGCGTGCTGGCGGCGCGGTTGATCGCCGCAAAGGTGGCGGCGCCGGGCGAGATCGAGGTTGGGGCGGCAGGCTCGCTCGCGGTGCTGGCCGAGTTTGCGCGGAGGCCTCGGCGGGCGGAGGCGGCGCTGGCGGTCGATGCGCGTCTGGCGCCGGGCGGCAAGATCGTGCTGGCGCTGACCCCGGATGCCGCAGAGGGCGTGCTCTCGGGCAAGGCCGGGTTCACGGCAGCGCGGCGCGGCACGGGCGAGGTGATCGCGCTGTGGCTGCGCTGGACCGGGCCGCTGGGGCTGGGTGCGCGGCAGCACAGCGAGGATATTGGGGCCGCCATGCGGGTCGTACCCAATATCGGCGCGGTGCGCTCACCCGCGTTGCAGGCGTTTCTGCGCGATTCGGAGCTGGGCCTGATTGCGCGGCGGCTGCGCGGGGATGGCACGCTGTTCGAGGCGCTGGCCGAGTATCAGCCGGGGATGGACCGGCGGCGGATCGACTGGAAAGTGTCGGCGCGGCACGCAAGGCTGCATGCGCGCGAGTATGAATCGGAGCGGAACAACCAGATCACCTTCGCCTTCGATTGCGGACAGGCGATGTGTGAGCCGGTGGCGGGGATGGCGCGGCTCGACCGGGCGATCTCGGCGGCGTTGACCGCCGCCTATGTCGCTTTGCGGGGCGGCGACCGGGTGGCGCTGTACGGCTTTGCCGCGCGGGTGTCGCTGGCGACGCCGTTTGTCACCGGGGCGGGCGGGTTCGCGCGGTTGCAAAGCGCCGCCGCCGCGCTGGATTATGAGGCCCGCGAGCCCAATTTCACGCTCGCGCTGGCGAGCCTTGCGGCGCGGTTGCAGCGGCGGACGCTGATCGTGGTATTCTCCGACTTTACCGACCCGACCAGCGCTGAGCTGATGGTGGAGAGCATCGGCCGACTGACCGCGCGGCACCGCGTGCTGTTCGTCACGATGAACGACGAGGAACTGGAGGGCATCGCTGCCGCGCCGCCGCGCGATGCGCATGGCTTGGCGATGGCGGTGACGGCGGATGCGCTGCTGCGTCAACGGGCGCTGGTGGTGCAGCGGCTGCGGCGTCTGGGGGTCGATGTGATCGCGGCGCCTTATACCAGTATCGGCACGCGGCTGATCGATGCCTATCTGGCGATCCGTCAGCGCGGAGGGATCGGATGAGCGAGGTTGGAGCCCAGTATGTTGGCGAGAACGATGGCCTGATCGCCGGCTTGCGCGCGCGGTTGCGGCCCCGCAGCGAAGCCGGGGAAGCGGCGATCGTCGCTGCCGCGCTGCGCTCCGACCGGTTTCGGCAGGAGCGCGAGGGCGACTGGAAGCGGCTAGAGGCGGTGGTTTCGGCGATGGAGCGGGGCCGCCTGCGTCGCCTGTCCGATGCCGATGTGCTGGATCTGCCGGTGCTGTACCGCACCGTCGCCTCCAGCCTGTCGGTCGCGCGCGAGACTTCGTTGGACGCCGCGACGCTGGCCTATCTGGAGGGGCTGGTCCAGCGGGCGTGGTTTCAGGTCTATGGCCCCCGGATCACGCTACGGCGCTGGCTGGCAGGGTTTTTCGGCGGCGGGCTGAGCCGGGCGGTGCGCGGCATGGCGCTGGATCTGTGGATCGGCTTTGCGGTGATGGCGGCGGGCGCGGTGGTCGGCTGGATGCTGGTTTCCGCCGATCCGGCCTGGTACGGCGTGCTGATCCCCGGATCGCCGGCCGATGTCCGGGTGCCGGGGGCCAGCCGTGCCGCGCTCTATGGCACGCTGTTCGGCAAGCCCGACAATGATCCGCTGAGCGCGTTTGCCGCCTATCTGTTTGGGCATAATGCGCAGATCGCGATTCTGGCGTTTGCGCTGGGATTTGTGTTCGGCATTCCGTCGCTGTTGCTGCTGATCCAGAACGGGGGGATGCTGGGGGCGATATTGTGGCTGTTCCATGGGCAGGGGCTGACGCTCGATGTGGTCGGCTGGCTGGCGATCCATGGCACGACCGAGCTGTTCGCGATCATGCTGGCGGGCGGGGCGGGGCTGCATATCGGGCGGGCGATTGCGTTTCCGGGCGAGCGATCCGTGATGAGCGCGGCGGCCGAGGCCGGGCAGCGCGCGGCACAGGTGATGCTGGGCGCGGTGCTGATGCTGGTGGTGGCGGCGATGCTGGAGGGGCTGGGGCGGCAGTTGATCCAGTCCACCCCGCTGCGCCTGACCGTCGGAGGCGCGATGCTGGCGTTCTGGCTGCTGTATTTCACCGCGCTGGGCCGGCGTAGATGAGCGCGCCAACGCAGCGACGGGCGGCCGGCAAGCGGCTGCGCGAGATGGTCACGCCCGAGGGTATCGCGCTGCAGCTGACGCTGGCCAGCCGGGGGTCGCGGGTCGGCGCGCTGGTGCTCGATCTGGTGTTCATCGCGCTGGTAATGTTCGCGATCAGCATGGCGGCGGTCTATCTGGGGTTCAATCTGGCGGTGCATGCCGGCAAGGCGCGGGGGATCAGCGGACCGCTGCAATTTGTGTTTATCACCTGGACGGTGGCGATATTCCTGGCGCGTAACGCATGGTTCATGGCCTTTGAGCTTGGCCCGCGCGGGGCGACGCCGGGCAAGCGTATCCTCGGCATACGGGTCGCGGCGCGCGGTGGCGGCCGGCTGCGCGCCGAGATGGTGATCGCGCGCAACCTGATGCGCGAGGTCGAGCTGTTCGTGCCATTGATCCTGCTGTCGCTGCTGGGCAGTACGGGGGATATGACGCCGGGCATGGTGGCGGCGCTGGCGTGGTTGCTGATCGTGTCGGGCCTGCCGCTGTGGGGGCGGGACCGGCTGCGCGCCGGCGACCTGATCGGGGGGACATGGGTGGTGGAGGCGCCGCGCCGCAAGCTGGAGGCGGCGCTGACCGCTGTGCCGGCGATGCGGACCGCGAACCCTGCACCCCGAATTGCAGAACAAATGTCGGCGGGGGCGGCGGGCCCTGTGGTGGCGGACCACGGCTATCGGTTCGGCGAGGCCGAGATGGCCACCTATGGCGAGTTCGAGTTGCAGGCGCTGGAGCGTGTGCTGCGCGAAAACCGCCCCGAGGCGATGCTGGCGGTGGCCGAGGCGATCTGCGCCAAGATCGGATGGAGCGCGCCCGAAGGCGGCGAAGTGCCGCGCTTCCTTTCGGCCTATTACACCGCGCTGCGCGCGCGGCTGGAGACCGGCATGCGCCTGGGCAAACGCAAGGCGGACAAATTCGCGCGGGGAGGGTGACCCCTCCCCGCGCGTCTTCGCTTACTTGAAGGTGATGACCAGGAGCAATTCCGACCCCATCACATGCCGATATTTCGCCCGGTCGCCCGAGGAAGCTTCGATCTGCGCGTCGGTCAGTTTGAGATGGTCGCGCATGAAGTTAGCACGCCTTTCCGATTCGGCCGCATCGGGCATCGATTTGAACCGGCGCAGAATATAGATGTCCGCCCCATCCTTGCGCTTGTCGATATTGGCGAGCACCTCGTAACCGGTGATCCAGCCCTGCGCTTTGGCAAAATCCACTTGCGCGCGCCATTGGCCCGCAAGGTAATTGGCAAAATCGAGATTATGCCCGTCATCGACGGTGATTTCAGTCACCGAGACATAGTCGCCATAGCCGGTCGGATAGTTCTGCGCCTGCGCCGGGGCGACAAGCATGGTGCCGCACAGCGCGGCAAGGGCAAAACAAAGCTTCTTCATGTGGTGCATCCCCGGGTGGCTTGCGGCGCAGAAACCGCCGCAAGCACCCGCGAAACCCGCCGAAGTCGGCGATATCCCACGGTGGCCAGAATATCGCCGCCGCGCGCCAAGTAAGGCGAATGTGGAGCCTTGCCGATGGACAGCGGCGATTGAATCGGCGGGCACGTTCCCGTATCGATAACGCCATGTCATCTCTGGCCCCCGCTCAAATAGACCTGCGCTTTATCGAGGACGATCTGAGCGGCGAGGCGATTGCCGCGCTGCTGCGCTTTCATCTGGAGGAGGCGACGCGAAACTCGCCCCCTGGTCTGGCCTTTGCCATGCCGGCGGCGCGGTTGCGGCAGGATGATATGACCTTCTGGTCGGTTTGGGACGGGGCGGGTGTTGGTGCGGTTTTGGCTGGCTGCGGGGCGCTGCGTGCGCTGGGCAGTGGGCATGGAGAGATCAAATCGATGCGGGTGGCGCCGCAATATCTCGGCCGGGGCGTAGGCAAGGCGCTGCTGGCGCATCTGATCGCGGAGGCGCGGGGGCGGGGTTATCGCTGGCTCAGCCTGGAAACCGGGCGGACCGGGATCTATGCAGCGGCGCGGGCGCTGTATGCCGCCCATGGTTTTGCCGAAAGCCCGGCGTTTGGCGATTATCCCGACAATGATTTCAATCTCTACATGACGATGGTGCTTTAGCAGCGTCTGGCATATAGACGCCCCATGTCCTCGATCAGACCCTGGCGTGATATTGCGCGCCGTCACAGCCGGCAGATCATGGTCGGGCGCGTGCCCGTGGGCGGTGACGCCCCGATCACCGTGCAGACCATGACCAACACGCTCACCAGCGACGCGAAGGCGACAATTGACCAGATCCGCCGCTGCGAGGAGGCGGGGGCCGATATCATCCGCGTCTCCTGCCCCGATGTGGAGAGCACGGCGGCTTTGCGCGAGATTGTGCGCGCGGCGGAAGTGCCGATCGTCGCGGACATTCATTTCCACTACAAGCGCGCCTTGGAGGCGGCGGATGCGGGCGCCGCCTGTCTGCGGATCAATCCGGGCAATATCGGATCGTCGGAGCGGGTGGCCGAGGTGGTGCGGGCGGCCAAGGCCAATGGCTGCGCGATCCGCATCGGGGTCAATGCCGGGAGCCTTGAGAAGGACCTGCTGGAGAAATATGGCGAGCCGTGCCCCGAGGCTTTGATTGAATCAGCGCTGGACCACATCAAGCTGCTGCAGGACCATGATTTTCACGAATACAAGGTGGCGGTGAAGGCCTCGGACGTGTTCCTGGCGGTGGCGGCCTATATGGGGCTGGCAGACGCGGTGGATTGCCCGCTGCATCTGGGCATTACCGAGGCCGGCGGGCTGATCGGTGGTACGGTCAAAAGCGCGATCGGCATCGGCAATCTGCTCTGGGCCGGGATTGGCGATACAATCCGCGTGTCGCTCTCCGCCGAGCCCGAGGAGGAGGTACGCGCCGGCTTCGAGATCCTGAAATCGCTGGGGCTGCGCACGCGCGGTGTCCGGGTGGTGTCGTGTCCTTCGTGCGCGCGGCAGGGGTTTGATGTGATCCGAACGGTGCAGGCGCTGGAGCAGCGGCTCGGGCATATCAAGACGCCGCTGTCGCTGTCGGTGCTGGGCTGCGTGGTCAATGGCCCGGGCGAGGCGCGCGAGACCGACATCGGGCTTACGGGGGGCGGCAATGGCAAGCACATGGTCTATCTGTCAGGCGTGACCGACCATGTGATCAGCAGCGAGGCGATGCTGGACCATATCGTCGGCCTGGTGGAGGCCAAGGCGGCGCAAATCGAGGCGGCGAGCAGCGATGCGGGGCATGCGAGCGTCGCGGCGGAGTGAGATGATGTGCTGATCGCCCGGCCTTGGTGGGGCGCGATTGTGTCGCTTGGCCTGACGCTGATTGCGCCCGCGGCGGCGGCGAAGGTCCTTTTTGACCCGAGCGCCTATACCCAATTGCTGGCCAAGGCGCAGTCCGGCGATCCGGCGGCCGATTATACCGCGCTGCGGATGCTGACCCTGTACAAGTTCAATTATATGATCCCGCGCTAGTGGTCCGATTCTGACATTCGATACCGCTTGAGGCCAAGTCGCGCTCGAATGTCAGAATCTTTTCGGACCACTAGAAGATACTGATTCTAGTGGATTTTACGATTTTGACATTTGCAGACCCATCCCAACCGCCAGGGGATGCAAATGTCAAAATCAATCCACTAGAATGATGCCAACAAGGCGTTCGGCCTGCTGGACAGCAAGCCGCAACAGGCGCTGGATCTGGCGACGGCACAGATCGCCGATGATTTTATCGATATTATTCCCCATTTTGTCAGCGAGATGGCCTTCGAAAAACTGGGCCAGCCCGATGCCGCCGCCAAGCAACATGCGACGGTGGTCGCGCTGCTGCACTCGATAGCAGGCGGCCATCATGGCACCGGCCCCGATGATGCCTTCAATGCCGTTTCCATCGCCGAGGAATATGTAATGCTCGATAGCTTGGGATGGAAAAGCCAGGGGCAGGCGCTGATCCCCAAGGATGGCCACAATTTTGATGCGCTGGACGTGGTCGCTGGCAAGTCTGGCAAGGCTTTCACGGTGTATTTCAACATCGATGCCTGTTTCGGGCATGAATTGGGGCGATAACAGACCACCGCCCCCCCATTGGCGAAATACTAAGCATTGCCGGCTAAACCCGCCCCATGGGCCGTTTGATCTCGCTGGCGTTGGGCCTGGTGCTCGTCATGGGGCTTATTGCCGTGGCGGTGATGCGCAATGCGCCTGCGCCGGTGGCCGGGCTGGCGGAAAGTTCCGATGCTCCTGCGGTTGGGCAGAGTGCCGGGGCCTGGGGTAAGGGCGCCGATGGCCCGCACCGGCCGCCGCGCAATGGCTTGGCCGAGACCGGGCCGGTCGATGCCAGCCCCGGCGGCAGCAATCTGGCCGATGCCGGGGGCGGGGCGGGGCCCATCACGGGTTCGGCAATTTCAGGCGGATCGCGGGCTCTGGTGCTGGAGCGTGATGGTTCGGGGCAGTTTCATCTCGATGCCGGGGTCAATGGGCAGTCCACGCAGTTTCTGGTTGATACCGGCGCCGATCTGGTGTCGCTGACCCCCGAAGATGCCGAGCGGCTGGGCGTGCCGGTCGATCCTAATGGCTTTCGTCCGATCCTGCGCACCGCCTCCGGGCGCGGGCTGGGTGAGCGGGTGAAGATCGGGCGTTTGACAATCGGTGGGCGCAGTCTGTTCGATGTCGACGCGGTGGTGGCGCAAGGCTTGGGGGTCAATCTGTTGGGGCAATCGGTGTTGCGACGGCTGGGCAAGATCGAGCTGAGCGGCGATGTGATGCGGATTTCGCCAAATTAGAGCATCGTGCCAAAAAGTGGGTACCGGTTTTTGGCAATAAACGCTGCGAAAACAAAGACTCGAGAGCAAGATGCGATTCTGTTTTATCGCATCTTGCTCTAGCGCGCTGTTTGATTGCGGGCGCCGCTCGGCTACAGGTCTTGCATGAGCATCCATATCCGCGCCGCTACCCGTGCCGACCTGCCGCTGATTGCCGCGTTGATCCGGGAGCTGGCTGACTATGAGCGACTGGCCGATGCGGTGCGGTTTTCGGAAGGTGTGCTGGGCCGGCATCTGTTCGGCGCGGTGCCGATGGCCGAGGTGGCGATTGGCGAGCTGGATGGTGCCCCCTGCGGCTTCGCGCTGTTTTTCCACAATTTCTCGACCTTTGAGGGGCGCCCCGGGATATATCTGGAGGATCTGTTCGTGCGGCCCGAGGCGCGGGGATCGGGGATGGGCACAGCGCTTTTGGCGCATCTGGCGGCGCTGGCGACGGCGCGGGATTGTGCGCGGCTGGAGTGGGCGGTGCTCGACTGGAACACGCCGTCTATCGGGTTTTACAAAGCATTGGGCGCGCGGGCATTGGACGAATGGACCGGCATGCGACTCGACGGCGAGAGCCTGAGCGTGCTGGCTGCGCGGCGGGGCGATGTGGATTGACCGTGGGAGAATCGACGGATTGCTGCTATACAGGCGGGAACCATGCCGCTTTTGCCCAACTCTCGACTCAACCGACGTGCGCTGATCGGGCGCTCACTTGCCGCTGGCGCCGCTCTGGCCTTGCCGGCGCGGGTGTTTGCGCAGGCGAGCGCGCTGACTGCGTATCAGCGCCGGATTGCCGATGTCGCAGTGCGCGAGCATGCGCGGGTTGCGGCGCGTCTGTGGCAGCATGACCGCGTGGCGGTGGCCGATTTCGCGCAGTCATCGGCGCTGCCCCGGCTGCATTTCGTCGACCTGGCGGCGGGGACGGTGCGCGGCAACCTGGTGGCGCATGGCCGTGGCTCGGACCCCGAGCATGACGGCTGGCTCAAGCATTTTTCCAACGATGTCGGGTCCGAGGCGACCTCGCGCGGGGCCTATCTGACCGGCTCCTGGTACACCGGGAAATATGGCACTTCGATCCGCATGTACGGCCTCGATGCCGACAATTCCAATGCCGAGACGCGCGCCATCGTGATGCATCCGGCGTGGTATGCCGCGCCCGATATGTTGGCCAAATGGGGCAAGCTGGGGCGCAGCGAAGGGTGTTTCGCGATGGCGCCCGAGCAGTTCAACGAGGCTTTGTGGGCGTTCGCGGGCGGCCGCCTGCTGTTCGCGGACCGGATCGGCGAAGCTTAGTTTTCGGGCCTGAACGCGCGGGGCCTAATACCACACCCGATAGCCCTGACCCATGAGGACGCAACTGGGGCGCCCGGCATCCGGCGCGGTTTGTCTCCTCACGGGTGCTTTTTGAGCGTCGGGTAGTTGCCGGAAGACGGCGCGGTCCAGGTGAGAACAAAGTTCCATCCGGGGAAGTTGGTGGTGTAATTTGCGCCGTCCTGCAACTGGGCGGTGGTATAGCCGGTGCCGCCCGCGCTGCTGGCCGTGCCGCTGGTGGTGGTATCCCAGTAGGAGCTGATCACTGCGGCGGCTGCCGCGACTTCTCCGATCAACCCGCCAGCCGTTGCGGGATTGGTGGCGGTGGGCACGCCGGTGGCATAGGAATTGGTGACGCTGCCGCCGTTGATCTTGCCGATCAGCCCGCCGACCGTCGAATTGCCGTTCACGCTGCCGGTGGCAAAGCTGTCGCTGATCGCGCTATTGTAGGAATAGCCGACTAGGCCGCCGCGATAATAGGTCGTGCCGCCGCTGCCCGTTACCGCGCCGGTGGCCGAGGATTGCGCGATCACGCCCGAGCTTTGATAGCCAACCAGTCCGCCGACATCGTCGAGCCCGGCGACCCCGGCGTTCGAAGAGGAATTGGCGATGGAGCCGCCCGAATACTGGTTGCCGACCAACCCGCCAACCAGATTGCCGCCGCTGACGCTGCCCGACGTTTTCGACAGGCTGACCGTTCCGCCATTCTGCAGGCCGACCAAAGCCCCCACCGAATTGCCGCCGGCGACAGCAGCATTGCTGACCGTCAGATTGCTGATCGCACCCGTGCTTTCCCCGAACAGGCCGACGAAATTGGCGCCGGGGCGGTATATGCTCAGCCCGTTCAGAGTATACGAGCCGCCGTTGAATTTGCCGGAGAAACCGATCGAGCTGGCGGTGTTAGGCGCGGCAAAGCTGGTGCCGTTCCACAGCTTGCCCCCGCCGTCGGTGCCGATCGGCAGGAAGCCGGAGGCGCCGAACACGCCGGCAAAGGTCAGGTTGCCGCCAACGATGCTGGACGCCTCATCGTTGGTCAGATCGACATTTCCGGCCAGCGCATAGCTGCCGCTGAGCATGGCGCCGTTGGTGTCGATCAGGGCCAGCTGATGCCCGCTGTTGATGAGGGCCGCGCCGCTGGCATCGGCGCCGTTCACCGCCGCTGTCGGCACTTCGGAGGCGAGCAGCGGCCGCACCCTGCCGGGCAGGAACACCCAGCCGCTGGGGGTGCCAGTGCCGATGCCGGCGGCGGCGGCAAAGCCGGTGTAGGCGCTGGGGGTGTAGGCGTAATTGGCAGCACCCGGGAGCGTGATGTCCGAGGTGACCGCCCCGACGGTGGCGTCCTGCGGGGTGCGATCGCCGTATTCGGTGGCGATGCCGCTGGAGAAGCTGTCCCAGGCAGAATTGGTCACGCCAGCGCCCGCACCGCCGCCCACCAGGCCGCCCCTCGCGCCGCTGCCGGAGACCGCGCCGCTGGCATAGGTTTGGTCGATACTGCCCACGTTGCTCCCGACCAACCCGCCGACGCGATCGGCGCCGCCCACCGCGCCGGTGGCATAGGCCTGGCTGATCGAACCGTTGTTAATTCCCACCAGGCCGCCAGAGCCTTGTGACGTTCCCGTGACCGAGCCAGTGGCATAGCTTTGCGTGATGGTGCCGTAATTGTCGCCGGCCAGCCCGCCATTGTTATTATTGCCCGAGACGGCGCCGCTGGCATAGCTTTGGATGATTGTGCCCGAATCGTTTCTGCCGAGCAGCCCGCCGGCGTGATAACTGCCGCCGTTTACCGCTCCGGTCGCATAGCTTTCGCTGGTGATGCCGCTCAGCTGAAAACCGATCAGCCCGCCCACATAGGAGTTGTTGCCCTGGGCCGTAACACTGCCGCTGGCGTGGCTTTGCGTGACGGTGCCCGCATTGTTGAAGCCCAGCAGCCCGCCGAAATAGTTGCCAGACGCCCCATTGGCAGTGACCACGACATTGGTGGAGCTTTGCGTGATCGCGCCGTCGCTTTGGCCGACCAGCCCGCCAGTGGTGCTGACCCCGCTAACCGATCCGCTGGCGGAGCTGCCGCTGATCACGCTGCTGCTCGACGCACGCCCGACCAGCGCGCCCACATAGTTGCCGCCGTTGGCGTTGATATTGACATTGGTGAGGTTGACGTTGCGGATTGTGCCCGAGGAATAGCCGAACAGGCCTCTGTTATCGCCAAAGAGGGTGTTGATGATCAGGCCATTGATCGAAAACCCGTGGCCATCGAACGTGCCGGCAAAGCCATTGTTCGAATTCAGCGGGTTATTATTGGCATCGATACCTATCGGGCTGAAACTGCCCACTTGGTAGATGCCGGCATAGGTGGTGTTGCCGCCCACCACGGCGCTCGCTTCATCGATGCCGAGATCGATATTGCCGGCCTGTGAATAATTGCCCTGCAGCGTTCCGTTGCTGTAATTGAGCAGCGCCAGCTGGTGCGCGCTGGTGATCAGGGTGGCGCCGTATCCGTCATTGCCGGCAACGCTGGGCGTCGGTACCTCAAACGCCAGCAGGGGCCGCACATTCCCGCCGTTCAGCCCCAGCACCCAGCCACTCGGGGTGGCGGTGCCGATTCCCGCCGCCGCAGTGAAATTGGCGTAGGTGCCAGCGGCATAGGCCGTGGATGCCGCCGGGTCCGAGCTGACGGACGCAACATTGGTGACGGTGCCGCTTTGGTTGTTTACGCCGGCGGCCTGGCCGGTGGAATAGGTATCCCAATAGGAATTGCTGACGGTAGCGCTGCTGCCATTATAGCCCGCGACCCCGCCGACATTCGCGCCGCCGGTAATGATTGCGCCGCTGGCATAGGTCTGGTCGATCGATCCGAGGTTTTCGCCCGCGATCCCGCCGACAAATTTGGTCCCGGTGACCGAGCCGGTGGCATAGGCCTGGCTGACTGCCGCGTCGTTCGCGCCGATCAGCCCGCCGACCGCACCACCGCCGGAAACCGCACCTTGCGCATAGCTTTGCGAGACGATGCCACTTATGCCCTTCCCCAGCAGACCCCCGACGTAGGTATGGCCGCTCACCGCGCCGGTGGCATAGCTGTTGCTGATGCTGCCACCATTGCCATCATTATAGCCGACCAGCCCGCCGGTGTAGTTGCCGCCGTCGACCGCGCCGGTGGCGTAATCGAGATTGAGCGTCCCGCCGGACAAAGTGCCTATCAGCCCGCCGACGTAACTGCCCGATCCGGTGACCGTCCCACTGGCCGAACTGGACTGGATCAGCCCATTGACGCTGCGCCCGACCAGCCCACCGACCAAGGTAGCGCCTCGGACCGAGCCGCTGGCCGAGCTTTGGATGACCGTGCCGGTGAAATTGAGCCCCACCAGCCCGCCGGCATAGTCGTTGCCAGCAGTCACCGTATCGCCGGCGGTGGCATGGCCTACGATCCCTGCGCCGGCATTCTCAGCCACCAGCCCACCAACGAAGCGCGCGCCCGAAACGCTCCCCCCGACGATGCCGATGTCGCGGATGGTGCCGCCATTATAGCCCACGAGGCCGATGAAATTGCCCGAACCCCCGTTGATCGTCAGCCCGGTGATGGTGTGGCCGATGCCGTCGAATGTGCCGCCGAATTGGGTGTCGGCTGAATTGTCCGAGTTGGTGCCGAACAGGGCGGTCGTGTACGTCGTGCCGGTGGCATCGAGGTTGGTGGCTAGCGCATATTTTCCGCTGAGCCCCGCGCCATAGCCGACAATCTCGCTGCCATCGACGCTGTTGTTGGCGTCGATCGCGTCGAGCTGCGCCATGCTGTAGACTAGCGTGTAGGCGCTGTTGTTGATGTTGAGCGCAGCTCCGTGGTTGACCGCACCGAAGTCGATGCTGGCGCCATACAGGAAGTTATAGTCGCCATTGCCCACCCCGCCGGTGCCACTGCCGCCCGGGTCGTTGGTGACCAGCGAGACGGTGCCGCCGCCGGTTACGGAGATGGTCTTGTCGATGTAGATGCTGTGATTTGCGTCCAAGGTCAGCGTGCTGGCGCTGCCAAAACTCACCGCGTCATTGACGTTGATGTTGCCGCTGCCGGTGGTGGCGCCGCCGTCCGACTTGATGATGACATTGCCGCCGGCAAGGTTGGTGCCCAGCTGCGCGCCGGTGATGTCGCCGCCCGATGCCGCGATAGTGAAGTCATTGGGATCGATGGTCCAAGTGCCGGATTTGCCCTCTGCCGCCAGCGTGCTGACCGCCGCGCCATTCAGGTTCACATGCTCGCCCGAGGTCTCGATCTGGCCACCATTGCCGGTGCCCAAGGCGCGCGCCGAGAGGCTGCCCGAGACGGTCACAGTACCGCCCATGCTGGCCGTATCCGCCCCGCCGATGAGGCTGATCCCGCCGCCATCACCGCTCGCGCTGTCCGCGTTGATGCTGCCGGGCATCTCGATGACATTGCGTACCGCGCCCACCACGGTCGCGGCCTTGAGGCTGACGCGCCCGCCCGCCGCGGTGATCGCGCCGCTGTTCAAGACCAGCGCATTGCTGCCGGTGACGAGGCTGGTCGGCACCGCAACCTGCATGAAGCCGTCGCCGTTGAGGTCGAGCGCAATGCTCTCTCCCGAGCCTAGCCCGACCTTGCCCAAGGGCACGCTGATAGTGCCCGAGTTCGCCACCGCGCCGCCCAGCAGGGCCACGTAAGCGCCTTGGCCGGCGGTGATGCCGCCGGCGTTGGTGACGGCTTTGGACGCGCCCGAGCCCGCGAAATTGCGCTTGCCGGCCATGAAATCGGCGTCGGCGATGTCCAGCGTTGACGCGACAAACCCGCCGCCGGTCTGGACGCTGCCGGTCGAGGTGATCGCGATGCCGTTCGGGTTGACCAGGTACACCGCGCCATTGCCGGTGATCTGCCCCGCGATCACCGAAGTCGCTGCGCCGGTCACCCGGTTGAGCGTGGCGCTTTGCGCGTTGGGCGCGACAAACGTGACGCTGTTCCCAGCGCCGACCGAGAAGCCCTGCCAATCAATCACCGCATTCTGGCTGCCCTGCGTCACCAATACCGAGCTGGCGCCCGAAGCAATGCTCGCCGAACCTGCCGCAACCTGGCCGCCCGCCGGCAAATCACCCGCCCACGCCGGCCCCGCCAAACTCAGCGCCAAACCCGTCGAAACCGCCAAACGCGCGCGCAAACCAACGCCCAAAACCCGCGTGCCCTTGGCCATAAAACATCCCCGTTCAAATCAGAAGCGCCACCCTGTCGAACAATCGATCAGGAGCCAGCGGCAGATGACGGGGGTTTCTCATAAAATCCCGCGCAATAGAAGTATTCTTTTGTGGCATATTGTTCCGGTAATCCCAAATGCCCTGCCTAAGCCAGCACCTTGGCGACGGGTACGTAGGGCAAGCCAAGATCCTCCGCCACCGCCGCATAGGTGACCTGCCCGGCATGCACGTTCAGCCCGGCCGCGAGATGCGGGTTGGCCTTCAGCGCCGCTTTCCAGCCCTTACCCGCGATGGCCAGCGCATGCGGCAGAGTAACGTTGTTGAGCGCATAAGTGCTGGTCCGGGCCACCGCGCCGGGCATGTTGGCGACGCAATAATGGACGATGCCATCCACCACGAAGGTCGGATTGGCGTGCGTAGTGGCGTGGCTGGTCTCAAAGCAGCCGCCCTGATCGATCGCCACATCGACCAGCACCGCGCCGGGCTTCATCGTGGAGAGCATCGCGCGCGTCACCAGTTTGGGCGCGGCGGCGCCCGGCACCAGCACTGCGCCGATCACCAGATCGGCCTGCGCCACGCAATCAGCGATATTGGCCTGGTTGGCGAAGCGGGTCTTGGCGCGCGCCTCGAAATGGATGCCGAGGCGTTCGAGCACTTCGGGATCGCGGTCGAGAATCGTCACGTCCGCGCCCATGCCCACCGCGACCTGCGCGGCGTTGAAGCCGACCACGCCCCCGCCGATCACCGCGACGCGGCCGGGCATCACGCCGGGCACCCCGCCAAGCAGGACGCCGCGCCCGCCATGCGCCTTCTCCAGCGCGCTGGCCCCCGCCTGCACCGACATGCGGCCCGCGACCTGGCTCATCGGCTTGAGCAGCGGGAGGGTGTTGCCGGGCCCGGTGACGGTTTCATAGGCGATGGCCGTCACCCCCGAGGCGATGAGGTCGGCCGTCTGCTCCGGGTCGGGCGCGAGGTGCAGATAGGTGAACAGGATCTGGCCCTTGCGCAGCAGTCTGCGTTCGGCAGCCTGTGGTTCCTTGACCTTCACAACCATCTCGCAATCGGCGAAGATGGCGGCGGCGGACAGTTTGATGATACCGCCTGCCGCCTCGTAATCCGCATCCGTCGCGCCGATGCCGAGGCCGGCGCCGGTTTCCACCCACACCTCATGGCCGTGCGCGGCCAGTTCGCGGACGCTTTCGGGGGCGAGGCCGACGCGGTATTCGTGATTCTTGATCTCTCGCACGGTGCCGACGCGCATAGGGATTCTCCTTGAAGGCGGCGGGCCGGTGGGGGCCGCGCCTTTTGCCTGATAGCGAGGGATTAGCCGAAAGCGGTTGTTGGCGCAAAACGTGTGTGGTTAAAGGTCACTCCATTGTGGAGAGGGGAATTCCTTATGGGTTTTGGCGAAGCGATCTCATCGTGCCTGTCACATTATGCCAGCTTCCGGGGGCGCGCATCGCGGTCCGAATACTGGTTTTTCAATCTGTTTTTTATTATTTGTGCGGTCGTCGCGTCGATTATCGACCGGTTACTGGGCACTGCCTTCACGATGCACAATCCGATGACCGGCGCGGTGCAAAGCCTGGGTTACGGGTATGTCTATGCTGTGGTCGCGCTGGGCCTGTTCCTGCCGCTGCTGACGGCCACGGTTCGCCGTCTGCATGATACCAATCGCTCGGGGTGGTGGTACTTTATCGCTCTGGTGCCGCTGATCGGGGCGATCCTGCTGCTGGTGTGGTACTGTTCGAAGGGCACCGACGGCGGGAATGACTATGGCTCGGACCCGCTGGGCGGAGGGTATGGCGACACGTTTAGCTGATTTTCGGCTACCGCTGATTTCTGACCAAAGGGGGCCGCGCGCCCCCTTTGGCACGTCTGGCGCCTATACCGCAGCGCTGACGAGAGCTTTCAGGTCCGCCTCGGGCCGGGCGCCATAATGGCTGATGATCTCGGCAGCGCAGATCGCGCCCAGCTTCAGGCATTCGGCCAGCGGGGCGGCGCGGACATGGCCGGACAGGAAGCCCGCCGCGAACAGATCGCCCGCCCCGGTGGTGTCGACCACCTTGGCGACAGGTGCCGCCGCCACCTCGGCGCGGGTTCCGGCGGCAATCGCCACCGCGCCCTCGGCCCCGCGCGTCACCACCAACACCGGCAGCTGCGGCGCCAGCGCGGCCAGCCCGCCCTCGAAGGTGGTAATCCCGGTCAGCGCGGCCAGCTCATCGGCATTGGCGAACAGGATGTCGATTGCGCCGGCGGCGATCAGCGCGCGGAAATCATCGCCATGCCGCGCGATGACGAAGCCATCCGATAGCGAGAATGCCACCTTGCGGCCCGCACCGCGCGCCGCCGCGATGGCCCGGCGCATCGCGCTGCGCGGCTGCTCCGGATCCCATAGATAGCCTTCCAGATAGAGCACCGAGGCGTCGGCGATCATCGCGGTATCCAGCGCCGCCTCGGGCAAGAATTGCGAGGCGCCGAGGAAGGTGTTCATCGTGCGCTGGCCGTCGGGGCTGACAAAGATCAGGCAGCGCGCGGTGGGCTCCCCCCCGGTCAACGCCGGCACGTCGAACGCGATACCTCCGGCGCGAATGTCATGCGCGAACACCGCGCCCAGCTGGTCATCCGCAACCTGCCCGATAAAGCCGCAACGCGCGCCCAGCGCCGCCAGCCCGGCCAGCGTGTTCGCCGCCGAACCGCCCGACATCTCGCGCGCCGGCCCCATCGCGGCATAGAGGCTCTCCGCGCGGCCGGTATCGACCAGCGTCATGCCGCCGCGCGCCATGCCCAGCTCGGCGATGCGCGCATCCGCGCAGGGGGCCATCACGTCGACGATGGCGTTGCCGATGGCGATGACGTCGTATTTAGCGGGGGCGGTCATGGGGCAGGGTTCCTTGAGGCTTTTGGATTTCGCCCGCGCCTAATGCCTCGGCCCGGTTGGGGCAAGCAGCGTTGACAGCGGCGGCGGGCGGGGCGATGGCTTGGCATGATGCGGTATGCGCCTCTTCTTCTGATCGTGCTGCTCGCGGGGTGCGGGGGCGAAGATGCCCCGGTGGCCAGTGTCGCGACGCGCCCTCCGCCGGGCCGGCTGTTGCCGCCCACACAGCGCCGCAACCTCCCGCTGTCGGCGCATATCCAGAACCTGCCGGGGCTGGAGGGGGTGATCGGGGTCAGCTCCGCCGAATTGCGGCGGCAGTTTGGCGAGCCAAGGCTCGAGGTGGTGGAGGGCGATGCGCGCAAGCTGCAATTCACCGGCAGCGCCTGCGTGCTGGACGTCTATCTCTATTCCGCCGCGCTGGGGCGGGAGCCCGAGGCGACCTATGTCGATGCGCGGCGCAGCGATGGCCGCGATGTGGACCGCGCGGCCTGTGTGGCGGCGTTACGAAAGCGTTAGGGCGGCGGCGCTAGTGGTCCGATTCTGACATTCGATACCGCTTGAGGCCAAGTCGCGCTCGAATGTCAGAATCTTTTCGGACCACTAGAAGATTTTGATTCTAGTGGATTTTACGATTTTGACATTTGCAGACCCATCCCAACCGCCA
>JANXUK010000101.1 GCA_025356275.1 Sphingomonadales bacterium | reverse complement strand
CCAGCCCAAGTTCAAGGCCGGCAAGGGCCTGAAGGACGCGGTGAACTGATTTTTGTCGTTCGGTGCCGTTCACGCGGCAGCTGACCGGGAACAGATGACGAGAGCGCCGCCCCGGTTAGTGCCGGGGCGGCGTTGTCGTTTCTGTGCGCTGGGTTTTCGGCTCGCTGACTTTACCTTGCCGCAATCGCATACAAAGCCACAGCCGCCGCATTCGATACGTTCAGACTTTCCATCGCCGCATTGATCGGCAGGCGGGCCAGCGCGTCGCAATGCTCCGCGATATTCTTGCGCAGGCCCTCGCCCTCGGCGCCCAGCACTAGCGCCACCGCGCCCACCGGCAGGGCCTCGGCGATGGTCGCCTTCGCCTCTCCTGCCAGGCCGATCCGCCAATATCCCGCCTCGGCAATCTCCTCTAGCGCACGCGCCAGATTGACCACCCGCACCCACGGCACAATCTCCAGCGCGCCCGACGCCGATTTGGCCAGCACCCCCGATTCGGGCGGCGCATGCCGGTCCTGCGTCACCAGCGCACAGGCCCCGAATGCCGCTGCCGAGCGCAGGATCGCGCCGACATTATGCGGATCGGTCACCGAATCGAGCAGCACCAGCGGCCGCGCCGCATCGCCGCTCAGCACTTCATCCAGCCACACGTCCTCCAGCGCGTCGCATTCCAGCACCAGGCCCTGATGCGGTGCGTCCCGTGCGACGAGGCGCCCGAGATCGGCGGCCTGCGCATATTCGACGATGAAATCAGCGGGCAGTTCGCCATCCAGCCCGGCAATCGCCTCGCGCGTCGCCCATAGTTTGCGATGGCGGCGCTCGGGGTTCTTGAGCGCCGCCTCGACCGCGTGATGCCCCCACAGACGCACCGCGCCCTTGGATGCCTGCCCCGAGCCGCGCCCGCCGCGCATCCGCCCGGCCCGCCCGCGCAGCAACCGCCCATCGGGACGCTCCTGCTCGCCGCCAGCCAATCCTGGCCCGTCCGAAACGGGCCCTCTTGTATCTTTGCGTGCCATGCTGATGCCTCGTCGCCTGCGGAATTCCCGCCGTCGCCCCCTGCCAGCGCGGCCCGGCCCAATCAAGCAGTTCGGGGCAAGGTGCTTTGGGACTGGCCGTTTCGGGTTGGCCGGTTCCGGGGAAGGCGGTTGACAGCGGGGGCGCGCTTGGGCATTGGCCCGCTCCTCGGCCGGCGGCTTCTTTCGAGGAGGCGCGAGGGGCCCGCCGCGCCGGAAACGGCGCGCGCGAGCCCTGGTACTGCGACTGGTGTGGACAGGTGGCCGAGTGGTTAATGGCAGCAGACTGTAAATCTGCCCGCGAGAGCGTACGCTGGTTCGAATCCAGCCCTGTCCACCACCAGCTTTCGTATCCGGCCTTAGGCCAAGGCTGAGCGGTCTTCGTGCAGACGGACCAGGCGCCCCGCAGCGACCGAACCGACCGGGCGGCTGATCAGGAAGCCTTGAATGCTGCTACAGCCTTGCCCGCGCAACTGGTCAAGCTGCTCGCTGTCCTCCACCCCCTCGGCGGTCGTCTCCATCTTGAGCGCCTTGGCCAGATCGACAATCGAGCTGATGATCGCGGCGGTGCAGGTGTCGCTGGTTACGGTGTCGACGAAGGATTTGTCGATCTTCAACTTGTCGAACGGAAAGCTGCGCAAATAGCTGAGCGAGGAATAGCCGGTGCCGAAATCGTCCAGCGCGATCCGCACGCCGATCGCGCGCAGCTGATGCAGCAGCGCCACCACCGGGCCTTCGCCGTCGAGGAACACCGATTCGGTGATCTCGATCTCCAGCCGCTGGGGCGCCAGGCCGCTTTGCGCCAGTGCCTGCATGACAACGGCGGCAAAGCTGAGGTTGCGGAACTGAAGCGGTGACACATTCACCGCGATCCGCACATGATCGGGCCATGACATTGCCTGCCGGCAGGCCTCGTGCAGAACCCATTCGCCGATGGCGATGATCATGCCGGTATCCTCGGCCACCGAGATGAACTCAATCGGCGGCACATTGCCGCGCGTCGGATGTTCCCAACGCAGCAGCGCCTCGAAACAGCCGATACGCTCGGCGTTGAGGTCATAGATCGGCTGATAGGCGAGCGAAAACTGGCCGCTGCGCAGCGCGCTGCGCAGGTCCAGCTCCAGTTGGCGCCGGGTCCGCGCTGCCTGATCGAGCGAGGGTTCGAAAAAGCGGAACAGCCCGCGCCCGTCCTGCTTGGCGCGATACAGCGCGAGGTCGGCGTTTTTCAGCAGCTGGTCGGCGTTGTGTCCGTCATGCGGCCCGATGGCGATGCCGAGGCTGACCCCGATGGGAATAAAATGCTCATCGACATTGATCGGATTGATCACCGCATCGAGGATCGCCTGCGCCAGCGCACGCGGCCGGTCGTCGTCGAAGCCCTCGGCCAGGATGATCGCGAATTCATCACCGCCGAGCCGCGCCACCAGCCCGTCCGGGGCCAGCGCGCACAGCAGCTGCCCCACACGGCGCAGCAGCGCATCGCCGACCGGATGGCCCATCGTATCGTTGATGCCCTTGAAACCGTCGAGATCGAGGCACAAAACACCTACCGGCTCGCCAGAGCGCGCCTGACGCAGCACCTTTTCATCGAGCGATTCGCGGAAGAAGGCGCGGTTGGGCAGATCTGTCAGCGAATCATGGAATGCCAGATGTGCGATGCGATGCTCACGGTCGATGATGCCTGCCGACATCCGGTTGAAACTCTCGGCCAACTGGCCGATTTCGTCGGTGCCGCAGGCCGCAACTTCGGTGCGTGTGCCTTCCTCAAGCGCTTGTGCCGCGCGTTGCAACGCCGCGATCGGCCGGGCGATGGACCCGGCCAGCCGCAAACTGCCCAGCACCACCAGCAGCAGCACCATCAGCCCCGCCGCAAAGATGCCGAATTGAATCGGCCGATACGGCGCCAGCGCCAGCGCGGTGGGATAACGCAGCAGCAGCGCCGCCTCGGGCGCCCCACGCGGTCCCTCCAGCGGGCGGGCGAGCGCAAAGGCCTTGCCGCTCGGCAGGTTCAGCGTCGTCAGCACGCGGTGCGACTGTGATCGGGCGACCAGATCGTCGATCGCGGCCCCCGGCGCCAGCGATCCATCGGACGCATACCAGTGCCCCCGCGCGTCGCGCTGAACCACATCGGCTACCAGCGGGATCGCCGACAGTTTGGACAGCGCCTGCATCTCCGCCGCATCGAGCCGCACCGCAAAGACCACCCAGCCGATCTCGGTCGGGGCCAGTACCGGCGATTCGACCAGACGATAGGTATCCGGCCCCAGCGTGATCACCGCGCTGCGCCGACCCTCGGCCAGTGCGAAAGGCAGCGCGGCGATGCGTGCGCCCAATGCGCCATCCGCGCCAACCACCCGCCCGTCGAGGCCGACGACCGCCGCAATTGGCACATTCGCCCGCGCTTTGAGCGAAGTCAGCGCCGATTCGATCGTGGCGCGATCACCGCTGCCCACCGCCGAGCGGAACCCGAAATCATGCGCCAGCACATCGGCCGACCCCACGAGCGATTGCTCGCGCATGGCCCACAACCGGTCATAGATCGTGCCGCTGCTGAGCAGATCGGCGGTGACCGAGCGTTGCGCCTGACCGTCGATCACGATTTGCGCGACCACCGCCACCGCAATGAAACCGAATACGAACAGCCCGGCATAAAGCGCCGCCAGCTTGCTGCGCAAATCATGGTAACGGAGCCGCGGCACTTTCAAAGGCAGTTTCAGGGCCAGTTTCAGAGGCAGCCTCATCGCCCGGCGGCCATGCTGGTGGCAAGGCCTGCCGTCGGGATCGCGGCGGTTTGCGACATTGTGTTGCCCGGCGCGCGTATCGAGGGATGCCACAGCGTCAGCGTGGCCCGCCCCGCCGGCACGCCGCTGAAACTGACACGGCCCGAAGCGTCGGAAATCGCGGCATAGGCGCTCGCCGTCACATAGACGAAGCCGGTCATCGTATCGTGGATATTACAGCCCAGGGCCGCGACCCCGGCTTTATCGAACACCACGCTTTTGGTGACATCGAAGCCATAAAGCTTGAGCTCGAACTTCTTGGCCGGGGAGAAGGAATAGACGTGGTGGCGCACCTGATCCCGATTGGGAAAACTGACGCTGGCGCCCACCGGGACGATCAGAATACGCGGCTCGAATGCGATATCGTGCTGCGCCATCACATAGCTGCCATGCGGCTCGGCGGGGGGTGCGCCCGGCACCGCCAGTGTCACCACCGCGCCGGCCAGGGGCCTTCCGTCGGCGCCGCTCACCTGAATCGACACCGGCGCTGCGGCGCAGATCGTCGGCCAGGCAGCAGCGGCGAGGGCGAGTGCAGCAATGTGGGGGATGCGCATCGCGGCATTTTAAGGGACAGATGCTCACAAAGTGTTGACGCCGCGCTACATCTTCGCGGGGACGCGCGGTTAAGCAAAATTAACCAGGTTTTGGCATAGTGCCGCCAGCGCACCCCTGTTCGGAGCGGCCCGTCCCGATGTTATTTCGTCTGCTTATCGTGGCGGCATGCCTTACCCTGCCCGGCATGGCGCAGGCAACTGACACGCGCGCCGGGGGCAAGCTGGTCCTGACCGAGGGCGTGTCCAGCGTCGAGGGATCGGCGGGCGGCGGGCTCGCCAATTGGGCGCTGATCGCGGGCAATGAGACCGAGGATGGCATCGGTGGCAACCTCCACGCGACCGAGGTGCTGCTGCCCGATTACAAGCTGACCAGCGTCGGCGGCGCGGTGGGATGGCGCGACCGGATCGAGATTTCCTATGTGCATCAGGTGTTTGACACAAGAACTGCGGGGGTTGCCCTCGGGCTGGGGCAGGGCTTTATCTTCGGCGAGGATGTGTTCGGCGCCAAGCTGCGCGTTGCGGGAGATGCGGTGTGGGATCAGGACCGCTGGCTGCCGCAGATTGCAGTGAGCGTACAGCACAAGCGCGCCAATCGCGCGGCGATCATCCGCGCGGTCGGCGGCAAATCGGCCGATGGCACGGATTTCCTGTTGTCGGCGACCAAGCTGGTGCTCGCCAAAGGCCTGCTGGTCGATGCGACGCTGCGGCTGACCAATGGCAATCAGTTCGGGCTGTTCGGCTTTGGCGGCGACCGACAGGCGGCACGCACCGCGCAATTCGAGGGCTCGGCCGCGCTGATGGTCACTCCCCGACTGGTGATCGGCGGCGAATATCGCACCAAGCCCGACAATCTGGGTTTTGCGCGAGAAAATGCGGCCTATGATGTATTCGCCGCCTTGGCGGTTGGGCATCATGCCACGTTGACCGCTGCCTATACCGACCTGGGCAGCGTCGCGACCTTCGCCCGGCAGCGTGGGCTGTTCCTGTCGCTTCAGGGGAGTTTCTGATGTTCTGCGCCAGTGTCGCCGCGCTGCTATTGTCGCTGCAAGCCGCCCCCGATATGACCCCCGCCGGTGAACAGCCGGTTGCGCCCTATGCTCACGCCAACGCCAATGCCGATGGCGTGCCGTTCCGCGACGACCATATGTGGCGAGCGTTTCACGGCGCCATCGGGGTAGCGCGGGTGATCGATGGCATGATTGATCGCAGCCTGACCGATCCGCGCATTTCCGACATCTTCAAAGGGCAGGACATCACCCGCCTGCGCCGCACCTTGCGAGAGCAATTCTGCTATCTGTTGGGCGGCGGCTGTACCTACACCGGGCGGACGATGCAGGAAGCGCACCGGAATATGGGCATTCAATCGGCCGATCTGGCCGCGCTGGTCGAGCATCTGCAAGCCGCGATGCAAACCGAGCATATCGCATTCACCGCGCAAAACCGTCTGCTGGCCAAGCTGGCGCCGATGAAGCGTGATGTGGTGAAGCAGAAATAGGCGTGGCGGGCCGGAGGCTGCCGCAGCGCGGTGCTTGCGGCAGCTTTCCCGGCGCTGATTTCGGCTTCGTCGGGGTCAGCCTCGCGTTCGGGCTTACTATGCTGACCATGGCCTATGCTGTGGGGCATATTCGGGGGGCATTTCAACCCGGCGGTGACTCTGGGCCTGTGGGCCGGCGGGCGGTTCCCGGCCTGCAATGTGCTGCCCTGTTGGGCGGCGCAGGTGGTGGGCGCGACTGCTGCGGCGTTCCTGCCCTATCTGGTGGCCAGCAATGGCGATGGCGCGCATTCGCCGGGCGGCTTCAACGTGGAGCCGGGGTTGATTATCGAAGTTTTGCTGACCGGGTTTTCTCGTGATCGTGATCGTGATCATGGGATTGATCGATTCGCGCACACCTGCCGGCTTTGCGCCTATCGCCATCGGGTTGTGGCTGACGCTGATCCATCTGATCTCAATCCCTGTCACCAACACCTCGGTCAATCCGGCGCGTAGCACCGGGCCGGGGTTGGTCGAGGGCGGGATCGCGCTGCAACAGCTGTGGCTGTTCTGGCTGGCGCCGTTGGTTGGCGCTGTGTTGGGCGGGAGGCATATCGCTATTTTCTGGCCGACGACGCGGCCTCAGCGGGGGCGTAAGCGCTATGGCCTGAGGCGCGCGCAGATCGCTGCGCGCGCCTCAGCGCTTGTCCTATGCCTTGGCATTGCCTAAACGTGCGGCATGACCGGGGAAATTTTGGACAATCAGGGGCGCGGCAACGCAGGCTGGCACTGGCCCTCAGTGCATCCGGAAGGGCGCAAATTCGCCGGGGTCGCCGCTGTGCTGGTGGTGCTGGCCGGGGCGACCGGGTGGGAAATGCTGGCGTTTTTGCTGGCGGGGCTGATGGTCTTTATCCTGGCGTTTTTCCGCGATCCATTGCGGGTTACGCCGCAGGGGGACCGCACCATCGTATCGCCGGCGGACGGATTGATCACGCTGATCGGCAAGGTGCCGCCGCCGCATGAGCTGATGATCGACGATGGCAGCGGGGTGCCGCTGTTGGGGCCCGAGCCGGTGACGCGCATCTCGATTTTCATGAGCGTGTTCGATGTCCACATTAACCGCGCGCCGATCGGCGGCACGGTCCGGCGGGTCATCTATATTCCGGGCAAATTCCTCAACGCCGATCTCGACAAGGCGAGCGAGGAGAATGAGCGTCAGCATCTATTGATCGATCGCGGCAACGGGCTGATGATCGGCTTTACGCAGATTGCGGGGCTGGTGGCGCGGCGGATCGTGCCCTTTGTCAAGCCGGGGGACATTATCGCGGCGGGCCAGCGCATCGGGCTGATCCGCTTTGGCAGCCGGGTCGACGTCTATCTGCCCGAGGGGACTGAGCCGCTGGTGGTGCTGGGCCAGAAGGTGATCGCGGGCGAAACCGTGCTGGCCGAGGCCGGGCGCATGCAAGTGATCGAGGGCGTGGCGCAGTGAGCAGCGGCAATCGCCGGCACGATGAGCGGATTACCGGGTTCGACGACGACGACGAATGGGGCCGCAGCGCGCGGCTGGCGGGGCGGTTGCCCGGCGGGCTGACGCTGCGTGGGATGATCCCCAATGCGATCACCTCGGCGGCGCTGTGTTGCGGGCTGACCGGCATTCGTTTTGCAATTCAGGGCGAGTGGGAAAAATCGCTGCTCGCGGTGCTGTTGGCCGGGATGCTTGATGGTATCGACGGGCGGATCGCGCGGCTGCTGAAGGCGGAATCGCGGTTCGGGGCCGAGCTGGATAGCCTGTCGGATGCGGTATCGTTCGGGGTGGCGCCGGCGTTGATCCTGTTTCTGTGGTCGCTGGAGCGGGTGCCGCGGCTGGGCTGGTTTGCCGCGCTGGCGTTTGCGATCTGCATGGCGCTGCGGCTGGCGCGGTTCAATGCGCGGATCGATTTGGCCGATCAGCCGCACAAATCGGCGGGATTTCTGACCGGAGTTCCGGCGCCGGTCGGCGCGGGTCTTGCGTTTCTGCCGATGTTCCTGTGGATTCCCAGCGGCAATCCGCTGTTCCGGGAGCCTTGGCTGGTCGGCAGCTGGCTGGTGGTGATCGCCTTCCTGCTGATCTCCAGTGTGGCAACGCTCAGCTGGCAATCGGTGCGGCCCCGCCGCAATGTCCGGCTTGAACTGATCGCGCTGGTCGGGTTGGTGTTTGCGGCTTTGCTCAGCGAGCCGTGGTGGACGCTGGTCGGGATATGCGTGGTGTATTTGTTGCTGGTCCCGGTGGGAATGATTTCCTACGCGCGGGTCAGGCGGCAGCGCGCAGCCCGTCTGCCTGATCAGCTGCAATAGCACGATCACCAGAATTGACGCCGAATCTGGGATGATGCACTGTCCCGCCCAGCATGACACCCTGTGGCCAGATGCCGGTCGAACGCGCCGTATGGCGTACCCCTATCAACTTTGGTCCCGCCGTAACCTCGGCTGTCAGAGCCGCAAGAACCCCGCCAAAACGCCTAAAACTGTGCATCAGGACCGCTACAACGGCGAGGCTGGTGCCGGCGAAAACGAGATCGGTGAGCAGCTGAGCGATAAACATGGTCATCACGCTTCCGGTTGGTTGGGCCACGAATAAAAGGCGCGGCACCTGTGCATAAATCTGTTCATAACATCGGTTGGGTGAATTCAAAGTGAACCACTTGCCCGTTTGATCCGCTTATGTTCTATATTCGTTCGCGCCCGTCAAGCACTTTCTCAATGCGCTAACGGCGCTCACAAAACTTTGTTCCGCACTCGCTGCAAAAACGCGGCAGTGCGGCGCAATTGGCGCTGGCTTTCGCCGGCGTGCTGGGTTAGGGGCGCCCCGTCGCAAAGTCTGGGCGCCCATTCCGGGGGCTCGGCGAGGCGGCAAATTCACATGGGAAGCTTCAAGCCCGGTGCCGCAGCGGATTTCGCCGCACGGTTCCTGCTTCCCAGAGGTTGCCGGCGTTCGCGCGGGCATAAACCGGAAGGAAATACCTATGGCGGCACCTGTCGTCTCGATGCAGCAAATGATCGAAGTCGGGGCGCATTTTGGCCACCAGACCCACCGCTGGAACCCGCGGATGAAGCCCTATATCTTTGGGGCTCGCAATGGCGTTCACATTCTTGACCTGTCGCAGACGGTGCCGCTGATGGCGCGTGCGCTCGAATTCGTGTCGGCCACGGTGCAGGCCGGCGGCAAGGTGCTGTTCGTCGGCACCAAGCGTCAGGCGCAGGAGCCGATCGCTCATGCCGCGCGCGCCTGCGGTCAGCATTTCGTCAACCACCGCTGGCTGGGCGGCATGCTCACCAACTGGAAGACCATTTCGGGCTCGATCAAGCGTCTCAAGACGCTTGAGGAGCAGCTGTCGGGTGATACCGCCGGGCTCACCAAGAAGGAAGTGCTTCAGCTGACGCGGGAGCGTGACAAGCTGGAACTCAGCCTGGGCGGCATCCGCGACATGGGCGGCATCCCCGACGTGATGTTCGTGATCGACGCCAACAAGGAAGAGCTGGCGATCAAGGAAGCCAATGTGCTGGGCATTCCGGTGGTGGCGATCCTCGATTCCAACGTCAATCCGCATGGTATCGCCTTCCCTGTGCCCGCCAATGATGACGCCAGCCGCGCCATCCGCCTCTATTGTGACGCGCTGGCCACGGCGGCAACGCGCGGCGGGCGTGAAGCTGTGGTGCAGTCGGGTGTCGATATCGGCGCGATGGATGAGCCGATGGCCGAAGAAGCCGTCGCCGAGATCGCGACCCCGGCTGCTGTCGTGGGCGACGTTGAAGCTTGATCTGAGCTTGATCTGACTGTGCGCCGGGGTGCCTGATGGCGTCCCGGCCCAGCCATTCGTGATGCGCGGCAACCGGGTTCGCCCGGCGGCGCCGCTTTCAAATCATTCAAAAGGACTGCGGACATGGCTTATACCGCCACCGACGTGAAGAACCTGCGCGAGCGTACCGGCGCCGGCATGATGGACTGCAAGAAGGCGCTCGATGAGTGCAATGGCGACATGGAAGCTGCGGTTGACAGCCTGCGCGCCAAGGGGCTGGCCGCCGCCGCCAAGAAGTCGTCGCGCACCGCCGCCGAAGGCCTGGTGGGCGTTGCGGTTTCAGGCGTCACCGGGGTGGCCGTAGAGGTCAATTCCGAGACCGATTTCGTCGCCAAGAACGATCAGTTCCAGGATTTCGTGCGGAGCGCTACCGCGATTGCGCTGGGTCTGGGCGGGTCCGATGTCGATGCGCTTAAGGCGGCGGCCTATCCGGGCGGCGGCACCGTTGGCGAAAAGCTGACCAACAATGTCGCCACCATCGGCGAGAACCAGCAGATCCGCCGTATCAAGACGGTCAGCGTCGGCAAGGGCCTCGTCGTGCCCTATATGCACAATGCTGCGGCGCCTTTGCTGGGAAAGATCGGCGTTCTGGTCGCGTTAGAGAGCGAGGCGGGCGCCGATGTGCTGGAGCCTTTGGGCAAGCAGATCGCGATGCATATCGCCGCCGCTTTCCCGCAGGCTTTGTCGGCCGATATGCTCGATCCCGAATTGCTGGCGCGTGAGCGCAAGATCGCCGGCGAAAAAGCCGCCGAAAGCGGCAAGCCCGCCGAGGTTCAGGCCAAGATGGTCGATGGCGCGGTGGCCAAATACGCCAAGGAAAACGCGCTGCTCAGCCAGCTGTTCGTGATGGACAACAAAACCCCGGTCGCGCAAATCGTCGAGGCCGCCGGCAAGGCGGCAGGCACGAAAATCACCCTGTCCGACTATGTCCGGTTCCAGCTGGGCGAGGGCATCGAAAAGGCCGAGAGCGACTTTGCGGCGGAAGTCGCAGCGGCCTCGGGCGTGCCCCAGCATACGGCCTGATAGCGAGTAATGATCCTCCATTTTTGCCCCCGCAAATCCGCGCGGGCGAAAATGGGGGGCTGTCGGCGTGGCAACGCTTGGCACCGCAACGCTTGCGTCTATAAGGGCGGCGCCCTTGCCCTGACGGGCCTGCCCTGACGGACCGCGCCATCTTATGAAACTCCCCAAATTCCGCCGTGTCCTCCTCAAGCTTTCGGGCGAGGTGTTGATGGGCGGCCAATCGTTCGGCATCGACCCGGAAACCGTCGCGGCAATGGCGGCGGAGGTCAAAGCGGCCAAGGATACCGGGCTGGAGATTTGCCTCGTCATCGGCGGCGGCAATATCTTCCGCGGCATGGCCGGCGCCGCGCGCGGCATGGACCGGGCGCAGGCCGATTACATGGGCATGCTGGCCACCGTGATGAACGCGCTGGCCATGCAGAATGCTCTGGAGCAATTGGGCGTGGCGACGCGGGTGCAGTCGGCGATCGAAATGGACAAGGTGTGCGAACCCGTCATCCGCCGCCGCGCCGAACGTCATCTGGAAAAGGGCCGCGTGGTGATCTTTGCCGCCGGGGTAGGGGCGCCCTATTTCACCACCGACAGCGGCGCGGCCCTGCGCGCGGCAGAGATGAAGTGCGACGCGCTGCTCAAGGGCACTAGCGTCGATGGCGTCTATGATTCAGACCCCAAGACAAATCCGGCGGCAAAGCGTTTCGATACGGTGAGTTATGATGTGGTTCTGGCAGAGAACCTCAAGGTCATGGATGCGTCGGCCGTGGCGCTGTGCCGCGACAATCGCATCCCTATCGTGGTATTTTCGATCCGGCAGCCCGGCAATCTTGCGCGCGTAATATCACAGAGCTCAGGCGCTTCCCTGTCCAAACATATGGATGGCAGCGCCAATTTTACTGTTGTTGGTGATTCATCCGGGAAGGCCTGAACCATGGCAAAATATGATAAGGCCGACCTTGAGCGCCGGATGAAGGGCGCGGTGGAATCGTTGCGGCATGATCTGGGCGGCCTGCGCACCGGCCGCGCCAACACCACTTTGCTCGATCCCATCACGGTGACCGTATACGGCGCCTCGATGCCGCTCAATCAGGTGGCGACGGTGTCCGCGCCGGAGCCCCGGATGCTGTCGGTGCAGGTGTGGGACAAGGTTAATATCGGCCCGGTGGAAAAGGCGATCCGCTCGGCCGGGCTGGGGCTGAACCCGATTAATGATGGCAATAACATCCGCCTGCCGATCCCCGACCTGACCGAGGACCGCCGCAAGGAACTGGCCAAGCTGGCCGGCAAATATGCCGAGGCGGCGCGGATCGCGGTGCGCAACGTGCGGCGGGACGGGATGGAGAACCTCAAGACCGATGAGGCCAAGAAGGAAATCTCCGAGGATGAGCGCAAACGCGGCGAGACCGAGGTGCAAAAGCTGACTGACGAGACGGTCAAGGCGCTGGATGAGGTAGCCGGCGCCAAGGAGCGGGAAATCCTGGGCAAGTGATCCCGCGCAAGGCCCCTGAAGCGCAGGCTGTGGCGATCCGCCATGTTGCGATCATCATGGATGGCAACGGGCGCTGGGCCAAGGCGCGCCATTTGCCGCGCGTGGTCGGGCATCAACGAGGCGTGGAGGCGGTGCGCCGGCTGACAAAGGCGGCGCGCGAGATGGGGCTGGAGGCGCTGACGCTTTATGCTTTCTCAACCGAGAACTGGAGCCGGCCCGAGGATGAAGTGACGGCGCTGATGGGCCTGCTCAAACGCTTCATCCAGGCCGATCTGGAGGAATTTTGCGCCAACAATGTCCGGCTGAAGATCATCGGCGATTACAGGGCCTTGCCTGCCGATGTTGTGGCGATGCTGGGCGATGCATTGGCGCGGACCGCAGGCAATACCGGGACCACGCTGGTGGTGGCGCTGAACTATGGCGCGCAGGATGAGATCGCAAGGGCGGCGGCGGCGGCGGCGGCCAAGGGCGCGGTGACGGTGGAGAGCATCGCCGCCGAGCTGGACACCGCCGATCTGCCGCCGCTCGACCTGCTGATCCGCACGTCGGGCGAGGTGCGGCTGTCGAACTTCCTGCTGTGGCAGGCGGCCTATGCAGAGATGTGGTTCACCGACGTGCTATGGCCCGATTTTACGCCCGAGCATCTGGCCGAGGCGCTGGCGGCGTTTGACGCGAGGGAGCGGCGTTATGGCGGGCGATGAGGGGGCTGTGATGCCCGATTTGGCCTCGCCGGCGAAGAGGTCTGATCTGGGCGTGCGCGCGCTGTCTGGCGTGGTGATGGTGGCCGTGGCGGGCGGGGCGCTATGGGCCGGTGGCTGGGTTTGGACCGGGTTTGTGGCGCTGGTGGCGCTGGGGGTGTTGTGGGAGTGGTGGGGGCTGGTTCGCCGGTTCGCCTCAAGTCGGGCCTCGCGGGCCGTGTGGATGGTCGCCGGGGTGGTTTATGTCGGCGTGGCGGGGCTCGTGTTGGCGACCCTCAATGACGGCGACCAAGACCCGCTTCTGTTGCTGGTGCTGGTCATTTCGGTCATCGCCACCGATATTGGCGCCTATTTTGCCGGGCGGGCAATTGGCGGTCCCAAGATCGCGCCCAGGATCAGCCCAAGCAAGACATGGGCTGGTTTGGTGGGTGGGATGGTTGTTGCTGGTGCATCGATCAGCATACTGTTGCTGATGGTGGGTTGCAGGGCGACGATCAACAACGAGTGTTGGAACAATGAATTGCTTACTGACTGGCATATCAGCATTCCGACCGGCGCCATCATCGCCATCATTGCCCAGTCGGGCGATTTCTTCGAAAGCTGGATGAAGCGGCGGGCGGGGGTCAAGGACAGCGGCAATCTCATTCCGGGGCATGGCGGGTTGTTTGACCGGGTTGACGGGTTGCTGGCGGTCTGTTTCGTCGCAGGCATGGTTGGAATTGCTTTTGCTTGTGTGACGTGCCTAACCAGCCCGCCCAAACACGGAGACAAGGTTGAAAATCTTTTGCTGACGGTTTCATCCCAATGATTGGCAGTGCTTCCCCCCGCACCATCACCATTCTGGGCGCGACCGGCTCCATCGGCGCATCGACGCTGGACCTGATCCGGCGCGCGCGCGATGATTGGCGGGTGGTGGCGTTGACGGCGCATTGCAACGCGGCCGAGCTGGCACGGCTGGCTCGTGAATTTTCCGCTGAGGTCGCAATTATCGCGGATGAGGCGCGACTGCCGGACCTGCGCGCTGCGCTCGCCGGCACCGGCATCCACACCGCCGGTGGCGCGCAGGCGCTGATCGAGGCGGCATCGCGCGCCGTCGACATCACCGTGGCGGCCATCGTCGGGTGCGCCGGCCTCGCGCCCACCATGGCGGCGATCGAATGCGGCAAAACCGTCGCGCTGGCCAACAAAGAGGCGCTGGTTTCCGCCGGCAGCGTGATGACCGCCGCCGTCGCCCTCCATGGCGCGAAGCTATTGCCCGTCGATTCCGAACATAATGCGATTTTTCAATGCCTGAACGGCAAATGCGCCGCCGCCGACCTGTCGCACGTCGCCTCGATCACGCTGACCGCCAGCGGAGGGCCGTTTCGCGACTGGAGCGTGCAGCAACTCGCCGCCGCCACCCCGGCGCAGGCGGTCCGCCACCCCAATTGGGACATGGGCGCCAAGATCAGCGTCGATTCGGCAACGATGATGAACAAGGGCCTCGAACTGATCGAGGCGTTCCACCTGTTCCCGGTGGGGCTTGAGAAATTGCGGATCATCATCCACCCGCAGTCGGTGGTGCATTCGATGGTCGAATTTTGCGATGGTTCGACGCTGGCACAGCTTGGCCCGCCCGATATGCGCGTGCCGATCGCCTCGGCGCTGGCGTGGCCGGCGCGGATGCAAACGCCCTGTGCGCCGCTCGATCTGGCGGCGGTTGGCGAATTGACGTTCCGGTCGGCCGATGAGAACCGGTTCCCTGCGACCCGTCTGGCGCGGGAGGCTTGCGGCGCGGGCGGGGCGATGCCGGCGGTGCTGAATGCGGCCAATGAGGTGGCGGTGGCGGCGTTTTTGGCCGGGCGGATCGGGTTCACGCGGATCGCGGCGTTGACCGAAAGCGTGCTGGCGCGGCATGCTCCGCCGGCGCCCACGACCTTGGCCGAGGTGATTGCGGTGGATCATGAGGCGCGGGCCATGGCCGCCGAGATGCTGGAGCACGCCTGATGCAAGCGCCGTCCGTGCTGTTGATGGTCGTGGCTTTCGTCTTGCTGCTGGCGCCGCTGGTGGTGGTGCATGAGCTGGGGCATTATCTGGTCGGGCGGTGGTGCGGCATTGGCGCCGATGTGTTCTCGGTGGGGTTCGGGCGGGAGTTGATCGGTTGGACCGACCGGCGCGGCACCCGCTGGCGGCTGTCGCTGGTGCCGCTGGGCGGATATGTGAAGTTTGCGGGCGATATGAATGCGGCTTCGGTACCCAATCCCGATGCCGATGCAATGCCCCCCGAGGAGCGTGCGGCAGCGTTTCAATTCAAGCCCCTGTGGCAACGCGCCTTGGTAGTGGCGGCGGGGCCGGTGACCAATTTCCTGGTGGCGGTGGCGATTTTTGCCGCGTTCAACTTTGCCTATGGCCGGATCGAGGCTTCGTCGGAGATCGCGGGCTTTGCCACCCCGTCGCCGGCGCAGGCGGCGGGCTTGCGGGTGGGCGACCGAATCACCGCGATCGACGGCAAGGCAGTGGCCAGCTTCGACGATATCCGCATGGCGGTGGTGCCGTTCCCCGGCGAGAATTTGCGAATTACCGCGCGGCGCGGCCGGCAGGACCTCAACTTCGGCGTGCCCGTCGCCACCCATATTGACCACGACCAATTCGGCCATGATGAGCGCATCGGCATGATCGGCATCGCCGGCGGCAAGGGCGAGATCGTGCATTACGGGCCGATTGCTTCGGTGCGACTGGCCGGGGATCAGTGCCTGTCGCTGATGGGGATGATGGCCACCGGCATCCGCCAGATCATCACCGGCAGCCGCTCGGTCAATGAGCTGAGCGGACCGATCCGCATCGCCCAATATTCGGGCGCGGCGCTGGCGATGGGGTGGCAAACATTCGTCGGCTTCGCGGCTTTCATCTCGATTAATTTGGCATTCATCAACCTGCTGCCAATCCCGGCGCTCGACGGTGGGCATCTGGTTTTCTACGCGGTCGAGGCGGTACGGCGGCGCCCCTTGGCCCGGCGCACGCAGGAGATGGCCTTTATGATCGGGCTGGCCCTTGTGCTGGGGCTGGCGCTGTTCATCACGCTGGGCGAGGCGCTGCCGCAGCACATGTTTGGGGGATAGACGGGGCAGGTACAGGGGCGGCTGCGGGGGCGCAGTTAGTTTCGGCCCGGTTTCGGGCAAGATACCTTGCTTGGCGGGCCGGGTTAGGGCAAGGGCGCGGTGCCATCCTGCACGGGCGGTTTTGTCCGGTGCTGGCCGGTGCTGGAGTGTATCCTGATCCGCTCAGGACGAATGCCTGATCCGCTCAGGAATAATGATGGTCTGGTTCCGGCGTATGCCGGCACCGCTCTTGGACGGGAATGGCCGGGTTGATGATGGGACGCAAGATGATCCGCTGCAATAAGGCTGGCCGCACCGCAAAGCTGGGCGCGGCGCTGCTCGGGGGATCGATCCTGGCCGGGCTGCCGCAGATGGTGGTCGCGCGCGACGGGCCGGGGTTGTTCTCGCTGGTCCGCGCTTCGATTGCGGGCAAGCCGCACGCCGCCCCTGCCAGTGGTAGTGCTGCCAGCAGCAGTCCTGTCGGCAGCAGTGCCGTGGCGCCCGATGTAGCGGCTGCCGCTCCGGCGCCTGCGCTTGCTGTCGCCGCTCCGGCTGCCGCATCGGGCGCGCCGGGCAATCTGGCATCGATCAGCGTAGCACCGACCCGTCCGGCGCCGACCAGCGATGCGCCCGCGATTGATGCGCCAGCGCCTGCCCCGCCCGCGCCCGCCGCCACCGCTGCGCCCACGCCGGCCGTCATGCCGGCGTCGCCGTCCGCCCCGGTTGCGATCACCACCATCACCGTCGAGGGGGCCCAGCGGCTCGAACCCGATACCGTGCTGTCGTATATCCAGCTGCGCATCGGCCAACCCTATAGCGAGGCCGCCGCCGATCAGGCGCTAAAGGACCTGTTCGCCACCGAGCTGTTCTCCGACGCCCAGATCCGCAACGAAGGCGGGCATGTGGTGGTGACGGTGAAGGAAAACCCGGTCATCAACCGCATCATCCTTGAGGGCAACAAGCACATCAAGGAAGACAAGATCAACCCCGAGATCAAGCTTGCGGCGCGGCAGATCTTCACCCGCTCGAAAGTGCGCGCCGACGTCGCGCGGATCATCGAGCTGTACAAGCGGCAGGGGCGGTTCGGCGCCACGATCGAGCCCAAGATGGTCATGCTCGACCAGAACCGCGTCGATATCGTGTTCGAGATCAACGAAGGTCCCAAGAGCAAGGTCCGCC
>JANXUK010000102.1 GCA_025356275.1 Sphingomonadales bacterium | reverse complement strand
ATTCTAAACCCGCCACGCGCTCGCGGCATAGCACATTCGCGTCCGCGCTCACCCTGATCGCCGCCGCAATGGCGCCGCAATCGGCCCACGCGCAGGCGCCGACGGGCGGTGACATCGTGGTCTCCGATCCGGTCGTTCCCGATACGATAACCGTCCTCGCCACCGGCACTGCCGAGCCGCTGCGCGACACCGGGCAGGCGATCAGCGTCATCACTGGGGCCGAAATCCAGACAATTCAGGGCCCCGATTTCACCCGGATCGCGCAAACCTTCCCGTCGCTCAACATCGCCCGCAACGGCGGCATCGGCAGCGCCACCAGCCTGTTCGTGCGCGGGGCGGATTCGCAGCAATTGCTGGTCCTGATCGACGGGGTGCGCGTCGCCGATGTCTCGGCGCCTTCGGGCGGCTATGATTTTGGCGGACTGGTATCGGGCGGGATCGGCAAGGTCGAACTGCTGCGCGGCTCGAACAGCGTGGTGTGGGGCTCGGACGCGGTCGGCGGGGTGATGGCGATCACCAGCCCCGCCCAGAACGGCGGGCACGTTACCCTCGAATACGGCGCGCATAACGCGCTGACCGCGGAGGCCGGGCTGGGCATTGAGCGCAGCGCTTATGGAGCCACTCTCAACGCCGGCTACGACCGCACCGACGGCATCCCGACGCTGGCCACCGACACCGCCGCCAACGGATTTCGCCAATGGCATATCGGCGGCAATGGCAGGCTGGCGCTGGGCGGCAACCTCGATCTGGTGGCGGTGGCACGCTATGCCGACAGCCGGGTAGGTATCGACAGCTATGACCCGAGCTTCAGCTTCCTCGGCCATTTCGGCGACACCCAGACCGGCCGGCAGGCCTCGGGCCGGATCGGGCTCGCCTATCACATCGCCAGGCTGACGCTGAACGCCGGCATTGCCCTGTCCGACCTGCGCCGCGCCTATGTCGATCCGCCCAGCGGCACGCTGACCCCCGATTACACCACCGCCGGGCGCAGCACCCGCGCCGATGTCAGCGGGCACCTTGCGTTGCCGGATCAGTTTGCGCTGGATTTCGGCGCCGATGACGAATGGACCAGCTTCTCCGACACCTATGACCCCAAATCCACCGCGCGGCTGGCCAGCGGCCACGCGCTGCTGGGCTATTACGGCGGGCGGCTGAATATCGCGGGCGGGGTTCGCGTGGATAGCCATTCGGGCTTCGGGACGCATTGGACCTTCGGCGCAAATGGGGCGTTCGAGGTGGCGGACGGCCTGCGTCTGCGCGCGTCCTATGGCGAGGGCTTCAAGGCTCCCAGCCTCTATCAGCTCAACGCACAATTCAATGGCAACCCGCTGCTGAAGCCCGAAACCAGCCGCAGCTATGACCTCGGCATCGAGCATGGCACCGCCGGTGGCCCGCTCCACGCCAGCCTGACCTGGTTCCACCGCGATACGCGCAACCTGATTATCTACGTGGATTGCTTCACGCGGGTGACCGCCGGATGCGCCGCGCAGCCCTTCGGCTATTACGACAACATCGGCGCAGCCCGCGCGCAGGGTGTGGAGCTGGAGGGCGACGCCAGACCAGTGCACAGCCTCTCGCTCCGTGCCGCCGCCAGCTGGCTAATGACGCGCAATGTCACGCCCGGCGATGCGGATTACGGCAAGGATCTCGCCCGCCGGCCGCGCTGGCTTCTCAGTGCCAGCGGCGACTGGACGATCGCCGGTCAGGGGCCTTTGTCGGGCATGACGGTGGGCGGCGATATTCGCTCCTCCGGGGCGAGCTGGGACGATGCGGGCAATATGGTGCGCCTGGCGCCCTATACGGTGGTCGGCGCGCGGGTCAGCCTGCCGCTGGCCGACCACTTGACTCTCTATGCCCGGATTGAGAACCTTGGCGACGTGCATTACCAGACCGCCGCCGGCTACAATTCCTATGGCAGGTCGGTTTACGCCGGCATTCGGGCGCGGCTGTGATACGGCTGGCGGCCGCGTTGACGTTGGCGTTGGCGGGATGCAGCCCGCCAGCCCTGACGCGCGCGCCCCATCCGGCGCATCCCGCGATCCTCAGCATCAACCCGTGCAGCGACGCGATACTGGCGGCAGTGGCGGACCGTGCACAGATCGCGGGCCTGTCGGCCTATAGCAGCGACCCCGCGCAAAGTTCGATGGATGTCGGCTATGCCCGGACGCTGCCGGCCACGCGCGGCACGGTGGAGGAGGCGGTGCTGCTGCATCCCGATGTCGTGGTGGCGGGCGGCATGGTGTCGCCGGCCACGCGCGCTGCGCTGACCCGGCTGGGGCTCCCGTTGGCCGAGACCGGCATCGCGCATAATGTGGCCGAGAGCGAGGCGCAGGTCATGCAATTGGCGCGTCTGGCCGGGCATGCGGATCGCGGCGCTCAGCTCAATGCGGCGATCGAGGCATCGCTGGCCTCCGCCGCGCCAGCCAGAGCCGCCAATCCGATCCGCGCGCTGGTGTGGCAGTCCGGCGGGATGGTGCCGGGGACGGGCACCCTGATCGCCGACCTGCTGGCACGCACTGGCTTTGCCAGCCACAGCGCTGCGCTGGGCATGCGTCAAGCCGATGTGCTGCCGCTGGAGACGGTGTTGGCGCGGCCGCCCCAAGTGATCCTCGCCGCCGGCAATGCGCACAGTGATCCGGCCTTGGCGCACCCCGTATTGGCCGGACTGAGGGGCGTGAAACGCTATGCCTTCGCCCCCGCGCTCGAATGGTGCGGCGGGCCTACGATTATCCGCGTCGCTGCCCGCCTCGCGCAGATCCGCGCCGATTACACGCGCCGCGCGGTGCGATGAAGCCCATCTGGCCGCTTGCTCTGGCGCTGGTCGTCGCCTTTCCGGCCTCGCTGCTGGCCGGCGCTGTGTGGATCGATCCGCTCCATCCGCAGATCGCCAGTGCCGGGCTGATCCTGGCGCAATTGCGCCTGCCGAGGGCGGTGCTGGCGGTGACGCTGGGCGCGGGATTGGGCGGGGCGGGGGCGGCGATGCAGGGCTATCTGCGCAATCCGCTGGCCGATCCCGGCCTGTTCGGCATCGCGCCCGGCGCGGCGCTTGGCGCGGTGCTCAGCCTGTTCCTGGGCGCAGCGGGCGTGCACCTCGGGGTGTGGGCGCTGCCGGCGTTTGCGCTTGGCGGCGCGGGCGGAGCGATGGCGCTGCTGGGTCTGATCGCCGGACGAGACGCGGGCACCGCGCTGTTCACGCTGGCCGGGCTAATGCTGGCCAGCCTGGCGGGTGCGTTGATGAGCCTGATGATCAGCCTGTCGCCGTCGCCCTTTGCTCTGTCCGAGATCGTGACCTGGCTGTTGGGCGCATTGACCGATCGCGGCTGGACTGAGGTGGGGATCGCGCTGCCGCTCACCGCGCTGGGGCTGGCCGCGCTGGCGTTGGCGGGGCGGTCGCTGGATGCGCTGGCGCTGGGCGAGGTGGCGGCGGTGTCGCTGGGCGTCAGCCCGCGCCGGCTTGGCCTGTTGATCATCGCCGGCATCGGGCTGACCGTCGGGGCCAGCGTGGCGGTGGCCGGGATCATCGGTTTTGTCGGGCTGGTGGTGCCGCATCTGGTGCGGCCGCTGACCAATCGCCGCCCCTCGGCGCTGCTGCTGCCCAGCGCGCTGGCGGGGGCTTTGCTGTTGCTGATGGCCGATATTGCGTGCCGGCTGCTGCCGCTGGCGGGGGGTGAGCTGCGGCTGGGCATTGCGCTGAGCCTGCTGGGCGCGCCGTTTTTCCTGTGGCTGCTACTGCGGATGCGGCGGGGGCTGTTGTGATGCTGGCCACCGAATCCTTGTCAGTAGCGGGCCGTCTGGAGGCAGTCAGCGCATCCTTACGCCCCGGCGACCTGACCGCGATCTGCGGCCCCAATGGCGCGGGCAAGTCCAGTCTGCTGGCGGCGCTCGCCGGTGTGTTGAGGCCGGGCGCGGGCACCGCCAGCCTCGATGGCGCGCCGCTGGACCGCATCCCCCCCCGTCAGCGCGCGCAGGCCATCGGCTATCTGCCGCAGGCGGGTGAAGCGGCGTGGGATATGAATGTTGCGACGCTGGTGTCGCTGGGGCGCTTGCCGTGGCGCACATCCGCTGCCGAGGATGCCGCCGCAGTCGGCGCTGCGTTGGCCGCGATGGAGATGGAGGGGTTGGCCGATCGCCCGCTGTCCAAACTGTCCGGCGGGGAGCGGGCGCGGGCCTTGCTGGGCCGGGTGCTGGCGGGGCAACCGCGCTGGATACTGGCCGATGAGCCGCTGGCCGCGCTCGACATCGCCCATGCGGCGCGGCTGATGGCGCATCTGCGCGGCGCGGCGCGGGGCGGACGGGGCGTGGTGGTCGTGCTGCACGATCTGGCGCAGGCGATGAACCACGCCGACCGGGTGCTGGTGCTCGATGCGGGCCGACTGATCGCCGATGCACCGCCCACCGAGGCGCTGGCCGCGCCGGTGATCGCGCAGGTATGGGGCGCGCAGATGCGCTGGCTGGGCCAGCCGGGGGGATATGCGCTGGCGCCGGATATTTAGCCGAATGCGCCTCATCGGCCGGTAACTTTTCCCGCCCTCGCGCGTTAGCCGCGCATGTCTCTGTTCAACACGTTGCTGAGCCGGATAATCCGCGCTGGCCAACTCACCGTTACCGATGCCGATGGGTTGGTGACAGTATACGGCATGCCGCATCCTGATGTGCCCTCCATCGCCATCCGTCTGGCCGACCGCCGTGTCGCGCTCGATATCGGGCGCCGGCCCGAACTGGGCGCGGGTGAGGCCTATATGGATCACCGCCTGATCGTCGAGAATGACGATATCATGGGGCTGCTGGCGCTGCTGCGCGTCAACTCGCCGTGGGAGAAGGGCGGCGGGTTCAAGGATGCGGGCCTGCTCGACCGGATGTTTCATAGCGTCACCGCGCGGCTCGACCGCCTCAACTGGAGCCGACGGGCGAAGCAGAATGTCGCGCATCACTATGATCTCGATGACCGGCTGTACGACCTGTTCCTCGACGAGAACCGGCAATATAGCTGTGGTTATTTCACCGATCCGGCGAACGATCTGGACCAGGCCCAGCGCGACAAGCTGGCGCATATTGCCGCCAAGCTGGCGCTGAAACCCGGGATGCGCGTGCTCGACATCGGTTGCGGCTGGGGCGGCATGGCGTTTTACCTGCACCGGCATTTCGATGTCGACGTGCTGGGCATTACGCTGAGCACCGAGCAGCTCGCCTATGCGCGGGCGCAGGCCGAGGCGCGGGGCGTAGGCGACCGGGTGACATTTGGGTTGATAGATTATCGCGACGTCACCGGGCCGTTTGACCGCATCGTCTCGGTCGGCATGTTCGAGCATGTCGGGCCGCCGTTCTACAAGACCTTCTTTCGCAAATGCCACGACCTGCTGACCGAGGACGGGGTGATGCTGCTCCACACCATCGGGCGTTTGGGTGGTGGGCCCGGCACGACCGACCGGTGGGCGAGCAAATATATCTTCCCCGGAGGCTATGCGCCGGCGCTGTGCGAGATCACCGCCGCGACCGATGCGTCAGGCCTGATCCAGAGCGATTGTGAGACGTGGCGGCTGCATTACGCTTATACGTTGCGGCACTGGTACGCGCGGATCATGGCCAATCGCGCCGCGATTGAGGCGGTTTACGACGCGCGGTTCTTCCGGATGTGGCAGTTCTATTTCGCGGGCTGCACCGCCGCATTCGAGCATGGCGTGCTATGCAATTACCAGCTGCAATATATCCGCCAGCGCCGCGCCCTGCCGATCACTCGTGACTATATGGCGAGGGTGAGCTAGCCTTGCGCGAAGGCTGCGAGGGCCGCAGCAGCGAAGGCTGCGAGGGCCGCAGCGCGAGCGGCTAGGCCTTCGCTGTCGAAGGCAGTGAGCGGCGCCATGCCGGCAAACCGCACTACCCCCGGCAGCGCCAGCAGTGCCATCAGCCGCGCGCGCTGACCCGGCAGGGCCGCCATCCAGCGCGGGCGGAATAGCATCCCGCGAATATGCGCGGCAGCCTCGATCGCCGCGAGTGGGCCCTCTGGCGCGCCCAGCAGGATCACGCCGCCCAGCCGCACAATCGCATCCGGACAGAACGCCGGCTCGACCAGCCACTTGCCGCGCGGATCGCCGGGTGCGGGCATCGCCGGATGGCCGGGCAGCAATGCGGCGGATTGCGGGTGCAGGCGGATCGCCGGGCGGCCGCGCTTCAGGTAGGCGGCGTCGTTTCCGGGCGCGAAATCCAGGCAGGACAGATCATCGGACACCAGCGCGCCGCCCGCGATCAACGCCGCCGCCACGCTGGTCGATTTGCCCGCGCCCGCTGCTCCCGCGATCAGCACCGCCGCGCCGCCCACCACTACCGCGCTGGCGTGCAGTGGCACCGCGCCGCGCCATGCCAGCAGCAGCGCGGCGATGGTGCTGTAGAAGGCGGCGGGCATGGTGCCGGTCCAGCCGGGGCCGGGGGTATAGATCACCCGGTCACCGTCCCACATGTCGAAATGCGCGATGTCCTGCCACCACAGGCTGATGCCATCGGCATGGATCGCGCCGCGCCGGTTCTGGCGCAGCACCGGGCGCTCCGCCGGCGCGCCAGCCTCAACCCGGACGACTGGCAGCCGCGTCCGCCGGGCGCAATCGGGCGCAATCGGGGCAAAGCCCGGCAGCGGCAGGTCCGCGCACCAGACGATGCCGAACGCCTCCGCGAGATACACGTCCCTGCTCACCGGATCAGGCAGAAACGAGGCTGAGGCCGCGCATCTGCTCCAGCACGGCGGCGATCTCGGCATGGCACGCCTCGGCGCTGACCGCGAAACGCGCCATCAATTTTGCCTCGATCTCGGGCTGCCCGCAAGGCTCCTCCAGAATGTCCCATAGCGCGGCGGCGGTGCGGTTGAGCGCGACATATTTGCCGGTCTCCAGGTGGAGCATCACCAGGCTGTCATCGATGTGCGAGCCGACCCAATTGGCGTCGCGTTGCCAGATCGTGCTGCTGCCGCTCATGCTGGAACTTTCACCCTGGGTCCGTTACGCAGAGACCGGCGCATTGCGGCGCGCCCTATCACGGGGCTGGCGGCGGTGCCATCATAACCAGCTTTCCCCCATGCCGTAAAGTTTCACTTCGCAGGCGGCCGCCAATCTCCGGCCGGGACGAAAGCTCGGGAGAGCCGGCACGACCACGATCACCCGCCGCGCCCCGGAGTTGCCTTTCGGTCCCTGAGGGCCCGATTCAAAAGTTCGTCAATGAGTTGAGAGGTTTGCGATTCTGCGTGTGAGCATTCGGATGCTGGCGATGGTTGCCCATGCGGTTGAAGAAGCGATGGATTTCTCCCAGTCCTTGGCCAGTCGGCGGCAGCGGCCGAGCCATGCGAAGGTGCGTTCGACCACCCAGCGCCGTGGTAATAGCACGAAGCCCTTGGCGGTCGCGGCGGCGATGATGTCGGCGGCACGGACGAGGATGAAGACCAGAATTCCGCAGGTGTCGGTGCTGATGTGCCGCTTGCGGCCCTTGACCTTCTTGCCCGCGTCATAGCCCGAGATCCCGACACTTTCCGTGGTTTTGACCGATTGGCTGTCAATGACGCCAGCCGTTGGACTGGCTTCCCGGCCGGCCAGCTCGGCCTTACCATCGGCGATGCGGCGCGGGTCCTGCGAATCGAGCGCGCCGGCAAATTCGGTGATCCAGTGGCCTATCGCCTCGCGCTCGCCGCCGAGGAAATCCTGATAGCACCGCTCGGCCCGCGCCATCAGCGCGACATTCTCTGCGCCCTCGCGCGGGTGGAATTTCAGTGCCGACAGAGCCGCGCGGCGCCGCGTGATGTCGGCGGCGCTAGGCCGGTCCTCCTCGTCGATGATCACCAGACTACGGCTCTGCCCGGTTTCGGGCAGCGTCACGTCGACCTCCAGAAGCCCGCTGCTGTCATAGCTGAAACGGACCTCTGCGGTGATCTCGCCGGCGGGGCGCGGCGGGATCGGTATGATCAGCGCGCCCAGTTTGACATTACCTGAAACCTTGCGAGCTTCGCCCTGAAAGATATTGAATTCCAGCTTCTTCTGATTGTCCGATGCGGTCTGATAGAGCCCCGAGCGGCTGACCGGAACCGGCGTATTGCGATCGATGATCGGCGAGAAGATGCCGCTTTGCTTGCCCCCGTGCGAATCGCGCTGCGACACATCGACGCCCAGCGTGAACGGGCACACATCGGTGATCCGCACCTCGTCCAGCGCGGCATCGCGCGCCAGCAGCCCGGCCTGTATCGCCGCGCCCAAAGCCACCGCGTGATCGGGATGGACCGAGGCATCGGGGAAGCGCCCGAACATCCGCGCGATGGCCTTGCGCACCACCCGCATCCGCGTCGCCCCGCCGACCAGCACGATCGCGCTGAGCCCGGCGGCATCGATCGCGCAGTCACGCATCGCCCGCACCACCGGATCGCGCAGCCGGCGGAGCAAGGGCTCGGCGGCGGCTTCGAATTCGGCGGCGGTGACGGATGCGGCCAGGCGTTCCTCCCCCAAAACCACCGCGAATTCGGCGCTGTCGGCGGTGCTGAGTGTGCGCCGCGCGGCCTCGGCGGCACGAAGCAACAGCGGCTCGCGGCGGACATCGGGCAGGGCGGCGATCCGGCCCCCGCCGTCGATCCGGGGCAGCATCGCGGCGGCCAAAGCCTCGTTGAAATCATCGCCGCCCAACCGGTTATCGCCAGCGGAGGCGCGCACCTCGACAATGCCCTCGAACTTCTCGACCACCGAGACATCGAAAGTGCCGCCGCCCAGATCGAACACCAGAAACGGCTCGCGGTCGCCATGATCGACGAGACCAAAAGCCAGCGCGGCGGCAGTCGGCTCGTTGATCAGCCGGCGCACATTGAGCCCCGCGATCTCGCCGGCGCGGCGTGTCGCCTTGCGCTGACGGTCGTTGAATTAAGCGGGGACGGTAATCACCACGTTGCCAGGCGCGGTGCCGGTATGCGCGGTCACATCATCGCGTAAGGCCATCAGGATCAGCGCGGAAATATCCTCGGCGCGATAGTCGCGCTTACCCAGCCGCACGGTCTTTTCGGTGCCGATCAACCGCTTGAAGCTGGTGACGGTCTGTTCCGCATGGCTGGCCTGACGGTCGAGCGCGGAGGCGCCGACCAGCGTGTTGCCCCGCTCATTGATGCTGACCGCCGAAGGGGTGAGCAGCGCGCCCAGCGAATTGGGGATTAGCTGCGCCGCGCCGTCCCGCCAGATGGCGACCGCGCTGTTGGTCGTCCCCAAATCAATCCCGATCAGCATTGCGCCCCCTGATGACTTACGCCGCACGCTATATCGCCGGGCGGCATAAAGTCAGCAGACTAGTGGTTCGTTTTATAAGAACCACTAGATATTATATTGTTTCTAGTGGATTTTATGATTTTGACATTCGAAAGCACCCTTTGCCGCAAGCGGGACTCGGATGTCAAAATCAATTCACTAGAGCGTTTTTCGAACGCAGTGACTCGGAAGAATGTGGTAAACCAAAAACTCTAGAGCGACCGATCTGATGCAATCAGACCGGTCGCTCTAATTCAGCACTTTGCTCGCCTCGGCGGCGGCGATCAGCGCGGCGGCATCGTCGGGGCGCAGCCAGCCCGCTGCCTGTTGCCGGGCAGTGGCAGCGCGGATTTGCGCGACAAACCCGGCATGGGTGGCATAGCGCTCCTCCAGCGACAGGCGCGGGTCGCCGGTGGCCAGACGCTCGGCGCGGGTGCGGGCGAAGGGGATGAACCCGCCCGAAAATCCGCATCCGCCCCCCGCTTCGTAGCCGAACGTGTCGACGTTCCAGCCGGTATAAGTGCCAATCGGCACTTGCAGCTGGACCGAGGGCACACCGGCGGTCTCATTGCCGTCGGCGTTCACCCGGGGGACCAGCGAGGGCAGCACCGCGACGATGCGCGGCGGCTGGTCGGTGATCCCGGACAGGTCATTGGCGCGAAAGGCGGCGCCGAAGGTCTGCCGTACAAAGGTGTTCAGCTTGCCCTCCGGGCTGGGCGCGCCGGGGATCGCGGGCCAGCCCAGCGCGGCATTGGTCGGGCGCACGAGGTCGCCATGCGCCAGCGTGGGATAGCGGCTGGCGGGGGGGGCCTTGCCGCTGCGGACCCAATCGATCAGCGCGTCCTGCGCTGCACGCAGCGACAGTATCGACGGGTTGGGATTATCGCGCAGCAGGCAGCGCCCGAAGATCTGTGGGTCGCCGGTCAGGCTGAAGCCGTCGCCACGCCCGCCGCCATGGGTGACGCTGGGGAAGTAATAGCGCCGGACATTGGCGGGCAGGGCAATGTCGGCCTGTGCATCGGTGCCGACAAAGCCCGGCGAGGAGCGCAGGCCCCAGAATTCGGAGGCGCCCAGCGTCTCGATCACCTTCGGGCAGGTATGGCTTATGCGGCAGCGGTCGAGCAGGCTGGAGCTGCCCTGGTGCCGCGCCGTATCGGCATAGCGGCCCCACCACAGCGTGCCTTCGCTGCCTGCCTCGAACCGGCCGGCGGCGCCGCCCGGCTCGCCAAACCGCAGATTGAGCGGGACTTGGCGCGCGGCGATATTGGGGTTGATGCCGTCGAACACGCGGGCACCATGCTCATCGGCGTTGAAGCCGAGATGGACGAAGCTGCGCAGGAAATTGCCCGATTGCGAGGTGCTGCTGGCCACGGTCCAGCGGATGCGCGCGCCGGCGGGGTTGGGCGTGCCGGCATCATCGGCCTTGCCGCTGCGCAAAAAGGCGATCAGGTCGCGGGTCGCGGCAAACCCGATGCCCAGCACCAGCGGGTTCTTGCCCTGATAGGCCAGCGTATAGGCCGCGTCCGGGTCGAAACCCGATTTCAGGCACAGCTGATGCGGGTCTGGCGTGCCGGGGAAGGGCGCGGTGTGGCAATCGGCAAAGGCCCAGTCGGCGGCGAGGATCGGCGCGCCGAGGCCCTCGGTGCCGCGCGCTGCCCGCCACAGCCGCGCCTTGCCGCTGTCGAGGCTGACCGGGTCGGGCCGCGGATTGCTGCCGCCCAGCCCGCCCGCGATCGATACGCCGGCCGCGCCCGCCGTCACCTTGCTGAAGGTTGCCAGCACCGGGCCGGTGATCGCGCCGCCATCGGCACGGCGCGCGATGGGCACGGCGATGGTCTGGAGTCCGGGGGTGGGGGTGATGTCGCCCTGCCAGCCGCTGATCACGCGGATATGCCCGTCCCGGTCTGCCGCCACGCCGCCACGCCCGCGATTGGGCACCTCATAGAACAGCACGCCGCTAGCCTTTGCCGGGTCGACCGGGCGCGCGACACGGAAGGTCGCGACATATTCGACGCGGGCGTGGGCGTTGCGGGGCGCACCGCGCAGGTCGGTGATGATCGCATTATGCGGGTCGGCGGGGTTCAGCTCACCGGTGAAATGCCCGGTCACGATCTCATAGGCCATGCCGCCGGGCAAAGGCGCGGCGGGGCTGACGTTTTCGACGGTCACATGGATGACCTGCGCTGCCGCCGGCCCAGTGGCAAGCAACAGCAGCAGGAACGCGAGAGTGGGGCAGGTTGTTATGGGTGCAATCCTGTTGGTGTGGCTCTGGCCTGTTGGTGCGGCTCGGGCCTGTTGGTGCCGCAGTCAAGGCCGGCGGGCTTCATTGCCTGCGCGACGGTCTCTGCGCCCAGCGGCCGCATCCAGTGACTGCCTTGCGGGATGGCTCTTTCGCCCGGGCCGCTGCGCTCCCATAACGCCCGGGCACCAGCGCGGCGCGGCGGCGCAGGCCGCTCTGGGGGGACGCCTACGGCGATTTGCCAGACCCGTCCAGATGGCGCGTCGGCCCCGGGGTTGCCTAGTCCTGCGCGACAACCACCTGGTTGCGGCCCTCGGACTTGGCGCGGTATAGCGCGCGGTCGGCGGCGGCCAGCGCCGCGCTCAGGCCGGTGCAGGCGAACACATCGGCCACGCCCGCCGAGAAGGTCACCGCGCCGATCGCCTCCTGGGTGTGGCGGTTGACGAGATTGCGCGCGCCCACTTCGATCCGCGCCATGTTCAGCCGCGCCGCTGCTATATCGGGCGTGGCGCCGCGCAGCAGCATGACGAATTCCTCGCCGCCATGCCGCGCAACATGGCACCGGTCATCGGCGATTTTGGCCAGCAATTGCGCGACCGCCTTGAGCACGCGATCACCGGTTTCGTGGCCGTGGGTATCATTGACGCGCTTGAAGAAATCGATGTCGGCAAAGGCGACACACAGCGGCTCGCCGGCAGCCTTGGCTTCGGCGTATTCGCGGGCCATCACCGACTCGAAGGCGCGGCGGTTCATCAGGCCGGTCAGGTGATCGACCTCGGCATCGTGCCGGGCCTTGGCCAGGCTGTGCCGCAGCTGGCCGGCCTCCTCCTCCGAACGCTTCATCGCGGCGGCAACCTCGGCGGTGCGTTCCAGCATGGCGCTGGCGATCGTGGCAAGATTGGCCAGAGCGACTTCGGGCGCGAGTTCCGAGGTGCCGAGCGCATCGACCTGATGCGTCAGGGCCTGGTGATATTCGCCCTGCGCGCTGCTGGCGCTGCGGGTTGCGGCGGCAAACTGGTCAAGCCCCGATTGCAGCTGCGAGCGCAAAGCCTCCAACGCGCTGGCCTCATCGGGGCAATCGGCGGCGGCGGCCCGGTCGAGCCATGTCTGGCTGATCGGCTTTGCATCGGTGCGGCGCTGGGCAATCTTGTGCGCGAGGTCGGGATTGGCCCCCGAAAAGGCCATATGCGCGGCGGCAAGATTGCTGGCGCTGACCTCCAGATGATTGTCCAGCAGCAGATCGGCGATCCGGTCGAGCAGCACGCGGCGGCGCTGCATCTCGATCATTGAGGCGGGCATCGGACCCGGCCGGGCTTGCTGCTTGCCCGATCCGCGCCCGAACCAGTGCCGCGGGGCGCCTTGATCGGCCGGTGTCGTGCACGAGGGAAGCTTGTCGGGTGTGTTCATTGCGTGCGCTTTGCCGTGGCTACTGCACACCGTATAAACGTTCGCGGCTAATTTCTGCTTCGCGTGCGTATCGTAAAGCTATGTAGTTTTACATGATGCCAGCGCGGCGAATCGCACCGCATCGGCAAACAGCGCGCCGCGCGCCGCACGCCGTTCCTCGGCCTCCGGCTCGCGGCCCCACAGTTCGGCCTGCCATTCCTCCTCGGCATTGGCGGCGAGCCAGAGCGCGGCAATATCGGCGCCTGGCTCCAGCGCCGCCAGCCCGATCACCAGCGACCCCGCCAGATTGGCCAGCACCCGCAACCCCGCCAGCGGGAAATCGCCCAGCTCGCCCAGAGTCCGGTGCATCGCGGCCAGGGTTGCCGCCGGCTGGGGGCGATGAATGATGCCGGAAATGCGGGTGAATTGCACCGCATGACGCGCCTCTGCCGCGGTCAGCAAAGGCTCCCACACCGCGATCTGGCGCTTGTACAGCGGCTCATCGGGGTCGGCGCGATAGCACAGCGTGTCGGTCTCCGCATAGGCGGTCAGCGCGGCGATGGCGGCGGCGCGGTCGCGGGCGATCAGGTCGATCGCGGCATCGGCCATATCGCGCAGCACGAAGCGCGCCGGGTCAATCACCGCCGGCTGCCCGCTCCATTCAGCCGCCAGCGCCTGCGCGAGAGCCTCGCTGGGCACGATCTGCGCCGCGCCGGCCACGGATTTTATCGCGCGTCCGTCGAGCAGCACCTGCCAACCGTCGGCGATGGCCGCAACCGAGACCGCCTGGTAAAACCGCTTCACGGCTTGCTGTGCCATTTGCGCGCCAGCAGCACCGGGATGACCAGAGCATCGAGCGCACCATTGATCAGCAACGCATCGCCGAGCACAGCCGGCAGCGCAATCCTGTGGCCGATGATCAACGCGCCCAGCAGCGCCATCGCCGCCCCCGCAAACCGCAGCAGCATCAGCACCATGTAACGCTTGCGCGCCAGATCATCCTCGGCGCTCATCGCAATATCTCCGCCAGCTCGCCGGGGCTTTGCACCACCGTCTCGGCGCCGGCTTCGCTGAGTTCGGCGGCATCGTGATAGCCCCATGCCACCCCGATGGCGCGAACCCCCGCAGCGCGGGCCATCGCCATGTCGAAGCTGGTGTCGCCGATCATCACCGCATTGCGTGGCCCCGCTCCGGCTTCGGCCAGCGCCGCCTCCAGCATCGCGGGGTGCGGCTTGGACGGGTGGCGATCGGCGGTTTGCAGCGTGACGAAATGCTCGGCAATGCCATTGGCGGCGAGGCAATGCGCGAGCCCCCGGTCGCTTTTGCCGGTGGCGACGCCCAAGGCCCAGCCGCCCGCCCGCAGCTCACCCAGCAGCGCGGCGATGCCGGCGAACAGCGGCTCTGTGATACGCCCCTGCGACCGTGCATTGCGATATTGCAGCTTGTACGCCTCAACCAGACGCGCCTGCATCGCCGCCTCGCCACCCGGCAGCAGGTGGCGCATCGCCTGCGGCAGGCTGAGCCCGATGTTCCTTCGCACCGCGCGCAGATCGGGCGGCGCCAGCCCCAGTTCGGCAAAGGCGGCGGCCATGGCATCGGCGATATCGGCTTGGCCATCGACCAGCGTGCCGTCGCAATCGAACACCGCGAGGCGCACGGGCCCGCTCATTTGGCCAGTTGGCGCATCATATGCGCGATGCCAATTGGCGCATCATATGCGCGATAGCGGTGGCGCCCTGTGCCTCCAGCCCATCGGCCAGCAGCGCGCGCTCCTCGTGCGATTTGTTCTGCGACAGTTTGATCGTCGGGCGCCACGCAGTCACGTCCAGCACAAAGCCGGTGATCCCGCCCAGCATCGCGTGGAGACGCGGCTTGGCGAGCTTGTCGAGCGTCCACGGCTCGCCGCCGGTGACCCGCGCCTCATGCCGGGCGGACAGGGCGGCGATCTGGCCGATCAGCGCGTCCTCGGGCAGCCGGCGGACCCTGCCCTCGCATTCGAGCGCGACGTAGTTCCACGTCGGCACCTGTTGCGGATCGGCATACCAGCGCGCCGAGACATAGCCATCGGGGCCGTTGATCACCGCCAGCGCATTGGCGCCCTCAAGATGCCGGGTCAACGCATTGCCGCGCGCCAGATGGAAATGCAGCGCGCCCTCCACCAGCAACAGCGGCACATGCGCGACGCGCGGACCATCGGGGGTGGCAGCGAAGATCATGCCGAAGCCGATCTCGTCGATCAGCGCCGCCATCAGCGCGCGATCCTCGCTGCGGAAGGCCGATGTGGGATGCATCAGCGGCGGGGTTTGGTGGCGCGGGGCCCGGAACTTCGCGGGGCCCCATCGCGGGGGGCAGCATCACGAGGGGCGCCTTTACGAGGGGCGCCGTCACGGGGGGCACCGTCACGGGGAGTCGCGCGCGAGGCGTCGCCGCGCGGTGCGGGCCTGCCCGACACCGCCTGCCCGGCGCCGCGTGGTGCGGGTTTGCCCGGCGCGCCGGCTGTTGGCCTTCCCGGCTTGGCCGCTGCCCCGCCAGCCGGCTTGGCGCCAACCTTGCCCGCATTCTTGCCAGCAGCCTTGCCGGCCGGGCGCACCGCCTTGGCGAAGCTCGGCGCGGCGCTGGCCGGGCCGTCGCCGCGCGAACGCCGCTCACCGCGACGTTCCTTGCGGTATTGCTTGGCATGCGCCTTGGCTGCGACCTTGGTTTCTTCGCGTGAGACATCGGGCGCGGGCGCGGCGGCGGCATCGCTAGCCGCATCGCCATCGCCCTCGTGAAAGCCCAGCTGCTCGATGCTCGCGGCCATATGTGCGGGCATCGGCGCGGTAATGTCCAGCGGCGTGCCATCGGGGTGGTCGATGATCAGCCGCCGTGCGTGCAGGTGCATCTTGCGGCTGATCGTGCCGGCCAGAAACGCCTCCGGCCCGCCATATTTGCCGTCGCCAACGATCGGATGGCCGAGCGCCGCCATATGCACGCGCAGCTGATGCGTGCGCCCGGTCTGGGGTTGCAGCTCAACCCAGCAGGCAGCGTTGCCGGCGCGGTCGATCACCTTGTAGCGGGTGCGGGCGGGTTGGCCATGCTCGGTCTTGTCGACCATCATTTTCTCGCCGCCGCTGCCCGGTTGCTTGGCGAGCGGCAGGTCGATCAGCCCTTCGCCAATGCTGGGCACGCCGACGCAGAGCGCCCAATAGATCTTGCGCGCCGAGCGGGTGGAGAAGCGCTTGGAGAAGAACGCCGCGCTGCCGGGGGTGGCGGCAATCAGCAATACGCCCGAAGTGTCCTTGTCCAGCCGGTGGACCAGACGCGGACGTGGTTCGTGTTTGGGCCCGGTGCTGGCGAAGGCATCGAGCAAGCCGTCGACATGCTCGAACGTGCCGCTGCCGCCTTGGGTGGCGAGGCCGGGCGGCTTGTTGATGACGATGGCGGCGCGGTCGCGGTGGATCAGCATCGCCTCGGCCTGCTCCAGCTGGGCATCGGTCAGTTCGGGGCGCGCTTTGGGCCCGTTGGTTTGCGGGGTCAGGCCGCCGGGCGGCACGCGCAGCGTCTGGCCGGCGCTCAGCCGGTCCTCGGGCGCGGCGCGGCTGCCATCGACGCGGATTTGGCCGGTGCGGGCCCAGCGCGATATGGTGGCAAAGCCGATGTCGGGCAGGTGCCGCTTGAACCAGCGGTCGAGCCGGACGCCCTCGTCATCGGCGCCGACCTTGAATTGGCGAACGACAGGGGCTGCGCCGGTTTTGGCGCTGCCGGGTTTGGTGTCACGGTTTATGGGTGCCTTCATGCCAGCCCCCGCATCGTCAGCAGACCCGCGAACATTGCGGCAAACCCCGCTACCAACGATACCGCCACATACAAAGCCGCCAGCCCGATCTGACCCCGCTGGGTAAACAACGCAAATTCCAGCGCGAAGGCGGAGAAGGTGGTGTACCCGCCCAGCACGCCGACGCCCAGCAACAGCCGCCAATGCTCTGGCCCCATCACACTCGATGTGCCGCCATGCCGCGCCATCCAGCCGACCAGCAAGCCCATCGCGAAACTGCCCAGCACATTGGCGGTCAGCGTGGCCCAGGGAAAGGCGCTGGCGGCGACCGGGCCGATGCCGGCCAACCATAGCCGGCTGGTGATCAGGCGCGCCCACGCACCAAAACCGCCGCCAAGTGCGACCAATGCCGAGGAGACGGCGAAACCGGGGGGGGGACTCATCCCCGGTGCTTTAGCGTTGTTTTCCCGATTAGCCAGCGCTGCGATTATCGGTTAGGGCGCGGCCATGGCTGATCTCTATCTCAAAGCGCTCGAATCCGAACGCAAGGCGCTGTGGGCGACCTGTCGGCTCAAGGGGCTGGCACAGGGCACGCCCGAGCGGCTGCGGATTGCGGAGCTGGATGCATTGTTGGCCGAGCATAAGGGCAGGCCGAAGCGCTGAGGGTTGGGTTGGCTTTATGAAAAGTGCGAGAGAGCGCTTCTCATAAAGCCTGTGCCATCCCGCGCGCGCCTCCCGGCCTCCCATTCAGTATGTATTCTATGGGAGGTCGGGAGGGCGCGCGCGGGATGGCACAGGCTTGCGGACCGCCGGGTCCGCCAATCAAACAGACTCCACAGGCTTCGCCGGCAGGCGGTAACGAAGCGCGCTTGCGTTCGCTGCCATGCTCTGCTAGCCGCCCGTCGATTGCGGCGGTCCCATTGGGATTCGGCGGTATTTCGTATTTCCGATGACGCCCTTGGGGCTTGCATCGTTCATTATGGCTTCCCCCGGCACAGGCGCGGGGTTCTGGTCTTTTATTCGTGAGGTTTCAGGTTTCATGCAGATTCTCGTCCGCGATAACAATGTCGATCAGGCCCTGCGCGCACTCAAGAAGAAGCTGCAGCGCGAAGGCGTGTACCGCGAGATGAAGCTGCGCCGTCACTTTGAGAAGCCGTCGGAAAAGCGCGCCCGTGAAAAGGCAGCCGCTGTCCGCCGCGCCCGCAAGCTGGAGCGCAAGCGGCTGGAACGCGATAGCGCGAAGTAGGATTTGGGCGTTGGTGAAGGCCTGTCGGGCCTTGCCGCCGCCGTCTGTCTGAGCCATGAGGGCGCGGTTGATCCCGCGCCCTTTTGCTGCCTGCGCGTCGCATCGGGCGCCGGGTTTTCAGACGCCGAATTTCCAAGGACCAGAGCATGACCGAGATTACCCGCGTTCCGTTGCAGCCGCTGACCAAGGGCTCGCTCGTCCGGCTGTGGCTTGGCGTGCTGGCGGTGATCCTGCTGGCGCTGGGCGGGGCGCGTGCGGCGCGAATAATGCATTTCAGCGAGGTTCGCGTCACCGCGATCAAGGAAGGCACTGGCCCCTCGCCGACGATGCAGGATGTGGTGATGATCAATTACGTCGGCCATCTGGTCAGCGGCAAGGTGTTCGATCAGGCGCAGCATACGCCGATGCCGGTGGCGGGCGTGGTGCCGGGCTTCAGCCAAGGGTTGATGAAGATGAAGGCCGGCGGCAAATATCGCCTCGAAATTCCCGCCTCGCTGGCCTATGGCGCTGAGGCCAAGCGCGATCCGCGCAGCGGCGATCTGGTGATCCCCGCGAACAGCGATCTGGTGTTCGAGGTGGAGCTGATCGGCTCGATGCCGGCGCAGCAGTTTCAGCAGCTGATGATGATGGAGCAGGCGCGGCAGGCTCAGGCGCAAAAGAATGCGGGCGGTGCCGGCGCTGCGGTGCCGCCGCCGGGCGCCATGCCGGGGCAATGATCCACCGCTGATACGTAACGGTTTTTCGCAACAACAGGTAAGCAAATATGTCGGTTGATACCGCCACCGTGGCGCGGATTGCGGCGCTCGCCCGCATCAGCCTGGCCCCCGGCGAGGCCGAGGCGATGGTCGGTGAGCTGAGCGGCATCCTGGCCTGGGTCGAACAGCTGGGCGAGGTCGATGTGACCGGGGTGGAGCCGATGACTGCGGTTATCCCCAACGCGCTGCGGCTGCGCGCCGACGTGATCGACGCCGATCCGCTGACCGGCGGCGGCATCCGTGACGCGGTTCTGGCCAATGCGCCGGCGGCGGAGCACGGATTTTTCGGTGTGCCGAAGGTGATCGAATGACCATTCTGACCGATCTCACCGTCACCGAAATCCGCGATGGCGTGGCCGGCGGCACGTTCAAGGCCGTCGAAGTGGCCGAGGCGTTCAACGGCGCGGTCGCGGCGGCACAAGGTGCGCTGAACGCCTTTATCGTCACCACGCCCGAGGCTGCGTTGGCATCGGCGGCCAAGGTCGATGCCGACCGCGCTGCCGGCAAGGCGCTGGGCAAATTGGCGGGCGTGCCGATCGGCATGAAGGACCTGTTCGCCACCAAAGGCATACAGACCACCGCCGCCAGCAAGATCCTCGAAGGCTTCGTGCCGCCCTATGAAAGCAGCGTTTCGCAGCGCTTGTGGGATGCAGGCGCGGGCATGCTGGGCAAGCTCAACCTCGATCAGTTCGCGATGGGTTCCTCCAACGAGACCAGCGCCTTCGGCAATGTGATCAGCCCGTGGCGGCGTGCCGGCGATTAGGGCGGCAATGGGGCGGCGCTGGCCCCTGGTGGCTCGTCCGGCGGCAGTGCAGCGGCGGTGGCGGCGCGGTGTTGCCCGGCGGCGACCGGCACCGACACCGGCGGCTCGATCCGCCAGCCAGCCGCCTTTACCGGCATCGCGGGGATCAAGCCGACCTATGGCCGCTGCTCGCGCTGGGGCATCGTTGCGTTCGCCTCGTCGCTCGATCAGGCCGGGCCGATGGCGCGTAACGTCCGCGATTGCGCCGCCATGCTGGAGGTGATGGCCGGGTTCGATGCCAAGGATTCGACCTCGCTCGATATGCCGGTCCCCGCGTGGGAGGCGGCGCTGTCGGACGATCTGCGCGGCAAGGCCGTGGGCGTGCCGCGCGAATACCGGATGGACGGCATGGACGCCGATGTCGCGGCCAGCTGGGATGCGGGCATCGCCTGGCTCAAGGATGCGGGCGCCAGGGTGGTCGACATCACCCTGCCGCATACCAAATACGCGCTGCCCGCGTACTACATCATCGCCCCGGCCGAGGCTTCGTCGAACCTCGCGCGCTATGATGGCGTGCGTTATGGTTTGCGCGATTTGCCGCCGGGTGCCGGCTTGCAGGATATGTACGCGGCGACCCGCGCGGCGGGCTTCGGGCCGGAGGTCAAGCGGCGCATCCTGATCGGCACCTATGTGCTGTCGGCGGGGTTTTACGATGCCTATTATACGCAGGCGCAGAAGATACGTGCGCTGATCGCCCGCGATTTTGCCTTGGCGTTTGAGCTATGCGACGTGATTCTGGCGCCGACCGCGCCATCGGCGGCATTTGCTCTGGGTGAGAAGAGCGACAATCCGCTGGCGATGTATCTGAACGATGTGTTTTCGGTGCCCGCCTCGCTGGCCGGCCTGCCCGCGATGAGCGTGCCTGCGGGGCTTAATCGAGAGGGGCTGCCGCTGGGCCTGCAGATCATCGGGCGGCCGTTCGATGAGCAGGGTGTGCTGGACGCCGGGCTGGCGATCGAGGCGCGGGCGGGGTTCGTCGCGCGGGCGGAGGCTTGGTGGTGAGTATGACGGAAACCACCTATCGCATCCAGGGCGCCACCGGCGAATGGGAGGTCGTGATCGGGCTGGAGGTGCATGCCCAGATCACCACCGCCTCCAAGCTGTTCTCGGGCGCGGCGACCGCTTTTGGCGCGGAGCCCAATTCGCAGGTGTCGCTGGTCGATGCGGCGATGCCGGGGATGCTGCCGGTGCCCAATATGGCGTGCATTCGTCAGGCGGTGCGAACCGGGATGGCTATCGGTGCACAGATCAACGCGTGGTCGCGGTTCGATCGCAAGAATTATTTTTACGCCGATCTGCCGCAGGGTTATCAGATCAGCCAGCTGTTCCACCCGATCGTTGGTGAGGGGGCGATCGATATCGTGGCCGACGATAAGCTGCCCGAGGCGGTCAAGCGTATCGGGGTCGAGCGTATCCATGTCGAGCAGGACGCCGGCAAGCTGATGCATGATCAGCATCCGACGATGTCTTATGTCGATCTCAACCGGTCGGGGGTGGCGCTAATGGAGATTGTGTCGCGGCCCGATATGGCCTCGCCGGCGGAGGCGGGGGCCTATCTGCGCAAACTGCGGGCGATCCTGCGCTATGTCGGCAGTTGCGACGGCAATATGGAAGAGGGCTCGATGCGGGCCGATGTCAATGTGTCGGTGCGCAAGCCGGGCGACCCACTTGGTACGCGTACCGAAACAAAAAACGTCAATTCGGTTCGGTTCGTGATGGCCGTGGTCGAGCAGGAGGCGCGGCGGCAGGTCGCGCTGATCGAGGATGGCGGGCGCGTGGTGCAGGAGACGCGGCTGTATGATCCCGACCGCAACGAAACCCGCTCGATGCGCTCCAAGGAGGACGCGCATGATTACCGCTATTTTCCCGACCCGGACCTGCTGCCACTGGAACTGAGCGCTGAATTCCTTGAAGAATGCCGCGCCAGCCTGCCGGAATTGCCCGACGCCAAGCGGGCGCGCTATGAGGGTGCGCTGGGGCTGTCGACCTATAACGCCGGGGTGTTGACCGCCGAGGTTGAGACCGCGCGGTGGTTTGAGACCTTGCTGACCGAGAGCGCGGCGGCGCAAGCAAAACCCGCGGCCGAGGTCGCAAAACAGACGGCAAACTGGTTGATTTCGGAGCTGTTCGGCGCGCTCAACAAGGCCGGCAAGGCGCTGGAGGATTCGTCGGTGTCGGCAAAGGCCGGGGCGGAATTGCTGGCGTTGGTTGGCAAGGGCATAATCTCGGGCTCTGCCGCCAAGCAGGTGCTTGAAAAGATGCTGGAAACGGGCGACGCGCCGGGCATTATCGTGGAGCGCGAAGGGCTCACCCAGACCTCGGATACCGGCGCGATCGATGCCGCCGTGGCCGAAGTTCTGGCTGCCAATGCCGACAAGGTGGCGCAGTTCAAGGCCGGCAAGGAGGCTTTGTTCGGCTTTTTCGTCGGTCAGACGATGAAGGCGATGGCCGGCAAGGGCAATCCGGGGCTAGTCAACGCGGCTGTCAAGGCGGCCCTGGCGCGCGGTTAGTGCGATTCCCGCCGCGACGCCCTTGCCAAGTGGCGCAACTGGGTAAATCCTCGCATTTCGAGTGAGCGGGGTGGTTCAATGCGGCGGCTGTGGTGGATTATGGTGGGCGCGGCGTTGATTCCGGGCGCGCCGGCGGGGGCTTTGGTGCCGCCCGGTTCACGCGCCGACACCGCCGGCTATGCGCTCACCCACCATCGGCACAGCGCGGTGCGAAAACCGGCGCCGGCACCAACCGAGGATGCCGTCCTGCCGATGCCAGCGGCTCCGCCCGCCGGCTTTCACCCCGCGCCGGGCGCGGAAAAGCTGACCAATCTTACCGTTGTCGAGCTGACCCGCGCCGGGCTGGGCGACCCGGCGATCATTGCCAAGGTCTATGCCTGCGAGCCCCAATTCGACACCGCCAGCGATGTGCTGATCGCGCTGCGGCGCGCGGGCGTGTCGAGCTCGGTGATCGCGGCGATGATCGCGATGCAAAGCGCTGCCGCAGCCAGCCAATTGCGCCCCGATTCGGCCGATCCGCACCAGCCGCATCCCGCCGGCGTCTACCTGCTCGGCGATTGGCTGAGCCCGCCCAGCATGCTGGCGGTAAAGCCGATCACCACCACGCGCACCACCAATGGCAGCATTCTGGGCTACGCGATCGGCGGCGGGCTGATCCCGGTCAGCTATCGCGCGATCGTGCCGGGCGGGCATGCCGGGATCGTGGCGGGATCGGCGCGCCCCACGTTCTATTTCTACACCGGCGCCGGCACCGCTGCACAGAATTTGCGCAGCGTATGGGGCGCGGCGCCCGATCCCGGCACGATGGCCATGGTCCGCTTTGCCGAACATGGCGACCGGCGTGAGGTCAGGATCGGCAGCTTCAGCATTCGCGGCGCCAACACCGGCGTCTCCGATCGCGACCGGCTGGCGTTTGCTGCCAGCGAGGTCGAGCCTGGCGTAATCGCGGTCCGGCCCGAGGCCGATCTGCCGCCCGGAGAATACGGCTTTGTCACCACGGCGGCGGGGGTCGGTATCGGCGCGGCGCAGGCCAGCACCACCAGCGCGCTGGTGTTCGATTTCGCGGTGGATAGCGGCGCGCGCGCCAGCCTTGCCGGCGCCAGCGGGCGCGCGGCGGAGGCGGGCGGCGTGCCGGGGCAAAGGGCGGAGACGGTCGCTGTGGGGGCGACATTGGGCGCAGCCTTGGTCGCCCCGCCGCGCCGCACCACGACGCGCAAGGCTAAGCCCGCGAAGGCGCCCAATTCCGCGCCGTCACTCTATCCGTGATCGCGCGGGCAGCGCGTCCCGATCTCAGCCCTGGCGCGTGCCGGTCAAAGCCATCGATCCGAATGCCCCGGCGCGGATATTGCCGGTCAGCGTATCGCCATCGACGCTGGCATCGCAATCCAGCGTCATCGGCATCGGCACCTTCATGTCCATCTTCCAGGTCAGCGTGTCGCCGCTGACCTTGCCGCCGTCGACGGCCATGCTGCCCATCGGGCCGCTCATGCTGCCGGTGAAGCTGTCGCCGTCGACGGTGACGGTGAACACGCCTTTTTGCTCGCCCATCGGGGTTTTCGTAACGCAATCATAGCTTCCGGCAACCGACATCATTTCTCTCCTACAGGATGGAGCGCGGTTTCGGGCGGTGTGGTGCCGGTGTCAACCGGGATCACATCGACCGGAAGGCCCAGCGCGGTCAGTTGCGGCACGACCTTGGCACGGTCGCCCGCGACCACGAAGATCATCCCCGCCGGTTGCAGGTAATCCCGCGCGGCGGCATTCAGCGCGGCGGCATCCAGCGCACGGTATCGCGCGGGCAGCGTGGTGTCATAGGTCTCACTCCGCCCCAGCCGGTCATTGAGCACAATGGCCGAGAGCACCTGCGCATCGGTCTCATAATTCGCCGGAAGCCCCCTTATATCGCCCTCCACGGTGCGGGTCAGCTCGGCCGGGGTGATCGGCCGGGTGGCGGGCAGCGCGGCCATGTCGGCGATGATATGCGCGATAGAATCGCCGGTGCGGTCGGTCTGGACCGGCGCGATGACCAGCAGGCTGCGCGGGCCAAGCGGCTGACGGATCAGCGATTCGACCCCGTAACTCCACGCCTTGTCCTCGCGCAGGTCCGAATTGAGCCGGCTCAGGAAATCATTGCCGAGCACCTGATTGGCCAGATCGAGCGCCTCCTGATTGCCGGCCTCCTGATGGACCGTCTGCCTAAGGGGCCGCCCGTTGACCGGCAGCACGCGCGCGCCGACGATAAAGGATTGCGGGCGGCCTGGCCGGTCGATCAGGACGATGCGCGGTTTGGGCGGCACAATCGGAGCGGCGATCGGCTTGATGGGTGGCGGGCTGGCGGGGGCATGCCAATCGCCAAAGCTCACCTCCAGCAGCGGCAGCAGCCGCGCCATTGTAATGTCGCCCACCACGGTAATCCGCGCCAGATCGGGGCGCAGCCAGCGCGTGGCGGCGGCGCGCAGGCTCTCGGGGGTTTGGGCGGCGATGGCGGCGGCATTGCCCAGCCCGTCGCCCGGCTGGCCATAGGGATGCGCGCCGAACAGCAGTGGGTTGAGCGTATGCAGCGCGATCCCCTCCGGCGAGGCGGTGGTCTGTGCCAGCTGTGCCAGACGCTCCTGCCCGATACGCGCCACATCGCCGGGTGCAAACGACGGGCGGCGCACCATATCGCCCATCAGCGCCAGCGACGGGGCGAGATTGGCCGAGAGCGCATCGAGCTGTACCGAGCTTGCATCCATTGAAAAGCTGGTGGTAATGGCAGCGCCGAGCTGTTCCTCGGCGACCAGCACGTCGGTCGCATTGCGGGCCGGCGCAGCTGTTCCCTGTGTCAGCATCTTGAGCATCATTGCCTGGGTGCCGGGCGTGTCCAGCGCATCGGCGGCAAGGCCGGCATCGAAATCGACGCTGACCAGCGCCTTGGGCACTGCGCTGCGCCGTGCCAGCGCCACCGGGATGCCGTTGGACAGCGTGGCATGCTCGATGCCGGGCAGGGTCAGTGCCGCGACCGGGGCCACCGGCGGGGCGATGCGGGGGGGCGAGACCGCGATCGGCGGGGCGGGACGTTTGGTATCCGCGCCAGCGGCGGGCGAAGGGGCGGGCGAATGAACGGGGCCGCTACCCTCGTCGCCCCAGCCGCCCATCGCCTCGCCCTTGTCGGTCCGCTCACCGGGCAGCACCGCCAGCGCGAACACCGGGCGGCCCAGCCATTTGCGCGCGGCGGCGTGGACCTCGGCGGGGGTCAGTGCGGCGATGCGGGCCAACTCTGCCTTGTAATGCGCCGGGTCGCCCGAATAGGTCAGCCCCTCGGCCAGAGTGACGCCCTTGCCGCCCAGCCCGCCGATTTCCTCCAGCGCCGCGATCCTGCCCGCAACGATAGTGGTGGCGGCGCGGTGAACCTCGTCGGCGGTCGGGCCATCGGCGAGGAATCGCGCGATTTCGACATCAAGCGCGGTCTCGGCAGCGGCGCGGCTGACGCCGGGCTTGACGTCGATGGTGACGCTCAGCTCCGAGATCAGTTCATGCACCTCGTCCTCGGCGCTGGTGTCGATCGCCAGCTCGCGCCCGCGCAGCAGCGCGTTGTCGAGCCGCGAGCTGGCCAGTCCGCCCAGCACCCGCATCGCCACCAGCAGCGCCGGAGTGTCGGGATCATTGAAGCCCGGCCCGCTCCACGCCCGCACCAGCCTGGTCGCCGCGACTGCGTCCACGATGTCGCGGTGGACGGGCGCCGGCAAAGTGGCCAGCCGGGCGTGAACCGGCGCCACCATGGGCCCGCGCGGAATGTCGGCGAAATATCGCTCGACCAGCGGACGCGCGGCAGCCACGTCGATATCGCCGGTCAGCACCAGCACGGCATTGTTTGGCCCGTAATGCCCGGTGAACCACGCGCGCACATCGCCAAGGCTGGCCGCATCCAGATCACCCATCGAGCCGATGGTGGCGTGGCGATAGGGGTGCCCGACCGGGAACAGTCCCTCGCTGAGCGCATATTGCATCAGCCCGTAAGGGTTGTTGTCGCCCTGACGCTTTTCGTTCTCAACGACGCCGCGCTGCTTATCCAGCTTGTCCTGCGTCACCGCGCCGAGCAAATGGCCCATCCGGTCCGATTCAAGAAACAGCGCCAGCGGCAGCGCGCCGGTCGGCACGGTCTCGACATAATCGGTTCGGTCGTTCCATGTGGTGCCATTGGTACTGCCGGCGCCGGCCGCCTCCATCTGTTCGTCGAACTTGGGCGCGTTTTCGGAGCCGCCGAAGAACAGATGCTCATAAAGATGCGCAAACCCGGTGTGGCCGCGCGGTTCGTTCTTGGCGCCGACGTGGAAATAGACGGTGACGCCGACCATCGGTGTCTTGCGGTCGGTGTGGACCAGAACGCGCAAACCGTTGTTCAGCGTGAACCTTTGGTAGGGGATGTCGACCTGCCGGATCAGATCGGCCAGTTGGGTGGTGATTGGCGCCGCCGGCTGAGGGGAGGTGTCGCCGTGGGCGGGGGAGAGCGCGATACCGGCCAGCGCCGTGGCGGCGATGAGGCTGAGTGCGAATCTGGGCGCGATTTTGGGCATGGAGTCTCCGAAGGATGATGCGGCGGTCGCGGTCCGACGGCCTAGTGGTCCGATTCTGACATTCGATACCGCTTGAGGCCAAGTCGCGCTCGAATGTCAGAATCTTTCCGGACCACTAAAAGATTTTGATTCTAGTGGATTGTACGATTTTGACATTTGCAGACCCATCCCAACCGCCAGGGGATGCAAATGTCAAAATCAATCCACTAGTGGTCCGATTCTGACATTCGATACCGCTTGAGGCCAGGTCGCGCTCAAATGTCAGAATCTTTTCGGACCACTAGAAGATTTTGATTCTAGTGGATTTTACGATTTTGACATTTGCAGACCCATCCCAACCGCCAGGGGATGCAAATGTCAAAATCAATCCACTAGGGGCTAAGCCGGCGAATACCAACCGGGGATGAACGGTGCGGCTCCGGTCAGCGGAATTTTGCGCGCAATGCTTGTGTTGCCCAATCGCAACACTATCTCTGCCGGAACAGGAGAGACGGCCCACATGAATCTCGAAAAATTCACCGACCGCGCCAAGGGTTTCTTACAGGCGGCCCAGACCGCCGCGATCCGCATGTCGCATCAACGCATCGCGCCCGAGCATCTGCTCAAGGCGCTGCTAGAGGACACCGAAGGCATGGCCAGCGGGCTGATCACGCGGACCGGGGGTTCGGCGCCTATGGCTTTGGCCGAGACTGACAAGGCTTTGGCGAAAATCCCGGCGGTCAGCGGCGGCGGCGCGCAGCAGACCCCGGGGCTGGACAATGATGCGGTGCGGGTGCTCGATACCGCCGAACAACTGGCGGCGAAGGCTGGGGACAGCTTTGCCTCGGTGCAGCGGATCATGCAGGCTTTGGCGCTCTCGGCGGGCCCGGCGGGGCAGGCGCTTAAGGCCGCGGGGGTGACTTTGCCCGCGCTGGAGACCGCGATACAGGCGCTGACCGGCGGGCGCGGCGCGGACAGCGCCAATGCCGAGGCGGCCTATGACGCGATGAAGAAATATGCCCGCGACCTGACCGAGGCGGCGCGTGCCGGCAAACTCGATCCGGTGATCGGCCGCGATGAGGAAATCCGCCGCACCATTCAGATCCTCGCGCGGCGCACCAAGAACAACCCGGTGTTGATCGGGGAGCCGGGGGTGGGAAAAACTGCGATCGCCGAGGGCCTCGCGCTGCGCATCGCCAATGGCGACGTGCCCGATAGCCTCAAGGATCGTCGGCTGATGGCGCTGGACATGGGCAGCCTGATCGCGGGCGCCAAATATCGCGGCGAATTCGAGGAGCGGCTGAAAGCGGTGCTGGATGAGGTGCGCGGCGCGGAAGGCGACATTATCCTGTTTATCGACGAGATGCACACGCTGATCGGGGCCGGCAAAAGCGAGGGTGCGATGGACGCGGGCAACCTGCTCAAGCCGGCGCTGGCGCGCGGCGAGCTGCATTGCATCGGCGCGACCACGCTGGATGAGTATCAGAAATATGTCGAGAAAGACGCAGCGTTGCAACGCCGGTTCCAGCCGGTGTTCGTGGGCGAACCCAATGTGGAGGATACGATCAGCATCCTGCGCGGGCTGAAGGATCGCTACGAATTGCACCACGGCGTGCGGATCACCGATGGGGCGATCGTGGCGGCTGCAACGCTGTCCAACCGCTATATCGCCGACCGCTTTCTGCCCGACAAGGCGATCGACCTGATGGATGAGGCCGCCAGCCGCATCCGCATGGAGGTGGAGAGCAAGCCCGAGGCGATCGAGGTGCTCGACCGGCGGATCATCCAGCTGAAGATCGAGGATATGGCGCTGGCCAAGGAGAGCGACCCGGCGTCGAAGGAACGCCTGGCGGCGTTGCGTGCCGAGCTGGCGGGGCTGGAGGAGCAATCGGCCGCGCTGACCACGCGCTGGCTGGGCGAGCGGGACAAGATTGCGGCGGAGGCCAAGATCAAGGAGGCGCTGGATGCGGCGCGCCTCGAACTGGAGCAGGCGCAGCGGGGCGGCGATTTCGCGCGCGCGGGCGAGCTGACCTATGGCCGCATTCCCGAGCTGGAAAAGCAACTGGCCGAGGCCGAAACCGCCGGCGACGGTGCGATGCTGCGCGAGGAGGTCACCGCCGAGGACATTGGCGCGGTGGTCAGCAAATGGACCGGCATCCCGGTCGAGCGGATGCTGACCGGCGAGCGCGAGAAGCTGCTGCGGATGGAGGAGGCGCTTGGGGGCCGCGTGATCGGGCAGGCGGCGGCCGTCGCGGCGGTGTCGCGCGCTGTGCGCCGCGCGCGGGCGGGGTTGCAGGACGCGGGGCGGCCGCTGGGCTCGTTCCTGTTCCTCGGCCCGACGGGCGTGGGCAAGACCGAGCTGACCAAGGCGCTGGCCGGGTTCCTGTTCGACGATGATGCCGCGATGGTGCGCATCGACATGAGCGAGTTTATGGAAAAGCACGCGGTATCGCGGCTGATCGGGGCGCCACCGGGCTATGTCGGTTATGATGAGGGTGGCGTTTTAACCGAGGCGGTGCGGCGCCGACCCTATCAGGTCGTGCTGTTCGACGAGGTCGAGAAGGCGCATCCCGATGTGTTCAACGTGCTGCTTCAGGTGCTGGACGACGGCAGGCTGACCGACGGGCAGGGGCGGGTGGTCGATTTCACCAATACGATCATCATCCTGACCTCCAATCTGGGCAGCCAGTACCTCGCCAATCTGGACGAAGGCGCCGATGCGGCCAGCGTGGAGCCGCAGGTGATGGAGCTCGTCCGTGCGCATTTCCGGCCCGAGTTCCTGAACCGGCTCGACGAGATCATCCTGTTCCACCGGCTGGGACAGGTCCATATGGGTCCGATCGTGGAGCTTCAGTTGGGGCGCGTGGCCAAGCTGCTGCGCGATCGCAAGATCACCCTGGACCTCAGCGATGCGGCGAAGCGCTGGCTGGGGCGGGTGGGGTACGATCCCGTCTATGGCGCGCGGCCGTTGAAGCGCGCGGTGCAGCGGTATTTGCAGGACCCGCTGGCGGATATGATCCTGCGCGGCGATGTGCCCGATGGCGCGGCGGTGCGGATCGATGAGGGCGACGGCGGGCTGGCGTTTGCGGTGGAGTGACGCGCGCCCTCATTGGTCAAGCCGAGTTGGGATCAAGCCCAGTTGGGATCAAGCCGAGTTGGGATTAAGCCGGGCTTGGGGCCAGATCGTCCGCCTCGATCCCCATCTCCGCCATCTCGCGCTCGGCCCAGAACAGCCGCCCGGTGTATTCGCGCGGATCGGCGCAGGCGGCAAAATAGACCATCATCCGCGCCGGCACCGCCATCGCTACCGCGACGCTGTCGTCAAGCCCGGCTTCTTTCACCCGGATCGCGACCAGTTCGGTGGCGACCAGCCCGGGGTGCAGGCCGATCACGAAAATGTTCTTCTGCGCCAGTTCGGGCGCCAGACAATTGCCCAGCCGGTCCAGCGCGCGTTTGCTGGAGTAATAGCCGGGCACCGCCAAGCTGAAACCGCCCACCGCGTCCAGCTTGCGCGGTTCTTCCGGTTGGCGGAACACCTCGCCGCTGCCGGTCGAGAGGTTGATTATCCGCCCGCCGCCGCGCGCCTCCATGATCGGCACGACCAGCTGGGTCAGGGTGAACGGCGCGTGGACGTTGACGTCGAACTGATACAGCCAATCCTCACGCGAGAGGTCGAGGAAGCGGGTGTTCCAGATGTGGTCGGTGGTCGCCGCGGCATTGTTGACCAGAATGTCGACCCCGCCAAAGCGCTCGACCGTCGTGGCGACCAGCGCCTTCAGATCAGCCGCCCTGGCCAGATCGGTGGCGACGGCGATGGCTTGTCCGCCCATCGCCTCGATCTGGCGCAGCGCCTCGCCCAATGTGCCGGGGAGGGCGTCATCGGGCTCGACCGTGCGCGCCGCCAACACCACCTTGGCGCCGCGCCGCGCGAAACACAGCGCTGCCTCCTTGCCCATGCCGCGGCTGGCGCCGGTGATGATCACTACCTTGCCGGTGAGGTCGTTTTCGAGCTGACGTTGCATAGTCGTCACTCCGGGCTGTTTCGATTTGCGCGGGTCAGACCATGCGGCGCGCGCGATGGAAAGGGGGCTGGACGGGAAGGCGCCGGGGCGATGTGCGTGGCAGGCGGTCAAGGGCGTTCAACCCGATTGACCGCATCCCCCCGCCCATTTAAGCGGCTGGTTAAATCTCCCGCATCGAAAGGCCGCCCGCGCATGAAACTCAATTCCTCCATTGCCGCTGTGGTTACCGGCGGGGCCTCGGGGCTGGGCGAGGCCACGGCGCGGGCGCTGGCGGCGCAGGGCGTCAAGGTCGCGATCTTTGACATGAACGGGGCGGCGGGCGAGGCGGTTGCCTCGGAAATCGGCGGCATCTTCTGCAACGTCAACGTCACCGACGAGGCCAGCACCGTCGCCGGTTTCGCCAGGGCGCGCGCGGCAAATGGTCAGGAGCGCGTGCTGGTCAATTGCGCCGGCATCGCCACCGCGATCAAGACTGTCGGCCGCGACCGCGAGACTGGCGCGGTCAAGGGCTACCCGATGGCCGAGTTCGAAAAGGTGATCGCGATCAATCTGGTCGGCACCTTCCGCTGCATCGCCAAATCGGTCGAGGGCATGCTGACGGTGGGCCCGATCGACGCCGATGGCCAGCGTGGCGTGATTGTCTGCACCGCATCGGTGGCGGCGCAGGACGGCCAGATCGGGCAAGCGGCGTATACTGCCTCCAAGGCCGGCGTGCTGGGCATGACCTTGCCGATTGCGCGCGATCTGATGGGTGAGGGCGTGCGGATCAACACCATCCTGCCCGGCATTTTCGAGACGCCGATGATGAAGGGCCTGCCCGAAAAGGCGCAGGTTGCGCTGGCGGCGGCGGTGCCATTCCCCAAGCGTCTGGGCCGGCCTGAGGAATATGCGCAGACCGCGCTCTTCCTGATCGGCCATGATTACATCAACGCCGAATATGTCCGGATGGATGGCGGCATCCGCATGGGGCCGCGCTAACCCACCCATGCCCGGCATCCCCGCCATCGAAGGTGCGCCGCTCGCCGCGCGCGACATGCTGCTCGATACGGCCAGCGCGATCATGCGCGAGGGCGATATGGTGGACATCTCGCTGTCCGATCTGGCGTGCCGGTCGGGGCTCAATTCGGCGCTGGTGAAGTATTATTTCGGCAATAAGGCGGGGCTTTTGATGGCTTTGCTGGAGCGGGAATGGGCCGGGATCGTCGCCTCGGTCGATGCGCTGCTGGCCAAGGAGATCGACCCCGAGACCAAGCTGCGTATTCATATGGCGCGGGTGGTCGATAATTTCTTTGCCACGCCCTATGTCCACCGGCTGCTGATGCGGATGATCCGGGAGAGCGAGCCGGCGGAGGCGCAACGGCTGGCGGATTCGTACCTCAAGCCGCTGATGAATGCCTATGAGCGGCTGATTGCCGATGGCGTGGCGGCGGGGGTGTTCCGGCCGGTTGACCCGCAATTGTTCTACTTCACCGTGATCGGCGCGGCGGACCGGTTTTTCAGCGCGCGGCTGGTGCTACGGCATTGTTCGGACACCGATGTGCTCGATGAGGCTTTGCGCGACCGGTATCGCGCGCATCTCAACGATTTCGTGGTGGCGGGCATTCTGGTTCGGCGATAGGCGCGCGGCATATTGACGAAAGGCGCGGAAGGGCGCGTTTCGTGAAGGAAGCCTGTGCCATACCGCGCCCCCTCCCGACCTCCCACAGGTACATACTGGATGGGAGGTCGGGAGAGGGCGCGGGCCAATCCCGTCGGCAGACGGCAAACAACCGAACAGGCTGCGACCGTCAGGCCGCCAAACAAATCACTGCCCCGGCTTGTGGCTGAACGCGTCCTTGATTGAGCAGGCCGCCGGGCCAAGGATGACCACGAACAGCACCGGCAGGATGAACAGGATCAGCGGCACGGTCATGATCGCGGGCAGGCGTGCGGCTTTTTCCTCGGCGCGCATCATCCGCTCATTGCGGAATTCGGCCGAGAGCACGCGCAGCGCGGAGGCCAGCGGCGTGCCATAGCGTTCGGTCTGGATCATCGTGGTGACCACGCCGCGCACCGAATCGAGGTTGACCCGGTAGGCGAGATTCTCGAACGCCTGACGCCGCTCGTGCAGGAAGGAAAGCTCGATGGCGGTCAGCGCGAATTCATCGCCCAGCTCGGGATAGGCGCGGCCCAGCTCCTTGGCGACGCGGTTGAACGCGGCATCCACCGTCAACCCCGCCTCGGCGCAAATCACCAGCAGGTCGAGTGCATCGGGCAGACCTTTGCGCAGCGCGACGGTGCGCTTCGAAATCAGGTTGCCGAGGTAAAGGTCCGGAATTTTATAGCCCAGCCCCACCGCCACGGCGAAGGCCATAAACCGCTTGAAGCTCGACCATTCGGGGAAATAATTGGCCCAATAGACGAGGCAGGCCATCAACCCGCCCAGCACGATCGGCGCCACCATCCGGCCAAAGATGATCGCGACACCATATTCCTTCTTGCGAATGCCCGCCTGCGCCAGCTTCTGGTGCACCACCGACAGCTGGCTGTCCTGCAACATCTTGAGCGAGGACAGCAGGCTCTGCATCCGGTCGGTGGTCTCGTTCTTGCGAACCAGCTGCGCCCGCTTTTTGGGCGTGTTGATGACGATGCCGGCCTTCAGCTGTTCACGCCGCTCGTTAAGCGCCTTGACCCGCTTCTGCATCGGATCGCGGATCGTCACTGCCGTATAAATCGCAAACAGCACCAGCCCCGAGGCCACCGCGAACAGCAGCGACCCGACGAGGTAAACGTCGATCCCCAACAGGGTAGGGCCGTGGGCGGTGGTCATCATGGTTGCTGTCCCCCGCTCAGATTTCGAAATTGATCATCTGGGCCATGATGAAGGCGCCGATCGCCATCCACAGCATCCCGCCCAGGCCTGTTACAATCAGCCGGTCATCGGTGAAGAACCCGGCGAGATATTGCGGGTTGACCCAATAGACCATTACGAAAACCATGAACGGCAGTGACCCGATGATATAGGCCGAGGCCTTCGACTCAGAGCTCATCGCCCGGATCTTCAGCTTCATCTGCGCGCGTTTGCGCAGCACGTCGGCCAGGTTGGACAGCGTTTCGGCAAGGTTGCCACCGGTCTCGCGCTGGATCGCCAGCGTGATGCAGAAAAAACTGAACTCGGCCATGTTGAGCCGGTCGGCGGTTTCCTGGAGGGCCTCCTCCATCGAGCGGCCGATCTTGATCCGTTCGGTCACCAGCTTGAATTCCTGACCGACCGGGCCGGGTACTTCGGTGCCGACGACCTGCAAGGTCTCGGTGACGGGCAGGCCGGAGCGCAGGCCACGCACCAGCAATTCGATAGCGTCGGGGAATTTCGAGGTGAAGGAATTGCCGCGCCGCTTGATCAGGCTGCCCACCACCATATGCGGCAGGCCCGCGCCGACCACCACCGCAACGCCCAGCGCCAGTGCAAACGATCCGGTCTTGAGGAACAACAGCCCCCAGATCACCACGATAAGGCCGACGGTGGCTTGGAGGTACTGGTTCATCGTCCAGCCTTTGCCGGTGCGGTGCAGGCGCAGATGCAGCGCGGCGCTGCGCGATTCGGAACCCGCAATGGCATGCATGCGCGGCTTGCGATTGGCGACGGCCTTGCGCAACTGCGCCTCGACCCGGTCCAGCGCGCTGTCCGAATGACGCAGGCGGACCGCTTGCAGCCGGCGCGACAGTTCCTTGCCCGGATTCGGCCCGGCAAACGCCATCCAGCCAAGCGCGACCATCGCGATCAGCCCGATGACGATAAGCAGGATCTGGACCATCGCGCGCTTGTGCCTCTTCGGATCAACAGGGTGCCGCGCCGCAGGTGCGGCGGGCGGACGACGGTTACTTGGCGGCTACGGCAGACTTGCTCTTGCCGGGCATCAGCGACTTGAGATCGAATTTGCCGAGCAGCGATTTCTTCGGCCCGGCATCGAACTTGCCGCCTTTGCCGGCCTTGCCGACATTGCTGACCACGGCTTCGGGCTCCGCATCGCCGAGGTTCTGCATGGCAGTGGCGATTTCGCGCAGAACCGCGCCGGCCTTGCTGCCGCGATTGGCCTCGATAAAGGTCTGGCCCAGCTTGGCGGCATGGCTGGCCGCCTTGATGTCGAAGGGGATCTGGAACGACAGCTTGCGCTCGATCGAAGCTTCGAAATCGCCCTTGCTGATCTCCGAATTGCCGACATGGACCTTGTTGGCCACGACCATCAGCTTGGCATGCGGCGCGTTGGACTTCAGCCACGACAGCAGGCGGATCGCGTCGCGCGCCCCGGCAAGCGTCATCTCGGTAACGATCACCACCAGATTGATGTCGCCCAGCAGATGCGGAAAATTGATCAGCATGTTGCGCGGCAGGTCGATCAGCGTCATCTCGAAGGCGTGGCGAAACTCCTCCTGCAAGTGCAGGAACGCGGCGCCATCGGTGATCAGCGGCGAGCTGATCGGGGCCTCGGCCGAGAGGATCGCCAGGTTCTCGTTGGCGCGGATGGTGGCGCGTTCGATAAACAGACCGTCGATGCGGCTGGGGGTCTCGATCGCGTCGGTAAGCCCGCGTCCCGGCTCCAGATCGAGCACCAGCGCGCCAGTGCCGAAATGGATGTCGAGGTCGAGCAGCGCGGTCGGCATCTTGTGGTCGGTGCTGAATAGCCAAGCCAGCGAGGTCGCCAGCGTCGAGGCGCCAACCCCGCCGCGCGTGCCGATCACGGCGGTCGAGATATGCTGGCGTCCGCCGGTGCCCTCTTGCGTCTTGGGCGCCGAGAAGATCTGCTGTGCATGGATCAGCGCGTCGCGGACATGGCCCGGCGACAGCGGCTTGAGCAGGTAGTCATGGATGCCGCTGGTCATCAGGTCGCGATACAGCCGCACGTCATTGACCTGACCTACCGCGATCACGACGGTGCCCGGCTCGCACACTTCGGCGAGCGCGTTGATATCGTTCAGCGGGTCGCCGCTTTCGGAAAGGTCGACCAGCAGGATGTTGGGGCTGGAAGTGATCGACAGCGACTGCACCGCATTGCGCAATCCGCCCTTGTTGCACTTCTCGGGGGCCCAGCCCATCTCGGCGACGACGCCACGCAGCACATCGATCGAGGCATCGTCGCAGATGAAAGCGGCAAACGCGTCGCGGCCACCGACCGAACCGGGTTTCCAGGGTGCGTTCATAATTATTCCCCGCCCTTGGTGGAAGTCTTGGTGGCCGTATTGGCGCCAGCGGTGGGCGTGGCCCACAGCGAGTCGATCGCCTTGGCCGAGCGCCTGGCGGTGGTCTGGCCATTGCTGGCCGCGCCGTGCAGCAGGTCGTCGGGGTTGGCTACCATCACCGCCAGATTGCTGTTCACCGCGCAGCCGAAATTGGTGCTGGTGGCGTTATAAGGGTTTGCCTGATCGTCGCCCGACCAGTCGGGGCAATGCGGCACGCTGGCGGTGGCGCGAGTGATCAGGACACGCGCCGTGCCCGCATTGACATAGCCGGTGGAGGCCGGAACGTCGCGGCTGACCAGAATGCCGTAATGCGCCGCAACCTGCTCGACCGCGCTGCGCGTGGCCTCGCTGGTCAGCGGGTCCTCGATCGCGACCCGGTCGCCATAGCGCAGGTCCATCGTGTCGAACCACCCGGCCAGCCGGGCCTTCTCGGCCTGGCTGGCGCCATTGACGCCAGTGACCATGTCGAAGGTGTAATCGGTATGCGCGACCACCGGCTGATGCACGCTGTCCAGCATCGCGTTGGTCGGCACGCCGGCGCAGCCCGAAATCATCAGCCCGGCGCCCAACACAAGGGCGAGGCGCAGGGCAGCATGGGACGCAGCATGGCGGTGGGTATTCGAAGGGTGCGTGACGATCATCGGGGCGACCTCGTTTGCTGCAATGCTCATTTCAGGTTGAAACCGGGGGCGGTGGCGGCGCTGGCCGTTTGCGGCGAGGCGCTGACCGCGGCGGCCGATTTCTCGGGCACGGGGGGCGCGGTGCCGGCCGGCGCCGCGGTCGGCTGCGGACGGCCGACGCCGACGCTGTTACCGCTCAGCTTGTTGCCCAGCACCTGGCTGATCTCATCGGGGTTCTGATAGCCGTCGGTGGGCAGCTTGATGTCAGCGGCATTGACCGGGCGCACCAGATACGGCGTGACCACGATCACCAGCTCGCTCTCACCGCGCTGAAAATTGGTCGATTTGAACAGCGCGCCAAGCACGGGCAGATCGCCCGCACCGGGCAGCTTTTCGATGGTGTGGTTGGCATTGTTGGACAGCAGCCCGGCGATCATAAAGCTCTGTCCCGAGCCCAGCTCCACCGTGGTCTCGGCGCGGCGCACAGTCAGCGCCGGGATGGTGAAGCCGTTAAGCGTCACCGCGCCCTGGCTGGACAGTTCGGAAACCTCCGGCCGGACGTGGATCGAAATATTGCCATTGGCCAGCACTGTGGGAGTGTAGGACAGGCTGACACCGAATTTCTTGTACTCGACGGTGGTCTGGCCAAGCCCCTGCGACAGCGGGATCGGAAATTCGCCGCCGGCCAGGAAGTCTGCGGTCTCGCCCGACACGGCGGTGAGGTTGGGCTGTGCCAGCGTGGTGACCAGACCAACCTGCTCACCCAGATCGAGCGAGCTGAGCAGGTCGAGTCCGAGGAACTTGCCGGCAAGGCCCAGGTTGGTCGAGTTGGCAAGGTTGCCCGGGAACGAATACGTCGCGGCCCCGATCGGCAGTCCGGTTGTGACCGATTGCGTCGCGGTATTAACCGGCGTGATTGTGCCCGGGTTGCCGCCGCGGGTGATGCCGAACAGGGTGTTACCCTGCTGGGTAAAGCCTTGGATATTGGTGCCGATGGCGCGGGTCAGCGAGCGGCTGACCTCGGCGATGCGGACCATCAGATTGACCTGAAGCGGGGTGGCGGTGCGCAATCGGTTGATGACCATGACCTTGACCGGCTCATCGCCGGAGGTCTTCTGGCCGGGGTTGAGCAGCCGCTTGATCAGACTTTCGGCCTCGGCGCTGTCATTGGGGGTCGCGACGGTGCCATTTATCACCGCGACCTGCCCGGTCAGCGTGACATGGATGTCGGCATCGGGCATCGCCGATTTCAGCGTGGCGTCGATCGAATTGACGTTCTGGCTGACGGAGATGTTGGCGGCATAGACCACTTCGCCGCTGGCGGTGGTGGCGAACACGGTGGCGGCGCCGAACGCCTTGCCGAAGATGTGGATCTGGCGCGGGCTGCTGACGTAAACGTCGGCGGCGCCGGGGTTGGAGGTCCAGACGTTGGCGACTGCGGTGGGGAGCGTGACCAGTTCGCCCTGACCGAGCGAGAGATAGACCTCGCGGGTGGGGCGCTGGGTGCCGGGGGGCAGCTCACGCACGCCTGCGGGGTGGCCTGCCATATGCGGCTTGGCATGCTTGACGGGGGCGGCCAAGGTCGGGGCTGCGGACAGCGCCAGACCGGCGATCGCGGTCAGCATCAAGGAGGGCAGCATGCGCCGCGAAAAGGTGCTCTTGCGCATCTCAGTTACCCCCGACCGTGGTTTCGCTGACGTCGTTGCCGCGCACCACCTTGACGGTGGGCGCCGTATTGCGTGGCAGGCCGGCCGCGACCGGCGCCACAACTGATTTGGTCGCGGGCATCGTGCGGCGGGCAAAGCGCGAGACATCGCCGCCGGTGCTATAGCTGGTGGTGCCCTCGATCGGTTTGTTGCTCATCTGGGCCAGCGCCTTGCTGGCATCACCTGCGGTGGCACCGACGGGCAGCTTGATGGCGCCCGAGGCGATAGCATGGTCCAGCTCGCTCTGATTGTCGGCAATGGAGCGCAGCACCAGGCCCAGTGTACCGACGGTCTGGGCGACCTCGATCTTCTCGGCGATGCGGGGCGTAACCTCCAGCGTGACGGTGTGGAAGGTGCGGACAACGGTCTTGCCGTCGGTGGTCTGCGAATCGGGCGACTGATCGGTGGCCAGCACGCGCAGGTTGCGCAGGATGGTCTCGGTCACGGCCAGCGGCAGATTATCGCCCTCACTGGTCGGATTGACCTTCTGGGTCAGCATCAGGTCGACATGGTCGCCCGGAAACACGAAGCCGGCGACGCTGGACTTGTCGGACACGGGGATCGTGATCGCGCGCATCCCTGCGCCAAGCGCGGCGGCCAGGAAGCCGCGGTCGCCCGGTGCCACCAGAGCGCCCTGCGTCAGCGGCTGGCCGGCGGTGACCGCAAAGCGCACCACGGTGCCCGTCAGCTTGTTCATATCGACCGCGCCATCGACGAAATAGGCGTCGCGGACCATGTCCTTGGGCCAGTCCTGATAGGCGATGGCGTCGGCGGTGATGATGGTCCCGACCGGCAGCGCGCGTTGCGCCACCAGCACCTTGGGGCCCTTGGGCGCTGCGATCATTGCCTTGACGGCGGGCGCTGCCGCACCTGCGACCAGACTGCGCGCCGCCAGCGCCATACCTATGGCGAGCACCAGCGCGGCCAGCAGGATCATCAGCTTTTTCTTGTCCATGGCTGGAAGAGCCCCCTAAGACGGATCAGCATTCAATCACCCAAACTCGGGCAAAATGGTTAAGATTTGGTCACCCGAGCACGCCGCTTGTGCGGGCCATCGGCAAATATTCGCTACCCAGCACCCACAGGCCGCCGACCGCGATGGCAATGCCATAGGGAATGGCGACCTTGTCACGCTGGCGGCGGGCGATATGCCACCCGCCCAACACCACGGTCAGCACCCCGCCGGCGATGGCCATGACCATCAGCAAATGCGCAAAAGCCAGCGGGCGGATCCACAGCGCCAGCGCGGTCAGCAGCTTCACATCGCCCCCGCCCATCACGCGCAGCGCGAACATCACCGCAAAGGCGCCAAAGCACGCGGCGGTCAGCGCCAGTTGCCAGCCGATCTCGGCCAGGCCCAGCCCCGCGCTCCACCAATACAGCGGCGCGGCGATGGCGATGGCAGCGTTCAGCCAATTGTCGATCTGGCGCCGGCGGATGTCGGTAAAGGCCGCAACCAGCAGCGCGATTGCCAATGCGCCGAGCAAGCCGTAGGAGAAATTCGCGTGTTGCATAGGGCCCTCTGCCGGATATGGCAGGAGGTCTAGCCGACAGTACTTACCAAAAAGTAACCACGCCTGGAAACGGGTAGGGCCCAGGTGGGCAAAGCCAGGAAACGGGTTGAGCGGGATGCAGGCAGGCGTAGCGGGGTTTGATCGGCGGGCCATTCCGGCGGACGCCCGTGAAACACGCTGGCTGGCGGGCGATGGCGCGGCGATCCGCCGGTTCGACTGGGCGCCGGCGGCTGGTGAGGGGCTCAGAGGCTCGCTACTATTCCTGCCCGGTCGCGGCGACGCCTATGAGAAATACCTGGAGAGCATGGCGCATTGGCGCGCGCGGGGCTGGCGCGTCACCAGTCTTGATTGGCGCGGGCAGGCAGGGTCGGGGCGCGCGGGCTTCGATCCGTTGACCGGGCATATTGGCGACTTTGCGCATTGGATCACCGATCTGGCCGATTTCTGGGCCGGCTGGCGCGAAGAGGCGCCGGGGCCACATATCGTGATCGGCCATTCGATGGGCGGCCATCTGGTGCTGCGCGCGCTGGCCGAGCGGAGGATCGATCCGCAGGCAGCGGTGCTGAGCGCGCCGATGCTGGGCTTTATCACGCCGCCCGTTCCGCTGAGCCTGTTGCATTGGGCGGCGCGCGGGATCAGCGCGATGGGCGATCCGCGCCGCCGGGCTTGGGCCGCGAGCGAGATGCCCAAGGCGGTGCCCGACCTGCGCAGCCAGTTGCTGACCCATGACACCGCGCGTTATGACGACGAGACGGCGTGGCGGACACAGCGCCCCGAGCTGGTGATGGGCCCGGCCAGCTGGGGCTGGATTGTCGCGGCGCTGGCCTCGATGCGTGGGCTGGCGGCGCCGGGCGCGCTGGAGGTGGTGACGGCGCCGGTGCTGATCATAGGGACGACAGCGGACCGGCTGGTCGATTACCGCGCGATTGCCCGCGCCGCCGCGCGCCTGCCGCATGCCGAGTTGATTACCTTGGGGGCCGAGGCCCGCCATGAGGTGCTGCGCGAAGTCGATGCGGTGCGCGAGCCATTGTTGGCCAATATCGACGCGTTTTTGGACCGCCACGCTGCGGGAGCGGCATGAGCGAGGGGTTCGATATTGCGATTGTCGGCGCGGGAATGGCGGGGGCGTCGCTGGCCGCCGCGCTGCTCGCCGCCGCGCCGCGACTCAAAATCGCGCTGATCGAGGGTGAGGCGCAGCCGGGCTATCATGCGACCGGGCGTTCGGCGGCGTTCTGGACCGAGAGCTATGGCGGGCCGGGGGTGCTGCCGCTGACCTTGGCGTCAGGGCCGTTGCTGTGCGATCTGGGCGTGCTGACGCCGCGCGGTGCGCTGACGCTGGGGCGGGCCGGCGAGGGTGCGGCGCTGGACAGCTTTGCCGCGCGTTACGGCGCGCTGGGTGTGCGGGTGGAGCGGCTGGGGCGTGCGGAACTGGCGCGGCGCATTCCCGGCCTGCGCGAGGGGTGGCAGGAGGGTGTGTTCGAGCCGGATTGCGCGGATATAGGCGTGGCGGGCCTGCATCAGCACTACCTGCGGGTGGCAAAGCGGGGCGGGGCCGAGGTGCTGTGCGGCGCGGGCCTTACGGCAGCGAAGCGGGTGGGCGACGGCTGGCGGCTGACGCTCCGCGATGGCCGCGTCCTTACCGCGATTGTGCTGGCCAATGCCGCCGGAGCCTGGGCCGATGATGTCGCGGCGCTGGCAGGCGTGCGCCGGCTCGGTATTCAGCCTTACCGCCGCACGATGGTGCAATTGCGCTGCGCTGCGCCGGTGCCGGCCGACCTGCCGCTGGTGCTCGATCTGGCCGGGAGCTTCTATTTCAAGCCCGAGGGGACCAGCCTGTGGCTCAGTCCGCATGACGAAACCCCCAGCCCGCCCTGCGATGCCGCGCCCGAGGAGATCGACGTTGCCCATGCCATCGCCCGGTTCGAGCGGGTGACCGACTGGCGCGCGCTGCGCGTCGAACACCGTTGGGCCGGGCTGCGCAGCTTCGCGCCCGATCGGCTGCCGGTCTATGGCTTCGAACGTCACGAGCCCGGCTTCTTCTGGTTTGCGGGGCAGGGTGGCTTCGGCATCCAGACCGCGCCGGCGGCGGCTGAACTGGGGGCCTGGCTGCTGCTGGGCGAGGCGGGGCCGGTGCCGTTTGGCGGGGCGCTGGATGCGGCGGCCTATGCGCCGGGGCGGTTTGGCTAGGCCCTAGTTGATTGCGTACCTGCCTGCAACGCTTGACATGAACAAACCAACGCCGCAAAATGTTGCCGGCAATGGTGAGAACAATTTTGAGGACAGATCGCCGGAATCATGAATGAAATTACGCAGCGTCCACTACCTGCTCTGACCGGAGTTCGTTTCTTTGCGGCGATGGCGGTCTTGCTGTTTCATTATGGCGCGGGCTTTTCCGAGCGTATTCACGCTCCCTCCCCGGTACGACACTTGCTGCACAACGGCTTTCTGGGAGTCAGCCTGTTTTTCGTACTTTCGGGCTTTATCATTACCTATTCGCATTTTTCCGCGTCGATGACGCCGGGTGTGGTTGGCAGGTTTTATTGGGCACGAATTGCACGCATTTATCCGTTATACATGCTGGCACTGCTGCTCGCCTTGCCCGTCTTGACCGCACCACTGGCATCTTTGGACGCATTGTCCGTGTTGACCATGACACAAGCCTGGACCGGTCCGGCCAGTGGTCACGGCTACGCATGGGTCATGCAAGCCTGGACGTTGTCGATCGAGGCGGTATTCTACTTGCTGTTTCCGTTTTACTGGCCTTGGGTACGGCGACTGAGTCAGACTTGGACAATCGTGTTGGCGCTGACCTGCGCGGCGCTGATCATTGCTTTTGGTGTTCCGACGATCGGGCCCGGCCTGGAAACAGTCCCGCTGCTCGGTGCCGGGGTTCTGATACCGATCCCTGTGTTCCGCATTGCCGAATTTACCTATGGCATGGCGATCTGTCAGGTGTTCGTGCGCTCACCTTGGTCATTGCGCGGCCGCCCCGCCGATTGCGTGGAATTGGGACTGGCAGCGGCTATGGTTGCGACGCTGGTGACAGCCAGCAGCCCGCAAGGCAAAGCCGTGTTCACTGTTTTGACAGGTATGTTCCTTCTGGTCACTGCGCACGGCGCGGGCGTTGTTTCACGCCTGCTGTCGACACGGCTGCTGCTGCTGTTGGGTGGTGCCAGTTACGCGCTCTATATCCTGCAACAGCCTGTCCACTCCTGGTGCGCCATGTTGTTACGCGCGCCGTACGATCAGGTTGTCAGCCCGGTCGTCACTCTTATTGCCGCGATTGGCGCATACCTGTTGGTTGAACAACCAGGCAGACGCTTTCTGCTCAGGGCCGTTCGTCGTCCGACATGATCATGCCCGGCACAGTACCTGCCAACGGATACACGGGCATGCAGGAGAGTCAGGGTGGGCCGACAGCGCCCGGAATATTTGGCATATCGTTTCATTCCCGCTTTCAGCGGTCAGGCAGTACAGTCAGCGCGTCCGCAATGTTGCGGGATGGATGCAGGCTAGTAGATTCCACCGCTGCGCTAACCCCGCGCCGCATCCGCCGCCGCGCTGGCCAACCGATCCGCGCGTTCGTTACCGGGGTGGCCGGCGTGGCCCTTGACCCATTGCCAGTCGATCCGGTGCGGGCGCGCCGCGACCAGCAACTCCTGCCAAAGATCGGCGTTGAGCACCGGCTTGCGCGCCGCCGTTTTCCAGCCGTTCTTCTGCCAGCCGAAGATCCATTTGGTGATGCCGTCGATCACATAGCGGCTGTCGGTATACAGCGTCACCGGGCAGGGCCGGGTCAGCGCCGAGAGCCCGCCGATCACCGCGCCCAGCTCCATCCGGTTGTTTGTGGTCAGCCGCTCGGAGCCCGAAAGTTCCTTCTCATGCGCGCCAATCACCAAGATCGCGCCCCAGCCGCCGGGGCCGGGGTTGCCCTTGCAGGCGCCGTCGGTGAAGATGACAACCGGCTCGCTCATGCCGCAAACACCGCCGCATTGGCCGGGTCGGCATAAAATATCAGCCGCCGCGCAAAGGCCATCGGGTCCTTGCGCGTCACCAGCGCATCGGTCGGCGTGTGCATCCAGTCATAAGCGCGGGTCATCGCAAAGCGCATCGCCGCCCCCCGCGCCAACAGCGGCAGCGCGGCGCGCTCCGCCTCGGCCAGCGGACGAACCGCCTGATACCCGGCCATCAGCGCCGCCGAAACCGCCGCATCGAAATGCCCGCCCCCGGCATCGAAGCACCACGCGGCATGGGAGACCGCCAGATCATAGGCGGTGATATCGGTGCAGGCGAAATAGAAGTCGATGAGCCCCGCCACACGGTCGCCCAGCATCAGCACATTATCGGGAAACAGATCGGCGTGGATGATGCCGCGCGGCAGATCCTGCGGCCAATCGCGGCAGAGCGCCTCCAGCTCGGGGCCGATCAGTGCGGGCAGCGCCGGCTCGATCCCGGCCAACCCTGCGGTGCCGCACTCCCGCGCCAGCCGTTGCCACGCCGCCGGGCCGAAATCATTCGCCCGGCTGTCGGCGAAACTCGCAGCGGCCAGATGCACGCGGGCTAACGCCGCCCCCACCGCCTTGGCCTGCGAAGGGGTCGGCGCGCCCACCGACACGCCGGGCAGGAATTCGATCAGCGCCACCGCCTTGCCATCCACATGCCGGAACGAATGGCCCATCCGGTCATGGATGGTGCGCGGCACGGGGCAATCGCGCGCCGCCAGATGATCGAGCAGGCCGAGGAAAAACGGCAAATCGGCCACCTCGGTCCGCTGTTCGTACATGGTGAGGATAAAGCGCGTACCCGATGCGCCGGCGCCGGATGTGTCGATCAGCCAATTGCTGTTCGACACCCCCTCGGCAATGCCCTTGGCGGAGACCAGCGTGCCTACATCGTAGCAAGCGATAAGATCGCCCAGCGCCTCAGCGCCCAATTGCGTATAGACCGCCATACAGTAAGTGCCCCCGCGCTGTTTCTGGGTCTAGTGGATTGATTTTGACATTCGAGTCCTGCTTGCGGCAAAGGGTGCTTTCGAATGTCAAAATCATAAAATCCATTAGAAACAATATAATATCTAGTGGTTCTCATGTTTTTGCGACATTTGCCTCGGCCCTTGCCGAAAGGGATGCAAATGTCGGAAACGAACCACTACGGTGTGTTGAGATTTGGATCAGGCCGCAGCGTAAATCGCCATTTGCAGCCTGGCATGGGCCGAATAGCAACCCACCCTAATCGGTCAGCTGCTTGGGCAGCTTGAACACCATCTTCTCTTCGGCGGTGACCACCGTCTCTTCGCTGACCGTGCGATAGCGGCCGAGGAATTCGATCACTTCGCGCACCAAAGATTCGGGCGCCGACGCCCCGGCGGTCAGCCCCAGCGTCTGGACCCCGTCCAGCCATGCCGGATCGATCTCATGTGCGCGCTGGACCAGAAACGACCTCGTGCCGCAACGCTCCGCCACTTCGACCAAACGCCGCGAGTTCGAAGAATTGGGCGCACCGATCACCAGCAGCAGGTCGGCCTGCGGCGCGATCGCCTTTACCGCGGTCTGGCGGTTCGATGTGGCATAGCATATATCCTCGGCACGCGGCCCGGCGATCTCGGGGAAACGGGTACGCAACGCCCCGACAATGGCGGCGGTATCATCGACCGACAGCGTGGTCTGGGTCAGGAATGCCAGCGCAACGTCATCAGCGAAATTGAGCGCCGCGACATCCTCCAGCGTCTCCACCAGCGTCATCGCCCCAACCGGCACCTGACCCAGCGTGCCGATCACCTCCGGATGGCCGCGATGGCCGATGAAGAGGATGTGCCGCCCCGCGTCGATATGTCGCTCGGCCTGACGATGCACCTTGCTGACCAGCGGGCAGGTGGCATCCAGCCACTCCAGCCCGCGCGCATCGGCCGCCGCCGGCACCGATTTGGGCACGCCATGCGCCGAAAAGATCACCGGCGCGCCATCGGGCACCTCGTCCAGCTCCTCGACGAAAACCGCGCCCTGCGCCTTCAGGCCTTCGACCACGAAGGCGTTGTGCACAATCTCGTGACGGACATAGACGGGGGCGCCAAATTGACGGATCGAGCGCTCCACAATCTCGATCGCGCGGTCCACCCCGGCGCAAAAACCGCGTGGCGCGGCGATGAGCAGGCGCAGCGGTGGCAGGATCGTAGCGGCAGATGGCGGAAAGGGGGCGTTCATGTTGCCGCCTCTAGCGCTTTGCGGCGCGGCCCGCTAGGGCGGGCGCGTGGATTATCAGGATGCCCGGAATGATGCTTAAGACCCGCCCCCCGATTTTCAGGCTGCTGTTGGCGGTTGGTGCTTGCGGCGTGATCGCCGGGTGCCAGTCACGCGGCGAGATCGTGGTCGATGAAGGCGTGGGGATCACCGCGCTGCGCACCGCCTGCCCGGCGGTGGGCGTGCCCGATCACACCGGCGACGTCACGCTGCTGCGCGATGGCGCGGCCAGCCCGACGGGCATGGTCGATTCGCGCGCCATAGACGTCGTGGCCAGCCTGACCGATCTGCGCAGCCAATGCGACGACAAGGCCACGACACCCAATGGCAGGGCAAGGGGCCGGGACCGCGTGGTTGCCGGGCAATTGGTGCACACCAATGTCAGCTTCCTGGTCCAGGCCCGGCGCAGCGACACGCGCGGCGCCCGCGATGTATCACTGCCCTATTTCATCACCGTGCTGCGCGGCGGCACCGCAGTGATTGCCAAGCGGGTGGGCAATGTCACTCTCCACTTTGCCGATGGTGACGCCCGCGCCTCGGCCACCGCGACCGGCGCTGCCGCGGTGGACAAGGCCGAGGCCACGCTGGACCGCAAGATCCGCGCCCAGATCAACCGCAAGCGCAAGGGCGGCGAAGCGGATGCGGCGGTCGATCCGCTGAATGATCCCGATGTGCGTGCCGCGATCACCCGCGCGACCTTCGACGTGCTGGTCGGGTTTCAGCTCGATGAGCGGCAACTGGCGTATAACGCGACGCGTTGACGGGGTGCAGTGACGGGTGGGGCGCGCGTCCCGTTCCACATTGGCCTAGCCCAAAGCGCGCCAAGCGGCTAACCGGCGGCTCATGTCCGATACCCAGACCCTCCACGCCGCCTTTGTGCGCCATGTCGATGCCGCGCTTGATACGCTGACCGTTGCCGGGGTGCTGCCTGCCGGGTTGGCGCGCGGGGCCGTCAGCGTGGAGCCGCCGCGCGATCCGGCGCATGGCGATCTGGCCACCAATGCCGCGATGGTGCTGGCCAAGCCCGCCGGCACCAATCCGCGCGCTTTGGCCGAGGCTTTGTCGGCCGAATTGGCCAAGCTGCCGCTGGTCGAGGGGGTCAGCATCGCCGGGCCGGGGTTCCTGAACCTGCGCCTGTCGCGCGCGGCGTGGCTGGCGGAATTGGCCGCGATTGCCGCACTGGGCGATGATTACGGGCGTTCCTCAATGGGCGGCGGCACCACGGTCAATGTCGAGTATGTCTCGGCCAACCCCACCGGACCGATGCATATGGGGCACTGCCGGGGTGCGGTGGTGGGCGATGCCCTGGCCAGCCTGCTGGAGTTTGCCGGGCATAAGGTTATCCGTGAATATTACGTCAACGACGCCGGGGCGCAGGTCGATGTGTTGGCCCGCTCGGTGCATCTGCGGTATCGCGAGGCGCTTGGCGAAGATGTGGGCGAGATCCCCGAGGGGTTATATCCGGGCGATTATCTGATGCCCTTGGGCGCCGAACTCGCCGCCGAATTCGGCACGCTATACACCGCCGCGCCCGAGGCTGACTGGCTGATTCTGTTTCGCACCCGCGCGGTCGCGGCGATGCTGGTGATGATCCGTGCCGATCTAGCGCTGCTGGGTATCCGGCACGATGTGTTCGCCTCCGAGGCCGAATTGCAGGCCGCCGGCAAGCCTGCCGAGGCCGAGGCGTGGCTGCGCGCGCATGATCTGGTGTACGATGGCGCGCTTGAGGCGCCCAAGGGCAAGACGCCTGATGACTGGGAGCCGGTGGCGCTTCCGCTGTTCCGCTCGACCAAATTCGGCGACGATCAGGACCGCCCGATCCGCAAATCGGACGGCAGCTGGACCTATTTCGGCGCCGACCTCGCCTATCACTTCCAGAAAGCGCAAAGCGCCGACGCGCTGGTGGACATCTGGGGCGCCGATCACGCCGGCACGGTCAAGCGGATCAAGGCGGCGGTCGCGGCGCTGACCGGCGGCAAGACCCCGTTCGAGGTGCGGCTGGTCCAGATGGTCCAGCTGCTGCGCGCCGGTGAGCCCGTCAAGATGTCCAAACGCTCGGGCAATTTCGTCACGCTGGCCGACGTAGTGAGCGAGGTCGGCAAAGATGTCGTGCGCTTTACCATGCTGACCCGCAAGCCTGAGGCGCAGATGGATTTCGACTTTGCCGCCGTGGTCGAGGCGTCGAAGGAAAACCCGGTGTTCTATGTGCAATACGCCCATGCGCGGATCTGCTCGACGCTGCGCAAGGGCGCGGCTGAGGGTTTTGCACCTGATGCCGCCGGGGCCAGCGATTTGGGCGCGGAGGAACTAGCGCTGGTGGCTTTCGCGGGGCAATTCCCGCGCGTGGTCGAGGCGGCGGCCGCCGCGCGGGAGCCGCACCGGATCGCCTTTTTCCTGGGTGATCTGGCGGCGGCGTTCCATTCCTACTGGAATCTGGGCAATGAGCGTCCCGAAAAGCGGTTCATTGTGGCACAGGACGCGCGGGCGACCGGCGCAAGGCTTTTCCTGGGCAAGCAAATCGGGCAGGTGCTGCGCAATGGGCTGGCGCTGCTGGGCGTCGCGGCGGTTGAGGAAATGTGATGATGAGCGGGCAGGACGGGGAAGAGGGCGCCGCAACAGGCGAAATGGTGGAAAATTCCGGCGAGCCTATCGCGGCGCCCCCTCCGGCGATTGAGCGTGTGGCCGAACATGCCGAACCCGCGCATATCGCGCCCGAATCCACGGGCGGGCACGCGGTTGATGCCGCGCATGAGCCCTATGAGCCTCACCGGCTCGACCTCAACGAGGATGACAGGCTGCCCTGGCTCGAATCGGGCGAGGGCGAGCATGGTTATGAGGCGGTGTCATCGCTCAGGGTGTTCGGCGCGGCGCTGGGCGGGCTGGCCTTGCTCGCCGCGGTTGTCGGCGCGATCTGGGTCGGCACACATCATCAGACTGCCAAGCCCGCGCCCGCCGATGGCAGCGTGATCGCCGCCGCCAGCGAGCCTTACAAGCAAGCACCGGCCAATCCGGGCGACAAGAAATTTGCCGGCACCGGCGATTCGAGCTTTGCAGTGTCGCAGGGCCAGAACCGCCCGGCCCAGCTGGCCGCCGGCAGCGACAAGGCGGGCGGCAACGACAAGGCGGGGGGCAGGGGCGCTGCCGCTGATGGCGCTGCTGCGGAGGCCGCAGCCAAGGACGCCACCGGTGCGCCCTTCGCGCACGCGCCTGCCGCCGCCAAACCCGCAACGGCTGACGATAGCGCGGGCAATGCCGGCGTGGTCCAGATCAGCGCCTATTCCACCGCCACCGCTGCCGAAGCCGGCTGGTCGCGCGTGTCGCAGCATTACGACGTGCTGGCCGGCATGAAGCACCGCGTGGTCGAGGGACAGGCCGACATAGGCACCGTTTACCGCCTGCAAGTGCTGACCGCCGCCGGGGGCGGAGGCGCGTTTTGCGACAAGTTGAAAGCGGCGGGGTTGGATTGCCGGGTCAAGCATTGAGCGGATCGTAAGGCGAAGGGTTGATTCGCAGGGGCGCGAAGGCCCGTTCGAGCGGAAACCTGTTTCTTCTTTGCGTGCCCCGCTTGCGCAACCGCTGCATTCTTGCGAAATCCGCCGGATGATCCCAGCGATATTCGGACTATCGGGCCTGACCCTCACTGCTGAAGAGCGCGCGTTTTTCCGCGATGCCGATCCGGCGGGGTATATTCTGTTCGGGCGCAATGTCGCGGATCGCGCGCAGGTGCTGGCACTGACCGAGGACTTGCGCGGGTTGCATGGACGCGGCAGGCTGTTCATCTGTATCGATCAGGAGGGCGGGCGCGTGGCGCGGATGCGGCCCCCCGAATGGCCTGCCTATCCGCCGGGCGCGGTGTTCGATCGCCTGTATGACCGCGCGCCGATCACCGCGATTGCCGCCGCACGCGCCAATGCGGAAGCGCTGGGCCGCGATCTGGCCGAGGTGGGGATCAGCGTCGATTGCGCGCCGGTCTGCGACGTGCGCCAGCCCGGCGCGCATGATGTGATCGGCGACCGGGCGCTGGGGGCCGAACCGCTGCGCGTGGCGGCGCTGGCCCGCGCGGTGCTCGATGGGTTTGCGCGTGCCGGGGTGGCCGGGTGCATCAAACATATGCCGGGGCACGGGCGGGCGCTGGCCGACAGTCATAAGCACTTGCCGATCGTCGATGCCACCGTCGACGAACTGGCCAGCGATCTGGCGCCCTTTGCCGCTTTGGCCGCGCGCGCGCGGATCGGCATGACCGGGCATATCCGCTTCCCGGCGTGGGACGCCGAGCATCCCGCCACGCTGTCGCCGCATATCATCGCCGCGATCATCCGTGAGGCGATTGGCTTCGACGGCCTCCTGCTGACCGATGACATCGATATGCAGGCGCTGTCGGGCTCGATCCCCGAGCGGGCGGCGGCGGCGGTGGCTGCGGGGTGCGATGTGGTGCTCAATTGCTGGGCCAGGATGGACGATATGCAGGGCATCGCGGCGGCGCTGCCGGTGATGGGCCAGGCGGCGGCGCGGCGGCTGGAGCATGCCCTGGCCGAGACTGCGGTGCCGGCGCCGGGCGATCCTGATGTCCATGCAGCGCTGATCGCCCATCGCGACGCGCTGTTGGCGCAGGTGGCAGCGTGAGCGATCCCATCGATCTGGCGGAGGCCGAGGCATGGGGCATCGCCTCGGAGGCCGAGGCATGGGACATCGCCGCGCCTGCCGGGGAGAATGACGCCGCATTGTATCTCGAACTCGACGGGTGGGAGGGGCCGCTCGACCTGCTGCTCGATCTGGCGCGCCGCCAGAAAGTGGATTTGCGGCAGATTTCGATCCTCGAACTGGTCGATCAATATCTGATCTATATCGAGCGTGCGGCGGTTCTGCGGCTGGAACTGGCGGCCGATTATCTGGTGATGGCGGCGTGGCTGGCTTACCTCAAATCGGCGTTGCTGCTGCCGCGTGAGGTGCAGGAGGAGCCTTCGCCCGAGGAGATGGCGCTGCGGCTGCAACTGCGGCTGCAACGGCTGGCGGCGATGCGTGAGGTGGGGGCGCGGCTGTTGGCACGCGATCGGCTGGGGCGCGATGTGTTCCCGCGCGGTGCGCCCGAGGGCCTGCGCACGAACCGTAAGCACCTGTGGCAATGCGACTGGTTCGCGCTGGTGCAGGCCTATGGCGTGGTCAAGGCGCGTACCCAGCCAGTGGTGCATATGGTCGCGGCGCGGCTGGTGATGACGCTCGATTCGGCATTGGCGCGCGTGTCCGCGATGCTGGGGGTCAGCGTCGGCTGGGTCGAGATCATGGACTTTCTGCCGCCCGTGACCGAGGGCGACTGGAGCGATCCCCGTTTGCGGCGCTCGGCGCTGGCGTCCAGCTTTGTCGCCGGGCTGGAACTGGCGCGGCGGGGCGAGGCCGAGATGCAACAGGATGGGGCGTTCGGGCCGCTACGGTTGCGGCGAACCATGCGGTGAACCCGCCGGACGAGATCACCCGCGCGGTCGAGGCCGCGCTGTTCGCCGCCGCCGAGCCGATGAGCCCCGAGGCACTGTCGGCGCATCTGGGCGGGGCGGAGGTGCGCGAAGCCCTCGCCAGCCTCTCAAGCCATTACGACGGGCGCGGCATCGCGCTGGTCGAACGGGGCGGGCGGTGGCATTTTCAGACCGCCGCCGATCTCGCGCATCTGCTGCGCCGCGAGCATGAGGAGCCGCGCCGATTGTCGCGCGCCGCGACCGAGGCGCTGGCGATCATCGCCTATCACGAGCCGGTAAGCCGCGCCGAGATCGAGGCCATTCGCGGCGTCCAGACCGCGCGGGGCACGCTCGATGTGCTGATGGCGGCGGGCTGGGTCCGTGCCGCCGGACGGCGAGAAGTGCCGGGACGCCCGGTGATCTATGCGACGACGCCCGATTTCCTCGCGCATTTCGGCCTCGCCTCGCGCCGCGACCTGCCCGGCATCGACGAATTGCGTGCCGCCGGGCTGCTCGATCCGGTCGATGACGCCTTAGAGGCGCTGGGGGTGGTAAGTCTCGGGGATAATGACTAGATAGGCTTTTATCGCCCCGGCTTGCACGGCCTGCCGAGGTCTCGCGAATTTCAGGAGTTTTCCGATGGGTCTGTCGCTTCCGCATGTCATCATCCTGGCGCTGGTGGTGCTGGTGCTGTTCGGCCGGGGCCGCATTTCCGAAATGATGGGCGATTTCGGCAAGGGTATCAAAAGCTTCAAGGAGGGCATGGGTGATGAGGCCGCTGGTCGCGCGCCCCCACTTCCCCCGGTTCAGATTGCTCCCACCGCGCCGCTGCCCCCGGTCGCCACCCCCGCCGCGCCGCAGCCGGCCGAAAACCCACCCCCCGGCGCGAATTGAGCCGCGCAAGGGCGACGGAACCTAGGCAATGCTGTTCGATATCGCCCCTTCGGAGATGCTGCTGACCGCCGTGCTGGCGGTGGTGTTCATAGGCCCCAAGGATATGCCGCGCGCGCTGCGCACCGCCGGCAAGTGGATCGGCAAGATGCGCCGCGTCTCCGGCCATTTCCGCTCCGGGATCGAAAACATTATCCGCGAGGCCGAGCTTGAGGAAATGGAGCAGAAGTGGCGCGAACAGAATGAGGCGATTATGAAGGCGCATCCGACTATCGATCCGGCGCCTGCCGGGCATCTGCTGGCGGGGGAGCCTGCGCCCACCGAGGTCCCAGCGCCCAACCCCCCGGTCGAGCTGCCCCCACCGGCCGAGCCCACGCTGCCCGCATTGCCGCCCGAGATTACCGAGCCTGTGCCGCCACTCATCCCGCCGCCGAGCGCGCGCTAAACCCGCCATGGCCATCGGCATCCGCGATATCGACGAGACGCAGGCCCCGCTGCTCGACCATCTGCTGGAGCTGCGCGCGCGGCTGTTGCGCTGTATCGCGGCGCTGGCCGTGGCGTTTTGCGTATGCCTGTATTACGTCGATGACATCTTCGGCTTTCTGGTGCGTCCGCTCGCCAATGCGTTCCCCAAGGGGCAGGGCCGGCTGGTCTATACCAAGCTGTATGAGGCGTTTTTCGTTGACCTGAAGGTAGCGCTGTTCGCGGCGTTTCTGATCTGCTTCCCGATCATCGCCAATCAGCTGTGGGCCTTTGTTGCGCCCGGCCTGTATGCACGGGAGAAGCGCGCGTTCCTGCCATTTCTGGTGATGACGCCGGTGCTGTTCACCAGCGGTGCGGCGCTGGCCTATTATGTGGTGATGCCCAATGCGTTCCACTGGCTGCTGGGCTTTGAGGGGGAGCGTGGCGGGCTCAAGCTGGAGGCATTGCCCAGCACCGGCGATTATCTGGCGCTGGTGATGCAGTTCATCTTTGCCTTCGGACTCAGCTTTCTGCTGCCGGTGCTGCTGCTGCTGCTCAACAAGGCGGGGATTGTCAGCCGGGCGCAACTGGCAGGGGCGCGGCGCTATGTGGTGGTGGGTATCACCGCGCTGGCGGCGGTGCTGACCCCGCCCGATGTCGCCTCGCAGCTGATGCTGGCGGTGCCGATGTGGGGGCTGTTCGAGGGTTCGCTGATCGTGATGTGGCTGGGCGAGAGGCGTTCGTCAAAGCGCAAGGCGGCCGAGGCGGCGGCTGAGGCCCCAACTATCGCGCTCTAGTGGATTGATTTTGACATTCGAGTCCCGCTTGCGGCAAAGGGTGCTTTCGAATGTCAAAATCACTCCACTAGAAACAATATAATATCTAGTGGTTCTTATATTTTCCGACATTTGCCTCTGCCCTTGCCGAAAGGGCCGAAAGGGATGCAAATGTCGGAAACGAACCACTAGCGCCCTTCGCCGCCAGTGCCGCGCAGATCGGGGTTGGCCTCGGGCTTGGATGCAGGTTTCCACGCGGCATCATTCTCCAGCATCGGCCTACCCCCGACCCACACCTGGAGCACCTTGGTCTGGCGCAGCGCGGCCGGGCTGACGGTTAGCGGATCGCGGTCGACCAGCACGAAATCGGCGCGCATCCCCAAGGCGATCCGCCCGATCCGCCCCTCGGCAAAGCCGGCATAGGCAGCGCCGGTGGTATAGGCGGCCAGCGCGGCCGCCGCGCAGATCCGCTCCTGCGGCTGCCAGCCAGCATCGGGTTTGCCATCGGGGCCCTGACGCGAAATCGCGGCGGCCATGCCGGCGAAGGGATCGGGCGCCTCGGTCGGCGCGTCCGATCCGAAGGCTAGCGTCGCCCCGGTCGCGGCGATGCTCTTCCAGGCGTAAGCCCACGCCAAACGCTCCGGGCCCAGCCGCGCCTCAGCCATCGCCCGGTCCGATGCCGCGTGCACCGGCTGCATCGAGGCGACGATACCATGCGCCCCGAACCGTGCCATGTCGGCGGGGTCGATGATCTGCGCATGCTCGATCCGCCAGCGCCGGTCGCCGGTGTAGGTGGCGGACAGCTCATCGATCGCGCTCAGCACATCGGCGTTGGCGGCGTCTCCGATGGCATGGACCGCGACCTGAAAATGGTCGATCGCGCCCCGGCTCATTAGATTGCGCAGCTGCGTGCCGCTCAGCCGGGGTGTGCCGTGCGTCGCCGGCTCATCGCTATACGGTGCCTTCAGCCACGCCCCGCGCGAGCCCAGCGCGCCATCGGCGAACAGCTTCAGCCCGCCCATCCGCAACCGGTCATCATAGAGCCAAGGGGTCGGCCCCGATCCGGCGATCAGCGCCATATTATCAACGCCCAGCGCATAGGCCATGATCCGCACCCGCAGGCTGCCCGCATCACCGGCGCGGCGAAACGCCTGCCAATCCTCGATCGTGGTGCTCATGTTGGCGATTGCGCTGACACCGTGGCTGAGCAGGATGGTCTGCGCGGTGGCCAGCGCCAGGTCGCGATCCTCGGGGCGGGGCGGGGGCACGACCTTTTCGATCAGCGCCATCGCAGTGTCGACGAACACGCCTGACGGTTTAGCGAGGCGGGTGTGCGCGCTGCGTGGGTTGGGTCTGGGAGGACTGGGTGCGGCGATCCGCATGATCCGCCCCCCGGCGGGATCGGGTGTGGCCGCCGTCACCCCGGCCAGCGCCAGCCCGCGCGAATTGGTCCAGACCGCATGGCCATCGACGCGGGTCAGCACCACCGGGCGGTCCGCCACCGCCGCGTCGAGATCGGCGGCGGTGGGAAAGCGCGTCGGGGTGCCGGGCGCGGCCCAATCCTCCTGATTCCAGCCGCTGCCGATGATCCATGGCCGGTCTGGATGCGCGGCGGCATAGGCGGCGATGCGCGTCTGCACGTCGGCCAGCGAATGCGCCCCGCCAAGGTCGAGCGTGAGCGCCTGAAACCCCAGCTCGAATATATGCACATGCGCGTCGATCAGGCCGGGCAGCATCACCGCGCCATGCCCTTCGACCGCGTAATCGGGGCGGGTTGGGCGCTTTTCGCCCTCGTGCAGCACCTGGGCGATGCGGCCATCGCTGCCGATCACCAGCCCGGTGAAATGCTCGACGCCTCCCGTTGCATCGATGGTCTCACCCGCGACGTGGTCGACCAGCGTGTCGGCCTGCGCCGGGGCGGCGAGCGCGAGCACGGCGGCGGATGCGACCCGCGCGAAAACGACCTTCATGCGTGCCCCTTGCGCGGCAGGCGGCGGACCAGCGCGCTGGTATCCTGACGCCCGGCGCCCAGCGCCTGCACCTCAGCATAGAATTGATCGACCAGGCCGGTGACCGGCAAAGACACCCCCAGCCCGCGTCCTTCCTCCAGCGCCAGCCCCAGGTCCTTGCGCATCCAATCGACCGCAAAGCCGAAATCGAACGAATCCTCGGACATCGTTTTCCAGCGATTGTCCATTTGCCAGCTTTGCGCCGCGCCGCCCGATATCGCCTCGTACACTTTGCCGACGTCGAGATGCCCGGCTTGCGCCAGCCGCAGCGCCTCGGCCACCCCGGCGATGGCCCCGGCGATGCAGATCTGGTTGCACATTTTGGCGGCCTGTCCGGTGCCGGCCTTGCCGATATGGACAATCCGCCGCGCATACGCCGACATCACCGGCCGCGCCGCCTCCAGCGCGTCTTTGCGCCCGCCGCACATCAGCGTCAGTGTACCATTCTCCGCCCCGATCTGCGACCCGGTCATCGGCGCGTCGACGCAGTGGATATGCTTGTCGCGCGCCTCCACCGCGATCTGCCGCGCGATCCGCGCCGAGACGGTGGTGTGGTCGATGAACAGGCCATTCTCCGCCAGCGTGCTGAACACGCCCTGCGGGCCGAGCACGACATCGGCGAGATCATCGTCATTGCCGACGCAGGTGATTACCACCTCGGCCCCGGCGCTGGCCTCCGCCGGGTTGGTGGCCTCAGCCACGGTCAGGTCGGGATGCGCGGCGCGCCACCGCGCCACGCGTTCGGTTGTGCGATTATAGAGGGTGAGCGCGTGGCCGGCGCGGGCCAGATGCCGCGCGATCGGCCCGCCCATCACGCCAAGCCCGATCACTGCGATGCGTTTGCTGTGTTCCATCCCGCAACCATAGCGGCGCGGTTTGCCCATACCAGCCCGAAATGCCGGGGATTGGCTATGGGTTGCGCCTTCCGTTCAGTTCACCGCCTTGCTAAGGCCGCCGGGCGATGAGCCCCCCGACCCAGCCAGATGCCTTTGACGCAATCGTCGATGCGCCTTTCGACAGCGCGCTGTCCGAGCGCTATCTGGTCTATGCGCTGTCCACGATCACCGCGCGCAGCCTGCCCGACTTGCGCGACGGGCTGAAGCCGGTCCACCGCCGGCTGTTGTGGGCGATGCGCCAGCTGAAGCTCGATCCGACCCAGGCGTTCAAGAAATCGGCGCGAGTAGTCGGCGATGTCATCGGCAAGTACCATCCGCACGGCGATCAGTCGGTCTATGACGCGATGGTGCGGCTGGCCCAGGATTTCGCGTTGCGCTATCCATTGGTCGAAGGGCAGGGCAATTTCGGCAATATCGACGGGGATAATGCCGCCGCCTATCGCTATACCGAGGCGCGGCTGACCCGCACCGCGATCCAGCTGATGGCTGGGCTGGACGATGGCACGGTCACGTTCCATCCGACTTATAATGGCGAGGACGAGGAGCCGGAGATTTTCCCCGGCCTGTTCCCTAACTTGCTGGCCAATGGGGCGACCGGCATTGCGGTGGGCATGGCGACCAGCATTCCCAGCCACAATGTCGCCGAGATCATCGACGCCACGCTGCTGCTTATCGACAATCCGCATGCCGAGCATGCCGAGCTGATGCAGCACTTCCACGGCCCCGATTTTGCCACCGGCGGCGTGGTGGTGGACAGCCCGGCAGCAATCAGCGCAGCCTACGCCACCGGCAAGGGCGCGATCCGGGTGCGCGGGCGGTTCTCCACTGGGCGCGAAGGTGGCGTGTGGGAGGATGGCGGGATCGAGCGGCTGGGCGCTGGCCAGTGGCAGCTGGTGATCTCCGAAATCCCGTATATGGTCCACAAGGGCAAGCTGATCGAGCAATTGGCGGCGCTGATCGCCGATAAAAAGCTGCCCATCCTCGAAGATGTGCGCGACGAATCCGATTCCGCGATCCGCATCGTGCTGGTGCCCAAAAGCCGCAATGTCGACCCCGACCTCCTCAAGGAAAGCGTCTACCGGCTGACCGATCTGGAAAGCCGGTTCAGCCTCAACCTCAATGTGCTGGATGCGAACCGGACGCCGGGCGTGCTGGGGCTGAAGTTGCTGTTGCAGGAATGGGTGCTGGCTCAGATCGACATCCTGCTGAGCCGCAGTCAGCACCGGCTGGACAAGATCGCCGCCCGGCTGGAGCTGGTGGCGGGCTTCATCATCGCCTATCTCAACCTCGACCGGATTATCGCGATCATCCGCAGCGAGGATGAGCCCAAGCCGGTGATGATCGCCGAATTCGCGCTGAACGACCGGCAGGCCGAGGCGATCCTCAACATGCGGCTGCGATCGTTGCGCCGGCTGGAGGAGATGGAGCTGCGGCGTGAGAATGACGCGCTGCTGAAGGAACAGGGCGAGTTGCAGGCGCTGTTGGAGAGCCCGGCGCGCCAGCGGACGCGGCTGAAGCGTGACCTCGCCAATTTGCGCAAGGACTATGCCGAGGATACCCCGCTGGGCCGCCGCCGCACGACGCTGGCCGAGGCGGCGCCGACGCGCGAATTCAACATGGATGCGATGATCGAGAAGGAGCCGGTGACGGTGATCCTGTCGGCGCGCGGCTGGATACGCGGTGCGAAGGGTCATCTGGCCCTCGATGGCGATTTCAAGTTCAAGGACGGCGATGCCGCCGGCTTTGGGCTGCACGCGCAAACCACCGACAAGCTGCTGATCGCCTGCGACAATGGCCGGTTCTACACGTTGGGTGCTGACAAATTGCCCGGCGCGCGCGGTTTTGGTGAGCCTTTGCGCTCAATGCTGGATATCGATGCCGAGGCGCGGATCATCGCGCTGCTGGTGCATCGTCCTGGCGCGCAATTGCTGCTGGCCAGCAATATCGGGCGTGGATTCGCGGCAGAATCGGGCGAGTTGCTCGCCGAAACCCGCAAGGGGCGCGGCGTGATGAGCACCAAGCCCGGGGTGCGGCTGACCGTCGTGCGCGAGATTCCTGCGGAGCACGATCACGTCGCGGTGGTGGGCGACAATCGCAAGCTGGTCATCTTCAGCCTGGAGGAGCTGCCGGTGCTGGCCAAGGGGCAGGGCGCCACGTTGCAGCGATTCCGCGACGGCGGGCTGGCCGATGCGACCACGCTGCGGCTGGACGATGGGCTGAGCTGGGCGATGGGCGGCGACAGCGGGCGGGTGCGCACCGAAAAAGATGTGCGCCTGTGGAAAGTGGCACGCGGCGCGGCGGGGCGCCTGCCGCCGACCGGCTTCCCGCGCGACAACAAATTCTAGAGGCGCCGCTTTAGCCAGATCCTAACCATCGCCGTTTACCTTACCCGAGTTTACACTGCGGGGGGCCGGTATGGTCAGGGCGAACTATGTGGCGGTTTTGGCGGGGCTGCTCGGTGCATGTCACCCGGCGGCATCAGGGCCGACGGTGACGGCAGTGGTCGAATCCGCCGAATGGAACTGCGGCTATACCGAGACCGAAACCACGACCATGGGCGGCAGCGTCGTCTCGGCCAAAATGCACGATGTCAGCAAGGATTGCAGCCACGATCCCAAATTCATCGCTATCCGCGACGGCACCTCGAACGGGGTGCTGACCGGCCACGTCACGGCGGTGCTGCGCTACGCCGATCCTGCGGACAAGACATCGCATCAGGCGTGGCTAAAGATCGATGCCAGCGACCACGCGTTTTACACGCTGGCCGAGGGGCAGCAATTGCAGGTCCAGATCGACCCAGCCAATCCGAACAAGGCAAGTCTTTAGGCATTTTTGCCGCCCGCTAATGGCTTATACCAGGTCCCATTGAGGTTGACTCACGCGGGGGATTCCCAAGGCGGCACTTTTCTGATTCGACGGAGCGAGCACGGGGAGGTTTGCGATGGCGACGGCGATTGGTGTTCGGACGGATTATACGTCGGCGGATTTACGGCGATTGTCCCGGCAGTGTGGTAATCCAGACCAGGTTCGGTGGTTGTTGGCATTGGGCTTGATCATGGATGGTAGCAGCCGAAGCGAAGCGGCTAAGGCAGCCGGTGTGACGCTGCAGATCGTTCGCGATTGGGTAATCCGGTTCAACACCGATGGCCCGGACGGATTGATATCGCGCAAGGCCCCCGGCAAAGTCTCGATCCTGAACCCTGCACAGGCCGCGCTTTTGCCCAACAGGTCGAGGCAGGTCCGATCCCCGCAGCGCACGGCGCGGTCCGTTGGCGCCTGATTGATCTGGCGCAGTGGGTGTGGGACGAGGCGCGCATCGGTCAGCAACCCAAACTCACGCGCCGCTGGGCCATGCGAGGGACCCCGCCTTGTGCGCCAAAAGACCAGCGGCGCGCCTCGGCCTGGATCTTCGGCGCAATCTGTCCGGCATAGGGAAAGGGTGCTGGCATCGTCATGCCCCGTTGCAATAGCGAGGCCATGAGCACGCATCTCGAAGAGATCGCCTTCCACGTCGCGCCAGGAGCGCACGCAGTCCTGATCCTCGATCAAGCCGGATGGCATGGCTCAGCCGAACTCGTCGTGCCCGACAACATCTTACCGCTGCCGTCCCGGGCTGAAGCCTTTCTTGTGGGTATGTTTGTCCAGATACCGCATGATGATGTCGTCCGTGATGTTGCCGGATGTCGTTGAGAAGTAACCGCGTTGCCAGAAGCGTTGCCCCCAATAGCGCTTGCGGATGTGCTCGAACTCC
>JANXUK010000089.1 GCA_025356275.1 Sphingomonadales bacterium | reverse complement strand
TCAACGCCTACAATTATGGCCGCCGACTGAAAACCCTGCGCGGCCTCACGCCCTACGAATATATCTGCAAATGCTGGACAACCGAGCCAGATCGCTTCAACCTAAATCCGCACCACCAAATGCCGGGACCAAACACCTAGGGCCCTATTCGACCAGATTTGCACACCGTGATTGCCCTCAAAGCTCCGGGGCGAGAAGCAGCACGCAGCGCGGGCTGGCAGCCCCGTGCAAGTGCTGCGACGCTGCCCCGAGGCTTTTGAGGGAAACCGCTAAGCGGCGGGCCGATTTTGGCCCATCGCAGCGTCTCTCGTCGGTCACAATTTGCCAGCATTGCTCCCGCCTCAATCCTCGCGCTGGGCCAAAATCGGCTCCGTCACGGCGTGCAAATCTGGTCGAATAGGGGTCTAAAGTTCCACCCGCGCGAACAGCGCCATCAAGGCCGCCGCCATCCACGCCTCATTCACCGCCGCGAAATCGGTGACGATCGCGTCGCCATAGGTCAGCGTATAGGCGCTGCGGTTGATCGTATCGGCCCAGACGCGGACGTGGGGACCATCAAGGCCCAGCGCGATCGAAATCACCCGCGTACCATGCACCTTGAGCACGAAACGCTTGGTGTCGGCGGTGCTGCCCTCCTCGGCCAGCTCGAAATCCTCGCGCTCCTCGACCGCGCCTTGCGCCAGCTCGACCAGACGCGCCAGCATCGGCGCCTCGGTGCGGGCAAAGCGCAGCCGTTCGAAGCCGGCGGCGTCGACGGTCTTGGAGAGCCGGTCGCATTGGGTCTGGAATTCTTCATGCGGAATATTGATCATCCGGGCCTGCCTCGAAACTGAGGCCCCGTCATAGACTAGCGACTCCTAAGGATTACCTTTCGGCGGTGCACGGCGTAGCACTATATACACCGCCCCCGCTCCGCCATGGTGCGGATGGGCCGGGCGCACGGCGGCGATCCGCGACGCATGCGGCCCGTTGGTCAGCCAGTCGAGGAACTTGGCCCGGATCGCGCCGCGACGGTTGGCCCGGTCGGCAGGCTCGGCATCGGGGCGGGAGCGGCCGGTGATCAGCAGCATCACCCGCGCCCCCTGCGCCAATGCCAGCGTCAAGCCATGCCCCAGCCGGCCATGCGCCGCATCCAGCGTCGCGCCATGCAGGTCGAGCGTGAAATCAGGCTCCAGCGCCCCCTTGCGCAGCCGCCGCTCCCAACTGCCATCAAGGCCATGCTGTTCGAGAATGCGCGCCGGGGGGGATGATGGCGTGGGCGGCAATGGCAAAGCCGGTGGTACCCGCCCGCGCACACGCTTGACCGGCAGCGTAGGTTCCGGCGGTGTCACCACAGGCGCCTCAGCCTTGACCAAAGCCCGCCGCCCCGGCTTGCCCAGCGGCTTCACCGTACCCGCCACCGCCGCCCATAGCGCCGCTTCCTCGCGCGTGAGCCGGCGGGCAGGACGTATCACTGAGCGCCGGGCGCCAGCCCCAGCCGCGCCAGCGTGCCCTTCGGCAGGAAGATCAGCGCCTGCCCATGCCCGGCCATGCCGCCCGCGATGGTGCGCGCATCCGCGCCCGCGCCCCAGAACGAATCGAAGCGGTTGGCCCCCTTGATCGCGCCGCCGGTATCCTGAGCCACCCAAAGACCATTGGCCAAAGTCGCCCCCGCCAACGCCGGGTCCATGCTGAGCATTACCGGCGCACCCAGCGGCACGAACAGGGGGTCCGCCGCCAGGCTGACATGCGCGCGCACCGGCACGCTCAGCGCGCCGATCGGGCCGTCGCCGGTGATCTCGCGAAAGAACACCCAGCTCTTGTTCTGCTCCATCAGGGCGCGGCCATCATCGGGGTGATCGCGGATATAGGCGATGATCCCCTGCATCGATCCGGCATATTGCCCGGGCCCGGTGCCGATCAGCCCGCGTGCCTTCATCACCGAGCCGATGCCAGTGTAATCGCGGCCATTGTCGGCGGCATAGCCGATGCGGATCACGCTGCCATCGGGCGCACGCAACCGGCCGGAGCCCTGGATCTGGAGGAAGAAGAATTCGGTAGGATCGGCGGCCCAGCCCAGTTCGAGGCCCTTGCAGGCCAGCACCCCGGCATCGATATCGGCGCGTTCGTAATAGGGGACGAACACGCCCGTCTCGTCATAGCGACCGAACGGCATGTCGCCATTGGGCTTGGGCGGCGCATCGCCGGGGCGGGCGCGGACCAGATCGGCGGGCAGGCCATAGACCGGCACGTCGAAGCCCGGCTGACGGGTGCGGGTGCCGGCGATCTCGGGCTCGTAATAGCCGGTGACATAGCCCGAGCCGTTGCCGACCCGCACGGTCTCGAAATAGCCGGCGAAGAAATCCGCCGCCGACGCCATCGGCCAGCTCGCCGCCGCCTGGCACGCCGATTGCCAGTCGGTAGGCTGGGTCAGGCCGCTGTTATCGCGGCGCACCAGCAGGCGCGGGCAGCTCTCGCGAAAGGCGATCAGCGCGGGGTCGGCGCCCGCATGCCCGAGACCGAGCGAGGCGACATCAGGCCCGGCCTGCACCCCCAAAGCCATCGCATTGGCGGGCGGCGGCGGCGGTGGAGGCGTCGGGGGAGTATACGCCTGCGCCGGTTGCGGCCGGTAGGGCAGCGGTGCGGGGCGGTCCTGCGGAATGACCTGTACGCAGCCGCTCAGCACGATCAGCGCGGCAACACAGGCGAGGCGGCGGAAATCATGCATCATCACACCCGGCCTTTGGCAATCAAACGACCCGGGGCATCAGCCCTCATCGGTCTCGTCGAGCAGCCAGTCGGGGTCTGCGGCATTGACCTTGCGGGTGAAGGTCCACACATCGCGCACCTCGACCGCATCGTCGAGCGAGCCGGCGATGACCACGCCCTCGGCATTGCGCGTTACCGCCGCGACATCGGCGACGAACCGCACCGCGATCCGCGCGGTGGGCGCGGCATAGCTGGCCTCGGTGACCGCCGCCTCGGTGATCCGCACCAGCCGGTTGTCGATCACATCGCCAGATGCCAGCCGCGCCGCGATCGCTTCCTCGAAATGGCGCGCTACCGAAGGTTCGCACAGATGCGAAAGTTCATCGCGGTCACCGCGCCAGAAGGCCTCAAGGATCATCCGGTACGCACCGCGCGCGCCCTCGACAAAACCGGCGGGGTCGAAGCGGCGGTCAGCGGCGGAAATCTCCCGCAGGCCGCGCTCCACGGCAGGCAGCAGCGGCGGCAGCTCACGCCCACGCGGCGGCACGCCGGCGGCAGCACGCTCTCCGGCGCGGTTCGGCGCGGGGGCAATCGCGGGGGGCGCACCGACCGGCGGCGCCTCAAAACGGTTGGGTGCCGGCTCCTCGCCATGTTCGGCGCGCCGGCCCAGCACCGCATACAGCCGCAGGCCCAGGAATGCCGCGATCATGGCCAGAATGACAATTTCAACAGTCACAAGCGTGGTTTCCGGTGCCGGGGCGCACAATCGGCGCGATGTCAGGGATACAGCGTTCTGCCTTATATGGATAACAATGACAAATGAACAACGCATGCATGGCGCCGTCCGCGTGTTTTTTGGGAAATCGATGCGACAGCGCAACATCATTGCCGCGCGGTGCGCCCGATGCTAGGCGCGCGGGCCATAGCGGGGCGATGCCCGCCCCGCGCACCCGTTTGCAACCAACCGAAAGCACCCGACCATGGCCGAGGAAGGCAACGTCATCTCGCATCTCAAACTGGACGATCCCCTGTCCTCTGGCCCTGTACCCAACGGCGAGGATACCACCCCCACCGCGGGGCTGATCTCTCAATATATCAAGGATCTCTCGGTCGAAAATCCCAATGCGCCGCTGGTCTATCAATGGGCCGACGCGCCGCAGCTGGATGTGCAATTCAACATCAGCGCCAAGCCGGTCGAGGCCGAGGTGCATGAGATCGAGCTGAAAATCCGCGTCAATGCCAAGGCAGAGGCGGGCACAGCCTATATCGTCGATCTGGTCTATTGCGGGCTGATCGGGATGCGCCATCTGGATGAGCCTTCGATGCATGCGTTTATGTTTGCGGAGGCACCGCGCCAACTGTTTCCATTTGCCCGGCGGGTGGTGGCCGATGCGGTGCGCGATGCGGGCTTTGCGCCGCTGCTCCTGGAACCGATCGATTTCACCGGGCTCTATATGCAGCAATTGGGCGCGCAGGCCGAGGCCGCGAATACCGCGCCGGCCGGCAACGCCTGAGGCCGCACACCGATGATGCCGGCGCGATGAAATTGGTCCCATGAATCTGATCACATGAACCTCGTCAAGGCCACCGGCACCATCGGCGGGCTAACTCTGATCAGCCGGGTGCTGGGGCTGGTGCGCGATTCGCTGTTCGCGCGGTTTGTCGGCGCCAGCTTCGTGTCGGACGCGTTTCTGGTGGCGTTCCGCCTGCCCAACATGTTCCGCGCGCTGTTTGCCGAGGGGGCCTTCGCTTCGGCCTTCATCCCGATGTTTAATCAGCGGGTGGCTGACCGGAAGGGCGAAGGCCTGCCCGCCGGCATCGCCTTTGCCGAGGCGGCGCTGGCGGTGCTGCTGCCCACGCTCATCGGGATGACGATCCTGCTGGAGGTGTTCGCCTGGCCGGTCACCTGGCTGCTGTCGGGCAAGTTCAACGGGATAACCCCGGCGCAATTCGCTTTTGCGGTGCATCTGTCGCGGCTGACCATTCCCTATCTGGCGCTGATCAGCTTGGTGTCGCTGCTGGGCGGGATATTGAATTCGCTGCACAAGTTCTGGGTCAATGCGGCGGCGCCGATCCTGCTGAACCTGACGCTGATCCTGACGATGCTGCTGTTCCATGCCGCCAATCCGGTACTGACCGCGCGCAATCAGGCGATTGCGGTGACGGTATCGGGGGCGCTGCAACTGGCGTGGCTGTGGATATCGTGTGTGCGCAACGGCGTGCATCTGCGCCTGCACCGCCCGCGCCTGACCCCCGAAGTGCGGCGGCTGATGCGGCTGATCTGGCCGGCGGCGGCGGGTTCGGGGGCGGTGCAGATCAACCTCCTGATCTCCACCGCATTGGCGGCCCGGTTGCTGCCGCATGGCTCGGTGACCTATATCTATATGGCCGACCGGCTGAACCAGCTGCCGCTGGGGCTGATCGGCATCGGGCTTGGCACCGTGCTGCTGCCGACGATATCGCGGCAATTGGGCGGCGGCGATGATGCCGGCGCGATGGCGACGCAGAACCGGGGCATGGAGCTGGCGCTGCTGCTGACCCTGCCCGCCACCGTGGCGCTGGTACTGTGCGGGGAGCCGATTGCCGCCGCGCTGTTCGGATATGGGCGTTTTACCGCGCAGGACACGCATTTAACCGCGCAGGCTCTTGCTGCGTTTTCGGTCGGCCTGCCCAGCTATATTCTGGTCAAAGTGCTGACCCCCGGTTTCTATGCGCGGCAGGATACCACCACCCCGGTGCGCTTTGCGATGATCGCGATGGCGGTCAATCTAGCGCTCAACCTCGCGCTGATCGTGCCGCTGCGGCATATGGGCCCGCCGCTGGCGACGGCGCTGTCCTCGACGGTCAATGTCGCGCTGCTCTATGGCACGCTGGTGCGGCGCGGGCTGTTCGTGGCGGATGCGCGGCTGCGCCACCGCGCGTGGCGGCTGGCGGCGGCGGCGCTGACCATGGGCGCGGTGCTGTGGGTGGGTGAGGGGCGGCTGATGCCCTATACCCATGGCAGCTGGCTGGTGCGGATCGCGGCGCTGGGCGTGCTGGTCGGCGCGGGCGCGCTGGTCTATGGCGCCGCCACCTTTGCTTTGGGCGCATTCACCGCCGACGACCTGCAATTCCTGCGCCGCAAGCGCGCCTGATTCCGGAGCCCCCCATGCGCATTGTCTCGGGCATTCAGCCCACCGGCAACCTCCACCTCGGCAATTATCTCGGCGCGATCCGCAATTGGGTCGCGATGCAGGACGATGTCGCGGCCAAGGGTGGGCAGGGACTGTATTTCCTCGCCGACCTCCACGCGATTTCGATGCCGCATATCCCCGCCGATCTGGCCGCGAACACGCGCGAGATGGTGGCGGCGCTGGTCGCCTGCGGCATCGATCCGGCGCGCTCAATCCTGTTCAACCAGGCGCAGGTGCCGGCGCATGCCGAGCTGCAATGGCTGCTGAGCGGCACCGCGCGAATGGGCTGGCTGTCGCGGATGACCCAGTTCAAGGACAAATCGGGCAAGAACCGTGAGGGCGCGTCGATCGCGCTGTTCACCTATCCGGTGCTACAGGCCGCCGACGTGCTGCTGTATCAGGCGACGCATGTGCCGGTGGGTGAGGACCAGAAGCAGCATCTGGAGCTGGCGCGCGACATCGCCCAGAAGTTCAACACTGATTTCGGGGGCGGGAGCGATGTGTTCACCCTGCCCGAACCGATCATTCCACCCGAGGCGGCGCGGATCATGTCGCTGCGCGATGGCGCGGCCAAGATGTCCAAATCCGATCCCTCGGACATGAGCCGGATCAACCTGACCGACAATGCCGACACGATCATGGCCAAGGTCAAAAAGGCCAAGAGCGACCCCGAACCGCTGCCCAGCGAGCCCGCAGGCCTCGCTGGCCGCGCCGAGGCGAAAAATCTGGTTGGGATCTATGCGGCTATGGCCGGGATTAGCCCGGCGGCGGTGCTGAGCGAATTTGGCGGCAAAGGGTTCGGCGCGTTCAAGCCGGCGCTGGCCGAATTGCTGGTGGCAAAACTGGCGCCGATCAACGCGCGGTTTGCGGACCTCAGGCAGGATCGCGCCGCGCTCGATGCGATATTGCGCAGCGGCGCCGAACGCGCCCGCACCCTCGCCGCGCCGACGTTGACGGCGGCTTACGAAGCGCTGGGCCTTGTACGGTAAAGCGCGATTATTGCCCGGTGGTCGCCAGATACGCGATCGCATCGGCACGCTGCTGCGCATCAGGGATGGCGATCATCATCCGCGTGCCTGGCACCATCTGCTGCGGCGCGGTGAGATATTGGTCGAGGGCGGCGCGGGTCCACACTAGTGGTCCGATTCTGACATTCGATACCGCTTGAGGCCAAGTCGCGCTCGAGTGTCAGAATCTTTTCGGACCACTAGAAGATTTTGATTCTAGTGGATTTTATGATTTTGACATTCGAAAGCACGCTTTGCCGCGAGCGGGACTCGAATGTCAAAATCAATCCACTAGAGGCGTCCCCAAGGAGATCGTGGAT
>JANXUK010000096.1 GCA_025356275.1 Sphingomonadales bacterium | reverse complement strand
AGCAACTAATAAGAGGCTCAGCCGTTGGTGGAGGAAACCAATCATAAATATTAGCTTGTAAGTGGAGGTTAATTAAAACATTTTTGGCGGCCATGGCACATTGCAATAAATACGCACATACGGATATACTGAATGCCTTACCCTTCAACATCTTAGTCTCCCAAAACATGATGTCGGATCCGACAGTCAAAAACTGGACTAAAATGTTATTGAGGTACTACGCATTAATGTGTGAGTTTAGGGTTAACCTGTTTGGATTTGGAGGATGTGATCTCAAGTTTGTCTCTCTTATGTTATCACTTTTTTTTGTGCTTCGTTTGCAGCTTCCTTAGTTTGAGAATTGTAGAATGGACTTCGCTGTGATCACGGACTTGTTCAGCCAGAGTTGGGTCACGCCCGAGTCAGCGATGGCTGAGCTCTTTCCAGACCTCATGCCTGAGTTGCATCGAGAATACATTGAAAACTCGGACTGGTGCTATGACTACATGACGCTGCTTGAGAACCTTCGGCAAAGAGGTGATCGTTGGGTGGAACTGATTGATTCTATGCCAGCATGGTCGGCGTATGTGGTGGCCTTTAAAGAGTCGCGAGATGCGAGGAAGCGGAAAGACGAGTGGGGTACATGTATGGTTCATGCATAGTGGACTGAGGCCCTCACCTTGTTTATGACCGACAGGATTATCCCATTTGAGATTGACGAGAAACTTGTAGCAACAGAAAATACTTTTGCGTGACCACCTGCGAAATAGTTACACCATGGAGGTGATGGGCCCTCCTCCGGGCTACAGCATTGGCCAGTCCTCCATCTTTGGACCAGGGTCTTCATCCAACGAGAGGAAAGTGTTTCCTAAGTATTGGGCACCACGAGCACTGCGTTGCGGTCTTCTCTCGTGGCCTTTGCGAAGGAAGGTGCATCTCAACGCCGATCATGAAAACAAGGTTTGTGTATTCCCATCTTTCAATTCTTTTGCGGTAGCAACACTGATGCTGTACCATAGATATTGTCATGGTCGACGTTGTTGGTAATTGAAAATGTCTACTTAATGTTGTAGTTGAGGGAGTAGTTTCAATTATCACTTAGTTTGTTATATGCCAAGAATTTTATATGAATTTCGTATTCAGTGGTGGGCAAATGGATTGTTGCATTTTAGGGATTTACGCCAAAGTCGAGTTGATTACATCAAGGTGACATCCCTCATCAACTTAAAGTTTGAAATTGGCATTTTTCAATGTAACATTCTATTAAATTTAAGCTGGTAGAACTAAAATGGGGAAATCGGATTAATGCTTAAATTCTACTAATGCGGCCAGGCGCTCTTAAGTGGAGTATACTATTATGTATAAAGCTCTCATGTTGATTGAGGAACAGTGTTGGTTGAGGATATGATCTACGATTAGTAAAAGGCTGGAACTATACTTCAACAGTGGATAGCCTTCAGAAGGCATTTATGTCCTGAACTGCATTGGTACAAAAGAATTGCACTTGTGAACTATGATTCATGAAAATGTACCAGTGTTTCTCTTCATTCAGAAGGGATGCATCCAAACATCTACTTTCATATACTGTAGACTAGTTGAATGTGAATCATACAACTTTCAGAGTTTTGGTAGCAATCTGAAGATGACTTCCTACTTTAAAGTGGGGGTTACAAAGGGTGAGCTAAATTTGGGGTCAGCAAATTAGAAAATGAGCTCTAACCGTGTGTCGGATCCGATAGAGAAAAATTGCCTCACCATGATTTCTCCGATGTTGAGTTATAGTTGCCTCTCAGTAGATACCAATGTCCTTAGGATATTCATGAAGGTATTAATTCCATCGCAATATTGTAATCGTAATTTCCCTTTGCTGAGTTCTAGCATTTTCTAAGAGACATTTTCTATTTTTCTATCATTGAATTCTATATCACTCTTTTGATATTCTACTGTCAGTTCACTGTAATGGCAAATGACTGGTATACTGACTTTTAATTGATACATGCATGAAACTCACATAGATATGGCGCAAAATTGAGACACATTATGCATGACCATTATCTTCTTTACAAAGTTATAAAGCATAAGAGTAGCAAAGATCCGTCTCTAATAACATAGACTAAGTAATGCTACTTCTCTAGTAGGTCAGAGTATATATGTGTAACTACAAAACCACAACTGAAGAGATTGACTACTCATCGTTATCGCTGTCAGAGTCACTCAAGAGGATGAGAGAGAGCCCAGGGCCGGGAATTGCGCTAGTGCCATTCATCACACTCTCAACGCTAATTGCGGAGCTGCTATCCTCGGATTCGCCTCCATCTTCACTCGGGCAGCAAATAGTCCCTCCGCAATCCGCAGCGTGTTTCTCCATCCACCTCTGAACCCAAGGGGGAAATTCATCATCGAAGCTGTCCACTTCAAAGTAAAGTGACCTCCCATGTCCCTGTACGCACATTACCTTTAGCGTATCTCCGTTGTCATTGATTCGGGCTGGGATAACTCCATTTGAATCATGTGCCCTCTTGGATTCGGGGTGGACATTATCGATCGCAGTGGCAAGGCAGGAGCAAGCACCCCCTACCAAGCAGGACTTGCAAGGCATTGAAGAGGCCGTAGGAGAACTTGCCATCTACGCAAAAAAAATAACTTGTAGTTAGCCTTGATTTAGAGTACATTATAATCTTGATTCCTATACTACAGTTATTGCATGTCAAACAGTCTAAATAATTGGAAAAGGAAAAGGACCTATCTTGTGATTTATAAAGAAGCTGTGTTCTAATGAGGTAAAAACGGTTCAATTTGTACCTTATAGAATGAAGCAGCTCTCGGTAAACAAATGTGTTATAGATGAAGCAGCTCTCGGTAAACAAATTTGGGCGTCCTACAATGAACACCAGAATAGAAGAGTTGGTAATTCAACTTTCAGCCGAGAATATAATAGCAAGCCGACAATTCATTTGGACATAAAGTGAGCTCAGTCACAAGCCATAGCTTAACAACAGTT
>JANXUK010000038.1 GCA_025356275.1 Sphingomonadales bacterium | reverse complement strand
TCGAGGTTCTGGAAGAAGCGCTGGCGCGCTATGGCAAGCCAGAGATATTCAACACCGTTCAGGGCAGCCAGTTCACGAGCATGGCGTTCACCAGCGTGCTACTGCGCGAGAAGATCGCGTGTCGCATGGACGGCCGGGGGGCATGGCGCGACAATTTCATCGTCGAGCGCCTGTGCTCCGGTCAAATACGAGGAGGTCTATCTGCGCGCCTATGGCGCGGTCAGCGAGGCAAAAGGCTCGATACCTGGGCTTCTACAATGCCAGAAGGCCGCATTCGAGCCTTGGAGCCAAGACCCCGGACCAAACGTATTTTGACAACCTGCCCCTGGCAATGGCAGCATGACATTGGCCGTCGATTTTGGGCATCACTCCGGTCGGGCTACGCCCTCCCTGCATGACACTCCATACCGGCAATTCTAGAAAGCAACCGGCAGACGATCCACTTATCCGTCGCCAATCCCTGTGCAGACAAACCCGGCCACCTCTCCCTTCCACTAAAACTTGCCAGACTTCCGGGTTCTGGTCAGCGCTGCCGTAGCCCCCTACCCAGAACTGAAGCGAGGTGCTTGGCGGCACCACAAGGCCCGCATTGGTAATCCGCTCGTCGAAAATGTAGGCCCTGACTTTTTCGGCGACTTCGTCCATGGAGTAGTGCTTGGGATCAATGTACCATGGCGAAGAAGTATCAGTCGCCAGCCTCCGAAAATCCTTGGCGATGGAACTGATTGAGGCGGAACCAATATTTCCCAGCCCCGAAGTCATAGCGCAAATTGGAGCGCCGCGTAGCAGGTTGAAAACCTTGTTGCCGTGCTCGTAGACCCGACCAATCTGCGGGGGAGCGCTCGGAACGTTATAGACGATGGAGCTTGCACTGTCGGCAGCAAAGACGAGGCAGTCATGAACTTTCACCGCAACGCAAATCGTCATGCCCGCCCCCTTTAAGGATCGAAGGAATCGGACAACGGCTGCGGAGTCAATCTGGCGGCAGCAACAAGACCCCGGGAAATGTGAGGCTGCGAGAAGTCCAACATGTCCGATGGACCGGTCACAATTCCATTCAGCAGCGTCGATTGGGTAATGAGTTTGGTAACGCGACAGCATGTCGTGAAGCGGAATGGTTGTAATAACTATATTTTTCGGCATAAAAGTGGATGCCCCGCTAGGATTCGAACCTAGATAAACGGAGTCAGAGTCCGTTGTCTTACCGTTAGACGACAGGGCAGCAGCGGGCGTGCGTGTCCGCAAGGACGGTGCCTCTAGGGCTGCGGCGCGCTCGCGTCAAGACGCGGCCTTGCCGTTTGGGGCCCGCCGCGCTAGGAGTGCGGCAGGTACCTGCGGCGGGCGTTTGCGGGCGTTTATGAATTGAGTGCAATGACCATGGCGGATGATATTCCGCCGGTGCGGGGGGACTGCACGGGTTTCGGGGATATTGGCGATTCGCTGAGCCAGGGGCCCCCCGCCGACCCGTTTGACGTTCCCTCGACCTCCGGTGGCCTTCAGGGCGATACCGGCGTGCCCGGGCCGGCACAGGGCGCCGCGACGCTGCGCGACGCTGTACCCTACCGCCAGGCCTATGCCGCAATCGATCTTGGCACCAACAATTGCCGGCTGTTGATTGCGCGCCCCGCCGGTGAGAATTTCGTGGTGGTCGATGCGTTCAGCCGCGTCGTCCGGCTGGGCGAGGGGCTGGCGCATTCCGGCGTTCTGTCCGAGGCGGCGATGGACCGCGCAGTGGGCGCATTGAAAATCTGTGCCGACAAGCTGCGCCGGCGCCGGGTGCATCTGGCGCGCTCGGTCGCGACCGAGGCCTGCCGCCGCGCCACCAATGGCGCCAAATTTATCGAGCGGGTGCGCGCCGAAACCGGCATCATGCTCGACATCATCAGCGCGCGCGAGGAAGCGCGGCTAGCGGTGCTGGGCTGTCACATCCTGCTGGAGCCCGGCCACGGCCCGGCGCTGGTGTTCGACATTGGCGGCGGCTCGACCGAGCTGGTGCTCATCGAAAGCGGCCCCACCGTGCCGCGCATCCTCGATTGGGTCAGCGTGCCATGGGGCGTCGTCTCACTGACCGAGAGCAGCGGGCACGAGGGTGATACGCAGGGCTCGCGGCTGGCGCATTATGCCGCGATGCGCGCCCGTGTGTCGGACAGTTTCGCAGATTTCGCAGCGCGGGTCGCCCCGGTGCGCGATGCTGCGGGACAGGCGGGGGTGCTACGCCTGCTGGGTACCAGCGGCACGGTCACCACGCTGGCCAGCCTGCATCTCGACCTGCCGCAATATGACCGCAGCCAGGTCGATGGATTGATTGTGCCCGCCGCCTCGATGCGCGCGATCAGCGACCGGTTATCGGCACTGCCGCTGGAGGGCCGGCGCGAGATTCCCTGCATCGGGCGCGAGCGGGCCGACCTGGTGGTCGCGGGATGCGCGATCCTGGAGGCGATCCTCGACCTGTGGCCCGCCGAGCGTCTCGGCGTGGCGGATCGCGGCATCCGTGAGGGCATATTGCGCAGCCTGATCACCGCTGGTGACGCCGGCGATCGCGGCCGCGCCGGGCTGAGGCACAGGCAAATCACATTGGAGCAGGGCCTATGAGCCGTTCGGGCGACGAGCCGGTCCGGCTGAAAACCGCGCGCGGGCGCACCGCCTCCCAAGTGCGCTGGCTGACCCGCCAACTCAACGACCCCTATGTCAAGCAGGCCAAGGTGGACGGTTGGCGCAGCCGGGCGGCGTATAAGCTGATCGAGCTGGACGCCAAATTCGCGCTGCTCAAGGGCGCGGCGCGCGTCGTCGATCTGGGCGTCGCGCCGGGTGGGTGGAGCCAGGTGGTGCGTCAGCATCGCCCGCGTGCCAGTGTGGTCGGCATCGACTTGCTGCCCACCGATGCGATTGAGGGCGTAACCCTGTTCGAGATGGATTTCATGGACGATGCCGCGCCCGCCCTGTTGCTTGCGGCCTTGGGCGGCGCGCCCGATCTGGTGCTGTCCGACATGGCCGCCAACACCGTGGGCCACAAGGCGACCGACCATCTGCGCACTATGGGCCTGGTCGAAACCGCCGCCGATTTCGCGATCCAGCACCTGGCGCCGGGTGGCGGCTTTGTGGCGAAGGTGCTGGCGGGGGGCACCGATCCGGCGCTGCTGGCGCTGCTCAAGCGCCACTTCGCCATGGTGAAACACGCCAAACCGCCCGCCAGCCGCAAGGATTCGTCCGAGTGGTACGTCATCGCCATGGGCTTCAAAGGCTAGGACCAAGCTAGTGGTTCGTTTCCGACATTTGCATCCCTTTTGGCAAGGGCAGAGGCAAATGTCGGAAAACATAAGAACCACTAGATATTATATTGTTTCTAGTGGATTTTATGATTTTGACATTCGAAAGCACCCTTTGCTGCAAGCGGGACTCGAATGTCAAAATCAATCCACTAGGCGCGTGCCATCAGCACGATTCGCAGCGCCTCCACCGCGTGCCACACATCGGCAAAGCTGTTGTAGAGCGGCGCGAAGCCGAAGCGCAGCACATTGGGGCAGCGGAAATCGCAGATCACGCCGCGCGTCAGCAGGGCCTTTAGCAGCGGCTCGGCGTCGGGGTGGCGCAGGCTGATATGGCTGCCCCGCGCCGCCGCCATCCGGGGTGTGATTATGTCCAGCCCCGGCGCAGCGCTGCTCGACCAGCGCGATGAACGTCTCGCACAAAGCCTGCGATTTGCGCGCGATCGTCGCCATCCCGGCTTCCGCGGATATCGCCACGCCAACCTCCAGCGCGGTCAGGCCAAGGATCGGCGGAGTGCCGCACAGAAAGCGCGCGATGCCCGCCGCCGGGGCATAGTTCTCGGGGAAATCGAAAGGCGCGGCGTGCCCCATCCACCCCGCCAACGGCGAGCGCAACGCCGGTTGCAACCCGCGCGCCACATAGAGAAACGCCGGCGCGCCCGGGCCGCCATTGAGGTATTTGTAACCACAACCCACCGCCAATTGCGCCCCGGCGGCGGCCAGATCGATCTCCACCGCGCCGACGCTATGGCTAAGGTCCCACACCACCGCCGCGCCCTTGGCGTGCAGTGCGGCAGTGAGGCCCGGCAGATCGTGGCACGCGCCGCTGCGGTAATCGACATGGCTGAGCAGCACGATACTGGCCGCATCGGCCTCGGCGGCGATGGTTTCGGCGGGTATGATCCGCAAACTCACGCCCGGCCGGTGCGCCACCAGCCCTTGCGCGATATACAGGTCGGTCGGAAAATTGCCCACCTCGGTCAGGATCACGCGCCGCTGCGGCTGGGCGTCCAGCACCGCCGCCAACAGTTTGTAGATATTGATCGAGACCGTGTCGGCGGCGATCACCTCGTCCGGGCTGGCCCCGATCAGCGCGGCGATGCGAGCGCCCACCCGCGCCGGCGCCGCCAGCCAGTCGCCATCGTGCCAGGTCCGCGCCAGCCCCTCGCCCCATTGCCGCACCGTCACCTCGGCAAGCCGCGCCGGCGACGCGGCGGGCAACGCCCCTAGCTGTTTAGTCCCGGCATTTGATGGTGTATTATCCATGCAGCAATGGAAGGATGCACTATGGGACAGATTCTACACGGGAGCGCCCGCACGACTGAGGCAGTCCGTCGAACGATACAACATAGTCAAGAGAGCCTGAGG
>JANXUK010000033.1 GCA_025356275.1 Sphingomonadales bacterium | reverse complement strand
GTAATCCTCGATCTGAAGCCGATCGAACGCCGGGCTCGCCCACCCCAGCGGCAGGTTGGCCCGCCGCGCCTCGGGCGTCGCCGGGTCGAGCACGGTCGGCAGATAGGGCAGCAACAGGACCTCGGCAGAGCCCGGCGCCGCCGCAGCACGTACTGCCGCCACCACCCCGGCTGTTGCCGCCGCCAAAACCGCCCCCGCCGCATCGAGCAAAGCGGTCTGCGCGGACGTCAGCGGCTGGCGCAGATCGGCGATCACCACCGGATTGCCGCCCAGCGCGCGCCCCAAGGTCGCCTTCGCCGCCGCGTCGTAAAGGCAGATGCGGCCATCGCCCATCACCCACCACCACGGCTCACCCACCTGAACCCTTACCGGCACCCCGGCCGCCACCATCAGCGTCACAAAGCCTTGCGCCGCCGCCTGCAACCATCCCATCGCCGCTGCATTGGCCGGCGACAGCAGCGTCGAGGGCGGCACGTAGCCGGTCAGCGCCGGGTCGCCATTGGCCGCCGCCTGTCGCCACCCCGCCGGGCACCATTGCGCCAACATCTCGAACGACAGCGACGAAATGGGGGACAGCCCGGCCTTTTCGCATTCGGCAAAGAACCCCGCATGCCACGCGGTCGCCGGTCCGCCCAGCGGATTGCCGCTCGCCGCCGCCACAAACCCGCCGGCCGTTGCCGTCAGCCGGAAGAAATGGCTCATCCCGACATAATGCACTACGCTGCCGCGATAGCCCAACTGGCGGATGGTTCGCACCAGCCGCGCCGGGGTCTGACTGCACAGGTCGTCAAAGTCGGTCGCGATGCCCAGATCATGCGGCGGCACAAAGATATTGCCGACCCGCAGCATCGCCCGATCTCCGCTGCAACGCATCGCGTTCAGCTCGATCCAGCCATCAACCGGCGCCGACAAAGCCGCGCTGCTCCCGCCGACATAGCCCGGCGCCACCAGCGAGATGAACATCCGGGTGATCGCCGCAGGATACACAGCCTCGCCCGACCCCGGCGCATAGCCCGCCAACAAGTGCGAGAACGGCAGGCTGATCGCGGCATCGGTGGGCGTCCCACTGGCATAGTTCCACAGCCGCACATACCACGCGCGCGCATTCCCGCCGGCGTCCAGCCCCTCGATGGTCAGCGTGGCGCCGTTGGGCTGATCGAGCGGGATCACCCCGCCCGACCGCCAATGAAAACTCAGCGTGGTCCCCGAATAATCATGTTCCTCGGCGTAACCCAGCAACGGATGCGACAGCGTGTCCGCGCTGGCCCAGATCAACCCCGCCAGATCGCCCTGGGTCAGGAAACTCGCATCGACCCGCAGCGCATCGGGCGCGGTGGTGGTAACGGCCGCCACCATCGGCCGGGGAAAATCCACCGTCCAGAACCGCGGATCGAACCGCTGGATCCAGTCGGTTTCCTGTCCGTTCGGGGCGGATGCTAGCCAGAATGCCATCGTAATTCCCCCCTCTCAGGATTGGGTAAGTGCGCGGCGCACCGCGCTCGCCACCTGCCGCCCCGAACGTTCCAGCGCCGCCGAGCTGTTGCCGCCCGCCGGATTGGTGATCGTGATCGCCACATTGACATTGCGCGCGCCGCCATCGCCTCCACTGGCAATTGCGCCGGCAGAGGTTGGCACGAACACTTCGGGGCCTTGTTCACCGACCAGATAGGGCTGTCCCGGCGATACCGGGCCGCCGGTGGCGCGTCCGGGCAGGCCCAAGACGCTCCCGATCACACTGCCGATCCCCAACAGCCCGCCGCGGCCCGACCCGCTGTCCGCGCCGATCGCGCCGAACAGATTGGCGGTGGCCTGCGCCGCAACGTCGTTGATCACGCCCAGCGCGGTGGTGCGGAGATCGAGGAACCCCGCATTGCCCTTGGCGATCGCCGCCAACAGCCCGGTTTCCAGCACGCCGCCCGCCTGCCCAAATCCGTCGACCAGCGTGCCGTCAAAGGTGCTGCGCATGCCGGCAATGTCCTGGGCAAAGCCCTGCGTGTTGGCGCGGACATCGATCAGCAGCGTCTGCACCGTATCGGCCGCTGTCGTACCACTACCCGGATCGGCCATCATCATGCTCCATCAATCGGTTGAGTTCGGCGCGGCTCAGCGGTGCGCCGCTCTCCCCAACGTCGGGGTCCGGCGCCAGAATCGCCGCCAGCTCCGCCGGGGTCGCATCCCAGAATTCCTGCGGCCGCCACCCGAGCAGCCGCGACGTCGCCCCGGCCAGCCGCCGCGCCGCCGGCCCGAACTGCGTACTCACCCCGCGCCCTGCAGGATCTGGCCCAGCAGCACGCGCAGCGGCGCGCTGGCCGCAGCCAGCCCCGCCTCGATCACCGCATCGCCGACCAGCGCGCGGGTCAGCCCCTCACGCTCCGCCAAACAATGCCAGAATAGCCCGGCCAGTTCGGACAGCCGCAACTGGCCGGCGGAGGCCCGCTCGACCAGCGCCAGCAACGGGCCCAGTTCGTCCTCGGCGGCGATCAGCGCGGCAAAGCTGGGGCGCAGCAACCGCTCCCGCCCGCAGATCATCAGGCTGGCCTCGCCGCGCCAGCGATTGGCGGTGCGTTCGGCCTCGCTCACGCCCAAACCAGCGCGCCGGAGCTTTCGAGCTGCATCGTATACGACCGCTCATTGTTGAAATCGCCGGCATAATCGAGCTTCTGGACCAGAAAATGCCCGGTCAGCGTATGCCCATCCTCAAAGCTCAGCAGATAGGTATCGAGCGTCCCTGCCATCGCATTGCCCAGCACCTGCGCCTCGGCGGCCGAGCCCATGAAGATGCCCGCCGCGCTGATCGAGATCGACCGCGCCCCCGCGCCCGACAGCAGATCGCGCCAGCCGCCGCTGTCCTTGCTTGTAACCACCACCGCCTGGCCGGCGACGGCCATATGTGTGGTGCGCAGCCCCGCTACGGTGGCAAACACCGGCGGGCTGGCCGAATTGGAAATCTTGAGCAGAAAGGCGGCGCCGGTCTGGGCACTCATGGCAATTCTCCATAACTGAGTTGAAAATCAGGCAGAAAGCGTGCGTATCCTGTATTCGAGCAGGATCGCCCGCGTCGCCGGCGTCCGCTGTTCGGCGCGGCTGCGCAGGAACTGCATGCTGATCACCGCAAAGCCGGTCTGGCCGCGCGGCAGGCTCAGCACCCGCGCATCGATGGCATTGACCAGATCGGCTGACGCGTCGGGTTGATCGCCCCGGCAATGCAGCTCCAGCGCGACCCGGATCTCGGCGCCGCGCTCGGTCTTGGTGCTCCAGTCGATCGCGGCACTGGCCGACAGCGCCAGCCACGGCAGCGCGGTGCGCGCCGGCGCCTCCTCGGTCACGGAATTGAGCAGCGGCGCCAGCACCGGCGATGCCGCCAGCCACGCGATCAGCGCGGCGCGCAGGGGAATTTCCACATTCTATCCTTTCTTGGCCAGCCGGGCGGCAAACAGCGGCCACACCAGCCCGGGCCGCCGCCAGCGCAGCGGATCCCCGCCACGCGCCATCGCGGCACTATGCGCCCCGGCCTCGGCCAGCGTCTGGGCTGCCTCGGTCAATGTGCTGGCCAGTGCGTCGAATGCGGGCTCGGTCTGCGCGGTGATCACGTCAGCCGCACCCGGCGCCACGGCAGCCACAGCGCAATCACTGAGGCGGGCGGCAAGGTTCCCGCCGCGCCGTCCCGATTGCGATATTGCTCCGCCGCCAGCCGGATGATGCCATGGCTGATCTGCGCGGGCAGGGTGTCCCAACCGGGCGCCAGCCCGGCGGTAAACTCCACCACGCAGCGGTAGAACATCCCGGGATCGGTCACTCTCAGCCAACACGCGCCATCGGCGTCGACCCGCATCTGCCAAGCCCCCGGATCGAGCGGGACCCGCGCACCAATCGTCGAAACCCCCGAAACCCCGCTGATCCCGATCACCGGGCGGGTGTCCAGCCGCTGCCAACCAGGCCAGTCACCGAGGCAAAAGGCATCGGGGCCCGGTACGCTCCGCCGCATCGTATCGAACAGCGGCGGCCCCCGCGTCTCGGGCGGCAGCGGCAAGCTCTCCTCCAGCCCGCAGGCCAGCGGCACCAGCCCGGTAAAATCGGCACAGACCTCAAGCGCGGCGGCCAGCAACAGCGTCAGCGCGCCATCGTCCAGCGAGGTAGTGATCCCCAGCCAGTCCTTGAGTTCGGCCAGCGCGCCGTCACCCGGCACGGCGGGCGTAACGATAACCCGCATCATGGCGGTCTCCCGGTTAAATCAGCAAAAATTGGTTTGGAAAAATTGCGCCCCGCACCGCACAGTGGCGGCGCGGGGCGCTTGCGGGCCGGGAAGGGGACACCCGGCCCCCAATCATCAGCTCGCGGCGATCTTGAGCAATTTGATCGCCTCGCTGTCGAGCACCTGCCCGCCAACCCGCCGCGTCGCATAGAAATTGACGAAGGGCTTGTTGGTATAGGGATCGCGCAGGATGCGAGTGCCCATGCGCTCGGTGAGCAGGTATCCAGCCTGGAAATTGCCGAAGGCTACCGGGCAGGTATTGGCGCCGATGTTGGGCATATCGGCGGCCTCGACGACTGGATAACCCAGCAGGCGGTTGGGCTGGCCATCGATCATCCCGCCCTGCCACAGGAAGGCACCGTCGCCGTCCTTCAGCTTGCGGACCACCGCGATGGTCTGCGAATTCATCACCCAGCTGGCGTTCTGGCGATGCCCGGGCTTCAGCGACATCACCATGTCGATCAGATGCAGATCGGGCGATGCGTCAAAGCCGGTGGCATTGCCTGTGGGGATGTATTGCAGCGTGCCAAAGCTGCGCGGGCCATCCACCGCCGCGCTGGTCGCCGAAGTCAGGAAGCCCAGCGGCTGGCCGATGCCGGTGCCGTTGATAAAGGCGGCACCTTCGGCGCGGGCAAACTCATTGGCGATCTGCCCCGCCAGCCAGGTCTCCAGATCGAACACCGCATCGTCCAACATCGCCTGGCTGGCTGAGGGGTTGGCGTACAGATCGCCGGAGGGCGGGGCGATTTCAGCAAACGTAGGCTCGCCAGTCTCGGGGCGGCCCGCCGCCTCGCTGACCCAGCCCGACGCCGTACCGCTCAGCGACACCAGCTTGCGATAATCGGAAGTGCTGGTCTGGACGATCTGCGCAATGGCGCGGATTGGGCTGATGTTGAGCAGGTGTTCCGCGATCTTGCGGTCCAGCTCGGTGGGCACCAGATAGCCGCCATTGGTCGGGCTGCCGATGACCATCGATTTCAGCTCGCTATCACGCCCGGCGCGCAGATAGCCATCGACGAAGCCCTTGGTTTCGACCGCAGCGGCATCGCCAGAGCCCAGCATCGGACGCGCCGCGCCGCGCGGCGCCCGTTCGAATCGCGATTTTACCACCGCCACTTCGGAACGCAGCGCGCCCAAAGCCTGATCGGCGGCATCCTGCCGCGCGACGATATCGAACGAGGCATCCAGCGCCTCGGTATTCGCTTCATGTTCCATGGGGCATTACCTTTCACAAAAAAGGCCGCCTCAAAGGCGGCCCGACCAAACCAAAACGTGTTAAAACAGGGCTATTCGACCATATGCACCCGCGCGCCATGCTGCATCGGATGCGTCACCAGGCTGACCTCGAACAGCTCGATGTCCTTGAGCTCGCGGCCCTCAATGTCATGCGAAAACCCCCGCGCGCGGTAACCAAAACTGAGCCCATTGACCTTGCCCGCCTTCAGCGCTGCCGCCGCTCCGCCCAGCGGATTGTCGATCGTGGCGGTAACGCGCAGGCCCCGGTGATCCTCCGCCGCCTGTTCGATCCAGCCGATGCGCAGGTCGGGGCGGTGCTGCCAGAACAGCGGCAGCGGCGCGCGCCGTTCGGCCAGGGTGCGCGCGAAGGCGCCGGGGCGAATGGTGTCGCGCCCGGCATCGCGCTGATCGAACAACGCGGCATAGCCGGCAAAGCGCAGCCCCCCGGACTCATCCCCGCTCATCGCAGCAACTCGGTCACACCGCTGCGCATCGCGATCCCGACCAGGAGCAGCGCCAATACGCCGCGCACCACCCATTCGATTACCGCCTTCCACGCGCTTTCCTTGGCGTCGCGCCAGGCCCGCAGCAGCTCGCGCAATTCGCTCAGATCCTCTTTTGCACCGGCCTCATTCAGGCCCAGCCGGTCCAGCGTCCGCGCCGAACCCAACTCGCTCGCTTCCTCGACAATGGCGCGCAGCGTGACCAGATCGCTACCGCTGCCCACCTCCTGCGCGATCAGTCGCGCCAGCATATCCTCGCGGATCATACCGGGATCTCGCGCGACGCGCCGGCCGCATCAAAGCCAAGCATTTCGCGCTTTTCGGCGGCGCTGAGGAAAGCCGCCGCGCTAACCTGCGCCCACAAGGCCTGCCGATCCTCGGCCAACGCGGTCACCCGGTCGAGATCGAGCGCCAGCCGCGCGCCCGGGAACCACGTCGCCAACCCCTCGCCAATCGCCGAGAACAGCTTGGCGGCCAGCGGCAGCAGCGTCAGCCGCCACAATGCCCGATTGGCCTCGCGGTAATTGGCATAGGTCGAATCGCCGGGCAGCCCCAGCAGCATCGGCGGCACTCCGAAGGCCAGCGAAATATCCCGCGCCGCCGCAGCCTTCAGATTGGCAAAATCCATATCGGAGGGCGTCATGCTCAGCGATTGCCACTTCAGCCCGCCTTCCAGCACCATCGGCCGCCCGGCATTCTGGCTGCCCGAAAAGGCCATCGCCAGCTCGTCCTTCAGGCGGTCAAACTGCCCCGGCGAAAGCCCCCCCGCCATGCCGCCATCATAGACCAGCGCGCCCGACGGCCGCGCCGCATTCTCCAGCAGGGTGCGGTTCCACACGGCGGCGGCATTATGCGTCGCAATCGCCTGATCCGCCGCGCCCAGCGACCCGGCGCCGTAATGGTCGTCGCCCGGATGAAAGCCCTTGATATGGATGATATTGGGCGCCGCATCGCTGTCCAGCAGCGGGATATTAATCACCTTGTCGCCCACCCGATAGGCGATCGCGGTTGGCCAGCCATCGGACCCGGCCAGCACCGTCACCCGCTCCGGGCGCAAGGCAAACAGCTCGACCGGCCAGCCGCTGGCGTCTTTCATAATCTGGATATAGCAATTGCCATGCAGCAAGAGCTGGCTGCTCAGCGTCTCCAGCAGCGATTGCCCGGCACTAGTCGCGGTGACCAAAGCGGCGAGAGCAGGATCGGTTGGCAACAGCGGCGCACCGGCAATGCCATCGGCGACCAGCCGCACCGCACGATGCCCCACCGGATTGTCGAGATAGGCCCGGCGAACCGATCCGGTGTATTCATACCCCTGCGTCCCGGCGTCGGAATACAGCCATGGCGACACAAAACCTCGCGCCAAAGGAACCCGGTCGCCGCTGCCCTTGAAGGCAGCCGCCAGCGTTTGCAGAAACGACATGGATAGCCTTTCATCTGGAATTTCAAAAATATGCGAAAAATCAGCCACGGCCCGAAGCCGCTGAACCCATCAATAATCGCGCCACACCCTTGGCTCGCTGCGCCGCCCCAGCATCAGCTCGGTCAGCGCCCAGACCAGGGCATCGGCGCGGTCGGGTGATCGCCCCGGCCCGTGATAGTCTCCGCCAGCGATCAGCCCGCAGAGCTGATCCTCCAATTGCGCAAACTGCCCGGCATGCCGCACCCGCCCCGCCTCATACAGCGCCGCGACCGGCTCGGCCCGCGCAGACTTGCCAACGCGGGCATGCACCAGCCTGATCGGCAGATTGACATCGGCGGCGCGCAGCACGCTTTCCACCATGGCCCCACCCTGGTTGGCCTCGGCGACGACGCGGTCCGCCTTCCACACATCCGCCGCCTCCGCCACCGCCCGCGCCCACCGCTCGGGGCTGGGCTTCAGCACGGTGGCATCGGCCAGCACGCGGGCCAAACCATCCGCCCCCAAAGCCGCAACCACGATCCCGCAGGCATCTCCCCCGGCCGAGACCGGCGGATCGACCCCAATTACTATCCGTGCCGCCTCCGAGGACGCCGAAGGCTCACGGCACGCCTCGATCAGCGCGCGGCTCCACAGCGCCCCCGCGTGATCGGTGATCAATTCGCCATCCAGCTCCTGCCGCGCTAGCAGAGACGCGCCGAATTCCCGACGGATCTCGCTGATAAACCGCGCCGGCAGGTTCTCGCCATTGTCCTCGGTCCGCCCCCGGGTCACCGCCACGCTTTCGTCCGCCAGCAACCGCGTCAGCAGCGGCACACTGCGCGGCGTCGTCGTCGCCAGGACGCGGGGCCGCTCACCAAGCCGTAGCCCGAACAGCAAATTGTTCCATGAATGCAGTGCCCGCCCGCTCACATTATCCCATTTGGCAATTTCATCACACCAGGCATGGCTATGTTGCGGCCCGCGCAGCGAATCGGCCTCACCCGCCGAATAAAGCGTTGCCTGCGCCCCATTGGGCCACACAACCCGCCGCAGCGAAGGCTCGAAACGCGGGCGCCGGCGCGGCGGGCTCACCGCCAGAATCCCGCTCTCGCCCTCGACCATCACACTGCGCGCCTCACCCAGCGACGCGCCGACCAGCGCAATCCGCGCCGCGCCATCATGCTCGGCAATTCCGCGTACCCATTCGGCCCCGGTGCGCGTCTTGCCGAAACCGCGCCCGGCCAGCACCAGCCACACCAGCCAGTCGCCCGGCGGCGGCAATTGCTCGTCACGCGCCCAAAGCATCCAGTGCTGGGCCAACTCGCGCCGCTCTGCCGCGCTCAGCTCCCGCAGATGCGCCAGCCGCTCGGTCGTGGGTTGGCTCAGCAGCCATTTGCGGCGATTATACGCCATCCTGCGCCCGCGCCGCCGCCGCCAAAGACCGCTCGCGCATCAGATCGAGCTTGGCATCGATCGAGGCGAGGATCTCGTCGGCGTCCTCATTGTCGCGGTTGGCGCGTTCCTTGGCCACCGACTCGCGATGCGCCGTCAGCAACCGCAGAGCGGTGGCATTGTCGAAAGAACTGCCCCCGCGCCTGGCACCGTCGGCGCCCGGCAATTCGCCGCTGCGCAACCGGGCCAGCAGGTCGAGCTCGAGATTGTCATATCCCTCGCACAGCGCCACCTGCCACATCCGGTTGAATTCGGCATGGCGCCGCCGCAGATCATAAACCTTGTAGGTCGTGACATCGGCTTTGAGCGCCGATGCGCTGACGTTGGATGTCGCGGCCAGCTCGCTGATAAACACGCGCGCCCACGCCGGCAGCGCCCTGCTCTTCAACGCGCCGGGCTTGCGGGCCAGATTATGCGGGGCAGGCGCAATCCGCGCCGCCCGGTCCGCCGTGGTGTCGTCCGCCATATAAATGTCCGTGCCGTTTGGGGGGAGGGGCAATGGTGGGAAGGGGTAACCGGCAAGGCCGAGGCGACTCGGTGTTCGTCGATGTTCCGCTTCTCTAACCATTCAGCGTGACGATGTCAATCATAAAGTGCCAGATAGGTTATTTGTAACCTATCCTTGCCGCCGCCCCCGCCCCCCGCTAAGCCCCCGCCAACCCGCATCAGGAGGCCCCATGCTGCGCCGTCTCTACGACTGGATCCTTGCCAAGGCCGGTCATCGACATGCCCCGTGGTGGCTGGCGCTGATCGCGTTTCTCGATGGCGGGCTGCTGCCGATCCCGCCGCATCCGCTGATGGCGTTGATGTGCCTGTCCCAGCCGACGCGCGCGATCCGCTTTGCGCTGATCACCACCTTCGCGTCGATCGCCGGGGGGCTGGTTGGCTATGCGATCGGGCATTTCCTGTATGATTCGATCGGCGCCCAGCTGCTCCACGCGCTGGGCATGGCGGACAGTTTCCCCAAGGCCGCGTGCTATCTGCGCGAATATGGCGCGCGGATCATCGTGCTCAAGGCGCTGACCCCGATCCCGTTTATCCTGCTCAGCATCACCGCCGGCTTCTTCTCGTTCCCGGTAATGACCTTTGTGGTGGCCAGCCTGATCTCGCGCGGCATGGTGTTTCTGACGGTGGGTGTGCTGTTCCGCCTGTTCGGGCCTACGATCAAGGGGTTCCTGGATAAATACCTCGGGCTGATCGCGGCGGGGCTGCTGGTGTTGTTGGTGTCAGGATATGTCGCGGTGTCGATGCTGGGGCACGGCCACAATCACAAGGATCGCTGTGACGCCGTGCAGACCCTGACCCCCACCACCGCCGCCGCATAATCCCGCCGATCGCCGAGGCCGATTCGAACGCTGGCCCTGACGCGCGCCGCCCATCCCGGCCTATCTGAACGTCCGATCGTCACCGACCCGGGGCGGGGTAAATGCTGCATCGCACAAAACCCGTTGACGGCCCGTTAACCATCTGGGAGCATCATCGCCAAATAACGACCGGTTGCAAATTCCCAACAAACGGGGGTTTTATGGCTTACAATGCGCCTGCCAGCGACTTTCAGCGTCAACTCGCCGGGTACGGCCTGGCGACGATCCACATCCATTATTTCCTGCCGGACCACCCCAGCCTGCTTCAGCAATTCGTGCTCCAGCAATATGACGTGGCGCCCCGCTTTCCGGAGCTGAAACGCTTCCTCGATTTCTGGCGCCGCGATATCGAGGCGGTGCTGCACTCGGTACGCGTCGCGCATCAGCACCTGATCGGCCCCGCCGAATGGCGCGCCGTCGACGGGGAATTCCGCATACAGTGACCGCGCCCGGCCCGGCGCATCATATTGGGGCCGGGCGCATCAGCTTACGGCTTGACCCGCGCCACCTCCGCCGAAGCCTCCGCCCCGCGCGCATCCTTCAGCATGCCGCAATCGCGCACCCGTTCGACGGCGCGGTCCAGCTCCAGCTGCCCGGTCTTGCCCGCAAAGCGCGCGCCGAAATCGCGGGTCATCGCATCAGCCCGCTCGGTCGAGCAATAGCTGGTCAACAGCTGCGGCAGCCGAGACGAGAAGAAGATCCCGCCCCCGCCGCTCAGCAACGTATCGAGATGCGCGTGGATCCAGTCATACGCGAAATCGCGCGTCATCCGCGTCGTCGCGATCCCCGCGACCAGCCGCAGCCGCTCGCTCTGCCGCAGCGGCTTGTCCTTGGTGTCATCGAGCAACCATGCCGCAACATCCAGCTTGCCGCTCTGCGCCAGCACGCCCAGCGCGGTGGGGCGCAGCACCGGGTCCTGCGACGCCAGCGCCTTGTCGAGCAGCTGCTTTGCCGCGGGCATCCCGCCATCGCCCAGCCACGCGCCCAAAGCGTCGGCATACCAGCTCGGGTCCACCGCCTTGGTATCGCCCGCCATCCAGGCCTTGCCGGCCTCGGCCAGCTGGCGGTGCAGCGCCGGATCATGCGCATTGCCGTCCAGCCGGCCGACGATCTGCGCCCGCCGCAGTGACCGTTCCGCCGCCTCGCTGGCATAGGCACCCGCGCGTGGATCGAAGCCCATCTCGGCCAGCATAGGCCGGTATTTGGCGCTGACCAGCTTGCGGTAAGCGGCAGACGCCCTGGCATCCAGCATCCCGGTTCGATCCAGATAATCTAGCCCGGCGAAGGCCGTATCGCTGGCATAGGAATCGGGGTTGCCGACCATCACCCTGGCCAATTGCGCCAGCTGGCTGGCATGGGCGCGCCCCGCCATAAAGCTCGCGGTCAGCGAATCGGACAGCGCCAGCCCCTCACCGCCCGGTAGGCTGGCCGACGCAGCGATCAGCCGGTCCCACTCCGCCATCGGCAGCTCAAAGCGGTAATAGCCGGTGCCTCCGGCATTGGGCATCAAGGCGCCGGTGCCGCCAACTGTGATCGCGCCGCCCGGCTGGTCGAGCAACAGGCAGCTACGCTCCCCGCCGCCGACGCTGCGGACGCAAAACGGCACGCCCCAGCGCATATCGGGCGCCGGCGTGCCCAGCCGGACATAGCGGCTCTGCGTCACCGTATAATGCCCCGCTGAACCGGCAAAGGTCAGCAGCGGCACGCCCTGCTGATCGGTAAAGCTCTGCATCGCGGGCAGGATGCGCGGATCGCCCGAGACCTCGGCCATCGCCCTGAAGAACTCGGCGCTGGTGCCATTGCCATAGCGATGCGCCGCCATATAGGCGCGCACCCCGTCGCGGAACTTGGTGTCGCCCATATAGGCCGCGATCATCGCCACCACCTGGCCGCCCTTGCCATAGGTGATATTGTCGAAGGCAGCGTCGATCTGGCTGTTGCGGGCGATGGTCTGATGGATCGGCCGGCCGGCCAACAGCGCGTCGGTGCCCATCGCGGCAAACCCCTCGGCCAGCGCGCCGGAACCGATGTTCAGGTCTGGCCGCCATTCATTGCCGATGCGGAAACCCATCCAATTGGCAAAGCTCTCGTTCAGCCAGATGTCGTCCCACCACGCCGGGGTCACCAGATCGCCGAACCACTGATGCGCCAGCTCATGGCTGACGATCATGCCGAACTCGCGCTTCTGGGGGGTGGCGGCATTGCCATCCATGACCAGGATACCGTCCTGGAACAGATCGGCGCCGGCATTCTCCATCGCGCCGGGCATGATCGGCGCGGTGATCAGGTCGAGCTTGGGATAGGGGAAGCTCTGCCCGAAATAGTTCTCCAGATGCGCGATGATCGGCTTGGTATTGTCCAGCGCAAAAGCCAGACTGCCGGCGTTCTGCTGAGTCGAGACGATGCGCAGCGGCAGCGCCCTGTCTCGCTGCGGCGTGGGCGGAATTGCCCCCGCGACATCGGCAAAGGGCCCGACCATCAGCGCCAGCAGATAGGTCGGCAGCGGCAGGGTCTGCGCGAAATGGTGGACATCCATGCCCCCCTCCTGGGTCACCCCGGTCTCGGGCGCGTTTGACACCGCCATCAGCCCCGTGGGCGTGCGCAGAGTGACGGTGAAGGGCTGCTTGTAACCCGGCTGGTCAAACCCGGGATAGGCAGCGCGCGCGTCGATCGATTCGAACTGGCTCCACCCATACCATTTGTCGCCAACCTTCACATGGAATAGCCCGGCCGGCCCGTCCTGAAACGCTGCGTCATAATCAAACGCAAAGCGCACATTGCCCGCCGGCAGCGGCTCGGCAAAGGTCAGCAGCGCGACCCCGGTGGGGTCCACCTGCTGCCAGCTGCCGGTGATGGTGCGCCCGCCGAATGTCGCGGTGGCGGTATGGACCGCCAGGTCGCGGCCGTGTATATAAACGAAACGGCTGGGTGCATTGACCTTGGCATCGATCTCGACATGCCCGGAAAAGCGCCCGGCGGCAGGGTCGACGGTCAGGTCCAAACGATACGCGGCGGGCGTGATCGCATCGGCCAGCTTACCCTGCGGCACCGGCGGCGCAGCATCGGCCATGGTCATCGGCGCGGCCATCGCGGCATGGGGCAGCGCAAGGCCGAACAGGGTGCCAAACACGGTGGTGGTGAGCAGCAAGGCTCTCATTGCATGACCCATCAGGGTTCTCCTCGGCACTTAGCACCGCAGATCGGGTTGGGCGGCGCAGTGTCGCGCGCGCGGATGGCGGGGTGATACCTTCGGGATCGCGCGGCGGCGAGCGGATTTTTCGGCAAGCGGCGGCGGTGCCGGCAAGCGCGGCGCGCGGCGGTTTTTAAGGGGCAAGGGGGAAGGGTAAGGTGCGAGGGGGCAATCCCCTCGCATCTAACCCGAAACTTCAGCTCGCCAGCCGCAAGCCACTTTCGCCTTCGCCCGCAACACCGGGCTTGGGTTGATCGGGCCAGATGCCGCGTGTGTCATAGACCAGCTTGGCGGCACGTTCGGCCAGCGGGACGACGCGGAACTGGTCATGGTCGACCAGCGCGATCAGGATCTCGCATTCTTCCAGCGCGGTATCGAGGTCGATCTGGGTCGCGCCGGTGCCGTCGAACTCGCGGGGCAGGCCATCGGCATAGGGCTCGACCACCTGGATGCGCGCGCCGAAACGCCGCGCCAGCGTCGCCGCGACCAGCCGCGCCGGGCTCTCGCGGAAATCGTCGATATTGGCCTTGAACGCCAGGCCCAGACAGGCCACCCGCGCCGTGGGATGCGCCGAGATCAACGCCTCGGCCTTGGCGATGGTGTGACGGATCTTGCCATCATTCACGCCGCGCGCGGTACGGATCAGCGGGGTATCCTCGGGTGCGCCATGCACGATGAACCACGGGTCCACCGCGATGCAATGCCCGCCAACGCCGGGGCCGGGCGACAGGATGTTGACGCGCGGATGGCGATTGGCCAGCCGGATCACCTCCCACACATCAAGGCCCATCTTGTCGGATACGATCGACAGCTCGTTGGCAAAGGCGATGTTGACGTCGCGATAGGCGTTCTCGACCAGCTTGGTCATCTCGGCACTGCGCGCATCGGTGGCGATGCAGGTGCCGCGCACGAAGATCTTGTAAAACGCCAGCGCCTTGCGCGCGCAACGCGGCGTGATCCCGCCGATCGAGCGGTCATTGTTGGTCAGCTCCTCCAGAATGCGCCCGGGCAACACGCGCTCGGGGCAATAGGCGACCGTCACATCGGGGGTCTCGCGGGTCATGCCCGGCATCTTGAGATCGGGACGAAGCTGCGCCAGCAGATCGCGGATTTCCTCGGTGGTGCCGACCGGCGAGGTCGATTCGAGGATCACGATATCGCCCACCTTCAGCACCGGCGCGACCGAACGCGCGGCGGCCAGCACATAGGAGATGTCGGGCGCATGATTCTTGTCGAATGGCGTCGGCACCGCGATCACGAACACATCGGCGGCGGCGACCTTGGTATCGGCGGCGAGAAGCCCGCGCGCGACCACGCCATGCACCAGCCCGTCCAGATCGACTTCCTCGATATGGATCTCGCCGCGATTGATCGTGTCGACCACGCTTTGCGTCACATCGACACCCAGCACCTTGCAGCCGGCGCGCGCGATGATCGCCGCCGTGGGAAGCCCAATATACCCCAGCCCGACGACGCAGACGTCAAGCTTGCTGTCCGATTTCATGCGACAAAATCTCCACAATTCGCTGCGCCGAATGCCCGTCCCCAAAGGGATTATGGGCACGCGCCATGGCCTCGTAAGCGGCCTTATCGTCGAGAAGATTGAAGATTTCGGTAACGATCCGCGCCGGATCGGTTCCCACCAGACGCGCGGTGCCGGCCTCCACGCCCTCGGGCCGCTCGGTGGTTTCGCGCATCACCAGCACCGGCTTACCCAGCGCCGGCGCTTCCTCCTGCACCCCGCCGCTATCGGTCAGCATGATCTCGGCAATGCTCAGCAGCCGCGCGAAATGCGGGTAATCCAGCGGCTCTATCATCGCCACATTGGCGAGGCCGGCCAGCGCGCTATCCATCACCGCGCGGACATTTGGGTTGGGGTGGACCGGAAAGATGATCGCCACGTCGGGGCGCGCCGCGATTTGGCGCACCGCCTCGGCAATACCCTCCAGCCCGCCGCCGAAATTCTCGCGCCGGTGGCTGGTGACGCCGATGATCCGCTTGTCAGCAAACCGCGCCTCCAGATCGGCCAGCCCGGCGGCCAAACCCGGCTCGGCTCCAATCCGCGCGGAGACCCAATGCAGCGCGTCGATCACCGTATTGCCGGTCACATGGATGCCAGAGGCCGCCACATTCTCCCGCCGCAGCGCCGCTGCCGATGTCTCGGTGGGCGCGAAATGCAGTGCCGCGATGCTGCCGATGACCTTGCGGTTCACCTCCTCGGGCCAGGGGTGATAGATATTGCCCGAGCGCAGCCCCGCCTCGACATGGTCGACCGGCAGCTTGCGGTAATAGGCGGCGATCGCGCCCGCCATGGCGGTGGCGGTATCGCCCTGCACCATCACCCGGTCGGGCTTTTCAAGGTCCATCACCTTGCCGATCCCGACCAGCAGCGCCGCAGTCAGCGCATCGAGGCTCTGATCGGGGCGCATCAGGTCGAGATCGTGGTCGGGCATGATGCCCGCAATCTCCAGCACCTGATCCAGCATGCCGCGATGCTGTGCCGAAACACACACTCGCGCCATGAAGCGCGGATCGGCGGCCAGCGCCTTCACCACCGGAAACAGCTTGATCGCCTCGGGCCGCGTACCGAAGATGATGAGGATCTTGAGAGGTGTGGTCATGGGCTAGCCCATACCAGCCGAGGGTTAACCATGGCATAAGAGCACGGCGACTGGTGTGATTAGGGACGGCCCCCGATGCCCACCCCTAATCACACCAGTCGCGCCGCACGCCCACCCATCGCTCGGCCAGGCCCTCAGCCACCAGCACGCCGCCCAGGCTGCGCCCGCCGCGCGTGATCGTGCGCAGCTTTCGCCCATAGACATCTGCGTCGCGCCCCGGCAGCGGCACCAGGCTGAACCGCCCCTGATTGAGCAACTCCACCATTCGGTTGGTCGCTTTCTCGCCCAGGTCGAGTTCTGCATCGCAGGTCGGCTCGGACACTTCGGGGGCGTTGATGTCGGCCAGCCGGATCTTGGCGGCACGATACCAGATGGTGTCGCCATCGATCACGCAGGTAGTGCGCCCCGGTCCGTGGCAGATCGCGAAATGCCCGTATTCGCGATCCTGCGGCCCTTGCGTCAACACGATCTTCGCCTCGCCCGGATGGAGCATCGCCGCCATCCTGCCACGCCAATGCAGCGCCCCCAGCATCAGCGCCAACAGCGCCAGAACCCCCGCGATCACCAGCAAAACGCTGCGCGGCCTTGGCAGCACGCCGCGCGGGCTTGCCTCTCTCCTCACAGCGACAGGAACAGCCCGGCCAGCGCTGCGCTCATCAGATTGGACAGCGCGCCGGCCGCCAGCGCCCGCAACCCGAGCCGCGCGATCACCGCGCGCTGTGTCGGGGCCAGCCCGCCGGTCACCGCCAGCTGAATCCCCAGCGAGCCGATATTGGCTAACCCGCACAGCGCAAAGGTCACGATCGCCACGCTTTGCCGCGACAGGTCGTGCGTCTTGGCCAGGTCGGCAAAGCTGACAAATTCGTTCAGCACAAGCTTGGTGCCAAACAGCGCACCATCGCGCAAAGCCTCGGCCCAATCGGGCGCGCCAAGCAGCCGGAACAGCCCGGCAAACGCATAGCCCAGCAGCAGCTGAAACGACAGGCCGGGCCACCCCACCAGCCCGCCCAGCGCAGCGAGCACACCATTGGCCAGCGCCATCAGCGCGTACCATCGCACCCACCGCCACCGTCAGCCGCAGCCCGGTCTCCGCGCCCTCGGCGATGGCGATCAACACGTTGTTATGGGACGCCGGCGGCAGCACCGTCTCATCGGGCTCGGGCAAGGCCGCACCCGGTGGATCGGGCATGATCAGCTTGGCCATCGCAATCCCGCCCGGCGCCGACATGAACGCTGCTGCGACCAGGTAATCGGTGCGCACGCCCATCGCCGCGTAAGCCGCCAGCATCGTCCCCGCCACCCCGGCCATCCCCACCACCATCACGCAGAACAGCTGTGACGGGGCCAGCGCCGCGAGATAGGGCCGGATCACCAGCGGCGCCTCCGATTGCCCGACAAAGACGTTGGCCGCCGCGCACAAAGATTCCACCCGGCTGATCCCGGTGATTTTCTCCAGCGCACCCCCGATCCACCGGATCACCAGCGGCATCAGGCCGATATGATACAGCACCGATATCAGCGCCGCGAAAAAGACGATCACTGGCAGCGCGGCAATCGCAAAGCTGGCCCCGCCCGCATTGGGCGCCGCCAGTGGTCCGAACAGGAACATCACCCCGACATGGGCATAGCCGAGCAGCGCGTTCACCGCCCCCGCCGCCGCCTGCAAAGCGGCCCGACCCGGCGGGAAATACAGTACCAGCGCGGCCAACCCTGCCTGCAAGGCAAATGCTGCCCCCACCACGCGCAGGCGGATCGCCCGGCGGTTCTGGCTCAAGGCCAGCGCGGCGATGACGATCACCGCCATACCGGTCAGGCTGAATAGGATATGCACGCCGTTTCCCCGCTCTCCGCCCCGTGGTATCTATTGTGCGCAGCAGCGTCGAGGGGGATTCAAAGTTTGCCGGTCGTCCTGGTGATTGTGCGCATTGGGACGCGCGATACAGGGATACGGTGCCAATTGCTGGAAACCGACCACGAGCGGCAGATGACTTGTCCTGACACGCGCCAAGCGATAGGCGCAAGCCGCTCAACAAGGAATTGCCAGATGACCAGCCACGCCCCGCTCGCCGCCGCCATCGAAGCCGCATGGGAGGACCGCGCGCATGTCACCCCGGCCAGCAGCGCCATCCGCAGCGATGTCGATGCGGCGCTGGCCCTGCTCGATACGGGCGCGGCGCGGGTGGCCGAACCGGACGGCACCTCTGGCCCTTTGGGGGGCGGCTGGCGGGTCAACCAATGGCTGAAGAAGGCGGTGCTGCTCTCGTTCCGGCTGGACGACAATGGCGTGATCGAGGGCGGTGCCGCCGGCGCGCCCGCTTACGACAAGGTGCCGCTGAAATTCGCCGGCTGGGACGAGGCACGCTTTCAGGGCGCCGGTTTTCGCGTGGTGCCGGGCGCGGTGGTCCGCCACAGCGCCTATATCGCCAAAGGGGTGGTGCTGATGCCCAGCTTCGTCAATCTGGGGGCCTATGTGGGTGAAGGCAGCATGATCGACACTTGGGCCACCGTCGGCAGCTGTGCGCAGATTGGCAAAAATGTCCATATTTCGGGTGGCGCAGGGATCGGCGGCGTGCTGGAGCCGTTGCAGGCCGGCCCGGTGGTGATCGAGGACAATTGCTTCATCGGCGCCCGCTCCGAGGTGGCCGAGGGGGTGATCGTCGGCACCGGCGCGGTGCTCTCGATGGGTGTGTTCCTCGGCGCCAGCACCAAGATCATCGACCGTGCCACCGGTGAGGTCCATATCGGCCGCGTCCCGCCCTATGCCGTGGTGGTGCCCGGCAGCCTGCCGGGCAAGCCTTTGCCCGATGGCTCACCGGGGCCGTCGCTGTATTGCGCGGTCATCGTCAAGACGGTGGACGCCCAGACCCGCGCCAAGACCGGCATCAACGAGCTGCTGCGAGATTGATCCGATGCGCAAGCGGGCCCTCCTGCTGGCATTGGCCGCATTGCTTGCGCCGGTGCTGGCGCATGCCGAACTGCCGGTCCAGCCGGCGCAGGTGGTTCGCACCCTGCCGCATGACCGGGGCGCCTATACCGAGGGCCTGTTTATCGAGGATGGCGTGCTGTATGAAAGCACCGGCCAGTCCGGGCGGTCCAGCGTACGCCAGGTCGATCTGGCGACTGGCCATGTGCTGCGCGCGGCAAAGATCGCCGCGCCACTATTCGGTGAAGGCATCGCGCCGTGGCACGGCACGATCCTCAGCCTAACCTGGACCGATGGCATCGGCTTCCGCTGGAGCAAGGATGGCCTGCGCCAGATCGGCCGATTCAGCTACCTCGGCGAAGGCTGGGCGCTGACCGGGGACGGCACCGAAGATGGCAAGGGCGGGGGCCTGATCATGTCGGATGGCAGCGATGTGTTGCGCTTCATCGACCCCGCCAGTTTCCGGGTCAAACGCCTGCTCCACGTCACCGCCGAGGGCCAGCCCCTGCGCCGCCTCAACGAGCTGGAATATGTCGATGGCGAAATTCTAGCGAATGTGTGGCTGACCGATTTCATCGCGCGCATCGATCCGGGCGACGGCCATGTGATCGGCTGGATCAACCTCGCCGAACTCCACCGCAAGGCTGGCGCCACGGGCGAGGATCAGGTCCCCAATGGCATCGCCTGGGACGCCAGGCACCGCCGGCTGTATGTCACCGGCAAGGAATGGCCGGTGATGTTCGAGATCGTGCCGCCGAAGGGGAGGTAGTGAAGGAACAGGCTTTCCCGCCAGCAGGCGGGCAAACAAACATTGCCCCAACCTCCTGCATCCGCCACAAGCCCCGACATGGCAGTTCTCTCCGACAAATGGATCCGGCAACAAGCGCTGGGCACACAAATGATCGAGCCCTTTGTGGAATCGCAGCGCCGGGACGGCTGCATTTCCTATGGCCTGTCATCCTATGGTTATGACGCGCGGGTGGCCGACGAATTCAAGATCTTCACCAATGTCGACAGCTCGGTGGTCGATCCGAAAAACTTCGATCCGCGCAGCTTCGTCGATCGCAAGACCGATGTCTGCATCATCCCGCCCAACAGCTTCGCGCTCGCCCGCACCGTTGAATATTTCCGGGTGCCGCGCGATGTGCTGGTGATCTGTCTGGGCAAGAGCACCTATGCCCGCTGCGGGATCATCGTCAACGTCACCCCGCTGGAGCCCGGCTGGGAGGGGCATGTGACGCTCGAATTCTCCAACACCACGCCGCTCCCCGCCAAGGTCTATGCCAATGAGGGCGCGTGCCAGTTCCTGTTTCTGGCCGGCAATGAACCTTGCGAGACCTCCTATGCCGATCGCGCGGGCAAATATATGGGCCAGCGCGGGGTGACGCTGCCCAAGCTGTGAGCCCGAACGCTTGAGTATCGAAACCCGCCTCGCCGCGCTGGAAACGCGCCTGCGCATCGTCGAGGACCGGCTGGAAATCCTCGACCTGCTCAATTCCTACGGGCCACTGGTCGATTCGGGGAGCAGCGCGGCGGCAGCGGCGCTGTGGCAGGCGGGCGGAGGCTATGATTTCACGCTGCCCGGTGGCTGCACCACGCGATTGCAAGCCCCTGACGATCTGGTCGCGATGTATGAAAGCGCAGGGCACCAGGCCCTGATAGGCACCGGCGCCGCGCATTTCACCGGCACCCCCAAAATCAGCGTGCATGGCGACACGGCCTGCGCGGTCGGCTATTCCTTCGTGGTCCTGCAGGAGGGCGAGCGCTGGTTCGTCTGGCGCGCAGCGGTCAACGAATGGCGGCTGGTGCGCACCGGCGAGGGCTGGCGCATCGCCGAGCGCAGCAACCGTGCGCTCAACGGTTCGGACGAAAGCCACGCGATGATGCGCCGGGTCAGCGAGATATGACCCGCTTTGCGGGACCAAAAATGACCCGCTTCACGGGAAAAGTCGCGATTATCACCGGCGCCAGCAGCGGCCTCGGCCCGGTCATGGCGGCGATGCTGGCGGAGGAGGGCGCGCATGTGCTGCTGGCGGCGCGGCGCGGTGAGATGATCGCGGCGGCGGCGGACGCGATCAATGAAGCGCATCCCGGCGCCGCGCTGGCGGTCACCACCGATGTCACCAGCGAGGCCGATATTGCCGCGATGGAACGCTGGGGCCAGGTCGATGTGCTGATGAACAACGCAGCGGTGCCGGGGCGCGACCTGCATATCTGGGAGCAGACGCTCGAAAACTGGAACGCTACCTTTGCCGTAGATGTGACGGCGGCGATGCTGTGCAGCCGCGAGGTGCTCAATGCCTCGATGCTGGCGCGCAAATCGGGGGCGATCGTCAATTTCTCGTCGGGCGCGGGCTGGGACGGGATGGTCCGCAAGAGCCATTACTCCGCCGCCAAGGGCGCGCTGCGCATTCTGACCAAAGTCATCGCCAAGGAAGTGGGCGAGCATGGCATCCGCTGCAATTGCGTGGTGCCCGGCGCGATCGAGACTGATCTGATGACCGGCTATATGGCGCGCATCGCCGCCGAGCAGGGCGTGGCGCAAAGCGTGATCCGCGCGCAGATCCAAGCGCCGCTGCCGCTCAAGACCTTCAGCACGCCGGCGGATGTAGCAAATCTGGCGCTGTTCCTGGCCTCGGACGAGGCACGCACGATCACCGGGCAGTCGATCAACGTCGACGCCGGGCTGGTGATGAGCTAGGCTGTGTTGATATTCTGCCTATGCCGGGGCTGCAAATGGCGGCTCTCCCCGCTTCCGGTACTCACGTACTGAAGTGCGCTGCGCTGCGCTCCGGGTCGGGGAGAACCACCATTTTGCCCTGCGGTCGCCTACGGCTCGCTGCGGCCTAGCCTAAATCTCAACACACCCTAGTGGATTGATTGTGCCGCCTTCGGTTTCAAACCCCCGACTTTCAGTCGGGAAAGGCTTCAGCCATTTTTTGGTCGAGTGCCGACACCCTGCCCGGCGGCGAGACATATCGGAAAGCATGCCTACGCGGTGCGCTCGCCGGACAACCGGATCGCGGTGCTGGATATCGATGGCGACAAGGTGACCTACAACAAGCTCGACATTCCGAC
>JANXUK010000023.1 GCA_025356275.1 Sphingomonadales bacterium | reverse complement strand
CAATACATGTGTTGCCTGCCATTGATGCTCATCGTAGAGCCGGTAACAAACCCCGCGTTCTCGGAGCACAGGAAGGCAACGCCGCGCGCGATTTCCTCGGCTTGGCCCAGGCGGCCGACCGGGATCTTAGCCACGATCTTTTCCAGCACCGGCGCGGGCACGGCGGCGACCATGTCGGTGTCGATATAGCCTGGCGCGATGGCGTTCACCGTCACGCCGAATTTCGCGCCTTCCTGCGCCAGCGCCTTGGTGAAGCCGTGGATGCCCGATTTGGCGGCGGCGTAGTTGACCTGGCCATATTGCCCCGACTGGCCGTTGACCGAGCCGATGTTGACGATCCGGCCCCATTTGCGCTCGCGCATGCCGGGGAAGCAGGCCTTGGCCATGTTGAAACAGCCGCCGAGGTTGATGCGGATGACGTCGTTCCAATCTTCGAAGGTCATCTTGTGCAGCACGCCGTCGCGGGTCACGCCGGCATTGTTGACCACCACGTCGATGGGGCCAAGATCGGCCGCGACCTTCTCGCAGCCCGTCAGGCAAGCCGCATGATCGCCCACGTCCCACTGATAGGCGGGGATGCCGGTGCGCGCGGTGAAGGCCTTGGCCTTGTCGACATTGCCCGCATAATTGGCCGCGACGGTGAAGCCCTGCGCCTTGAGCATGATCGTGATAGCCTCGCCGATGCCCCGGCTGCCCCCGGTTACGATTGCGACACGTGCCATCTTGCATCTCCCCTGTGTGTTTGTTGTTTGCCGGGGTTACGCAAAGCGGGCAGGCGGGGCAAGCGGCACTGTTTACAAAAATGCGCTGGGACGTTTTGGTTGAGGTAGTCTGTGAGTCTGGGTCAAACAGACTCCGGGCAGCCAAACACCCTTAGAACTTGAACTGCGTTCCTACGAACACTGCCTGGCTGTCTGACTTGCCATCGACCAGCGGCTTGATCTGGTCGCGGTCCTGGGAATAGCGGACCCCGGCCGTGACATCCAGGTTCCGGGTCAGCCGATAGCTGCCGCCCAGGTCGACCGATTGCTCGCCAACGCTTTCCAGCGTGCGGGGCGCACGGCCGGGACGATCACGCTCGCCCAATTGCAGATGCGCGGCGAGGCGGGGCGCCTGCCCAGCGGCTCCGCCAGACTCGCCGCCCCGCTCGCCGCCGCTGAAATTCGCGTTGAGGTCCGGAGTGTCGGCGCGCCGCGACTCGCCAGCCAGCACGAAATTCTGCATGCCCGGAGCAAACCCCTGATACGAGTGCAACAGACCCAGATTATACGCTGCGGGCGCGATGCGCAGCGCCGTGGTCGATGCGCTGGCCGGCGCTCCGCCGGTTCGGGCGGTGGCAGCGCGCACGATGATGGTCTGGGCGGTTTCCTGGCCGACGCGCACCGCCACCGTGACCAGCCGGTCGGGCCGGGCGGCAAGGCCGGCCGGGGTAAAGCGGAACAGCGCCCCCATGCCCGGGGTGCGCGAGGCCAGTGCGCGCGCCAGATGAGGATCGATCGAGCCGGGCGCGAAACTGCCCAGGCCTTGGTTGGCATTGCCGCCGGGGGGCGCCACATCCAGCCGGCTGGAGAAGGCGAGCACCGCGCTGGGCAGAGCCAGCGCCGCCACCGCGCCTGCGATGATCAGCGCCGCCGGCGTGGTGCGGAGCGCCGGCGGTGAAGCGGGGAGCGCCGGCGGTGAAGCGCGCAGCGGCGCCGGGGCGGGCCGAGGCATCGGCGCAGCATCGGCGGGGCGAGCGGTCTTGCGGGTGCGGGGAAGGCGATCTGCCATAATGGCGCTGCCTTACACCAAAGCGGCAGCTGGCGAAAGTGCGATGCGGCGAGTTGTGGCATGATCGTGGCTGGCACGCCGACGCCCACTTGCCGGGGCGGCTGGCGCGGCTATAGAGGCGGGGACACGGTTTGGACCATGGGCCCCCCGGCCCGGCCAGGCTTATGGTCTGGTTATCCGCCGGCCAACAGAACGGGATCTGGAAACGACATGAATGCCAGCCAAGCCAATGCCAGCAAAACATCGGGTAAGACATCGGGCGCCCCCGTGCCACGCCGGCGCTATGTCCGCTTTGCCGCACGGATTGCGCTGGCCGGAGCGGGCGCTTTGGCGCTGGCAGGCTGTGCCCATCATGGCGTTTCGTTGCCGTTCCACCATCACCACAATCACAGGCCGACCACTGAGCTGCCGGCCAGCAACATCACCACCATCGGGGTCAATGCCTATCTGTGGCGCGCCAGCCTCGACACGCTGTCGTTCATGCCGCTGCTTCAGACCGACAGCCAGGGCGGGGTGATCGTCACCGACTGGTATACCAATCCCAACAATCCGGGCGACCGGATGAAGCTGACCGTCACCATCCTTGACCGTGATCTGCGCGCCGACGCGCTGCGCATCGCCGCCAGCCGTCAGGTGCTTAGCGGTGGGCAATGGGTCGAGGCGCCGGTGCAGGCCGCGACCGTCCAGAAGCTGGAGGATGTGATCCTGACCAAGGCGCGCGATATTCGCCGTGATGCCATTGCCCATTAAGCGGCTGTTCCCGCTCGGAGTCTTTCGTCCATGACCGAGCGTTTCGATCCTGCGCAAGCCGATGCCCGCTGGCAGGCGGCGTGGGACGATGCGCGCTGTTTCGTGGCCGATGACGCCAGCGAGAAACCGCGCGCCTATGTGCTGGAGATGTTTCCGTATCCTTCGGGACGGATTCATATCGGGCATGTCCGCAATTACACGATGGGCGATGTGCTGGCCCGGTTCCGGCGGATGCAGGGCTGTGAGGTGCTGCATCCGATGGGCTGGGACGCGTTTGGCATGCCCGCCGAGAATGCCGCGATGGAGCATGGTGTCCACCCCGGCGGCTGGACCCGCGCCAATATCGCCAATATGAAGGCGCAGCTGAAGCGGCTGGGCTTCGCGCTCGACTGGAGCCGGGAACTTGCCACGTGTGAGCCCGAATATTACGGGCATGAGCAGGCGCTATTCCTCGATCTCTACGCCGCCGGGCTGGTGACGCGCAAGCAAAGCGCGGTCAATTGGGATCCGGTGGATCAAACCGTGCTGGCCAATGAACAGGTCATCGACGGGCGGGGCTGGCGTTCGGGCGCGCTGGTCGAGAAGCGCAAATTGTCGCAGTGGTTCCTCAAGATCACGCTGTTTGCCGAGGAATTGCTCGCCGGGCTGGGCGAGCTGGACGGCTGGCCTGACAAGGTGCGGTTGATGCAGGAAAACTGGATCGGCAAGTCGCAGGGGCTAGAGTTCCGGTTTGCTGGTGCCAATTTTGCCGGGGAAGTCGCGGTCTATACCACGCGGCCCGACACGATCTTTGGTGCAAGCTTTGTGGCGGTGGCAGCCGAGCATCCGCTGGCGTTACAGGCCGCGGCGAGCAATCCCCAGGCCGCTGCGTTCATTGCAAAATGCAAGCAGGGCGGCACCACTGCGGTAGAACTGGAGACGGCGGAGAAGCTGGGCTTCGACACCGGGCTGACCGTGGCGCATCCGCTGATTCCGGGCGCGACCTTGCCGGTGTGGATCGCCAATTTCGTGCTGATCGAATATGGCAGCGGCGCGGTGATGGGTGTGCCGGGGCATGACGCGCGCGACTTTGAATTTGCGACCAAATACGGCCTGCCGATCCGCCGCGTGGTCGCCACCTCTGCTGCCGAGGCCGACGCGGCTTTGTTGGGTGCGGAATCGGGCGAGGGCATCTGCGTCAATTCGGGCTTTATCGACGGAATGCCGGTCGCCGAGGCCAAAGCCGCCGTCATCGCCCGCGCCGAGGCCGAGGGCTGGGGCGAGGGGCGCACGGTGTGGCGGCTGCGCGATTGGGGCGTCTCGCGGCAACGCTATTGGGGCACGCCGATCCCGTTCATCCACTGCGCGGCCTGCGGCGTGGTGCCGGTGCCCAAGGCGCAATTGCCGGTGGTTCTGCCCGAGGATGTCGATTTCAAGACGCCTGGTAACCCGCTGGAACGGCATCCGACCTGGAAGCATGTCGCCTGTCCGCAATGCGCAGCGGCGGCGCTGCGCGAGACCGATACGCTCGATACATTCGTCGATTCGAGCTGGTATTTCCTGCGCTTTGCCAGCCAGCCCAAGGACCGCCCATTCGATCCGGCGGAGATCGCTCGTTGGCTGCCGGTGGCGCAATATATCGGCGGGATCGAGCATGCGATCCTGCATCTCCTGTACGCGCGGTTCTGGACCCGGGCGTTGAAACATATCGGCATGATCGACGTGGCCGAGCCCTTCGGCAGCCTGTTTACGCAGGGGATGGTGACGCACATCACGTATTATCGCGATCCGGGGGTTGGCGAAATGGGTGTCGGCGATCCGTTAGGTCGCGTCTGGTTCGGACCGAACGATGTCGAAGTGAATGATGGTGTGGCTGTCGAGAAGTCCACAGGACGGCGCGTAGCCATCGGCCGTGTCGAAAAAATGTCCAAGTCCAAAAAGAACGTGATCGACCCCGACCCGATGGTCGCAAAATACGGTGCCGATGCGATCCGCTGGTTCATGCTGTCCGATTCGCCGCCTGAGCGCGATCTGCCGTGGTCCGAGGCCGGGATCGAGGGTTGCGCGCGCTTTGTTCAGCGGCTGTGGCGGCTGTTCGGGCAATATGATGCGGCGGCGGTGGGCGGCGACAAGGCGCTCGATCGCAAGCGCGATCAGGCGGTGCATGCCGCTGCGCAGGATATCGAGGCTTTGGCGTTCAACAAGGCGGTCGCGCGGATCTATGAGCTGACCACGGCGGCCGAAAAGGCGGCGCCATCGGCCAGCCGGTCGGCGGCGATTCGCGCGGTGTTGCTGATGGCGGCGCCGATGATGCCGCATCTGGCCGAGGAAGGCTGGGCCGCGATCGGCGGGGCGGGGCTGGTGGCTGAGGCGGCCTGGCCCGTGGTCGATCCGGCGCTGCTGGTCGAGGATAAGGTGACCATCGCGGTGCAGGTGATGGGCAAATTGCGCGACACGCTGGTGGTGGCCAAGGGCACCGGCCGCGACGAGCTGGAGGCCGCCGCACGCGCCAGCGACAAGGTGCGCCGCGCGCTGGACGGGGCGGAAATTCGAAAGGTGATCGTCGTGCCCGATCGCCTGGTCAATCTGGTCGCCTGAGATGCGGGCGCGCTCTCTTTTACTGGCCCTTGCCCCGGCATTGCTGGCCACCCTGGCGCTGTCAGCCTGCGGGCTTCAGCCGCTGTATTCCGGCGGCAGTGGCGGGGCGGTGGCTGGCGGGCTGGGCGCGGTGACGGTGCCGGTGATCCCCGGCCGCGCCGGTTGGCTGATGCACAATGCGCTGGTCGACCGGCTGGGCACCGGCGACGGCGCGGTGAGCGGCGCGCGCTATCGGCTCGATGTGCGGCTGGATGACCGGCTGGAGGGGCTCGGCCTGCTCTCCAACAACACCGTGGGGCGGGAGCGGCGGAGTTTGCGCGCGCGGTATCAGCTGGTCGATCTGGCCAGCGGGGCGATCCTGCTCGATGCCACCGCCGGGTCGGATGGCGGCATTGATGTCGTGACGTCGGAATATGGCACGGTAGCGGCGGAGCAGACCGCGCTCGAAAACCTGACGCGGATCGTGGCGGACCGCATCGTCACTCAATTGGCGGTACAATTGCGCAAGCTGCCACCAGACACGCCCGCGCCGGGCAAGTGAAGGCGGATCAAGGCAGTTTTGCCCGCCAAGCCCCCAACGTGGTGGGTAAGGCCAAGGTGTTCTTCTTCTGCGGCCCCGATGAGGCCGGCGCGCATCAGGCGGCGCAGCACTTAATCGCCATGCTCGACAATCCGGGCGAGCGGGTCGATCTGGCGGGCGCCGATCTGCGGCGCGATCCGGTGTTGCTGGGCGATGCGGCGCGTTCGGTCTCGCTGTTCGGCGACACGCGGCATATCGTGGCGCGGGTGCAGGGCGATGAGGCGCATGATGCGGTCGCCAATCTGCTGGCCAGCGATGTGCCCCCGTGCCCGGTGCTGATCATCGCCACATCGGCCACCGACAAATCGCGCACCGCCAAGTTGTTGATCGACCGCCCCGATGCGCTGGTCGCGATATTCTATCCGCCCGACATGAAATCCATGGCCGCCAACCTGCGCCAGCTGGCAGGGGCCGCCGGGGTGACGCTGACCAGTGAACTGGCGGAGCGGATCGGGCGTGGTGCCGGGCTCGATATCCGGCTGGCGCAGTCCGAGATCACCAAGCTGGCGCTGTATCTCGATGCCAGCCCGCAGGCGCCGCGCAGTGCCGATGCCGAGGCGCTGGACGCGATTGGGGCGCCAACCGAAGAGGACGGCTTTGCGCCACTGGTCGATGCGGTGCTGAGCGGGAATGTCGGCAGGTTTCCCAGCGAATTGCGCCGGATGGACGATCTGGGACTGAGCCCGGTGGGGGTGCTGTTGGCGATTGAGCGCCGGGTCGGCCTGCTGGCGCAACTGGCCGGCAAATTGGGCGCGAGCGGCAATATACAGGCGCTGATCGACAGCGAGCGGGCGGCGCGGCGGGTGTTCAAGAATGAGGAACGCCAGGTTCAGACCCAGCTCGGCATCTGGCGCGGGGCGCGGGCGGGGCGGCTGGTCGAACGGCTGGTCACGCTGCACCAGTCTCTGCTTGCGAACAACCAGAGCGCAAAATTGCTGCTGAGCCAGGAATTGACCCAGATCGCGCAGCACGCCCATACCCTGCGGGCGCGAACCCCCGTTAAGGCGCGTTAGCCGGTCTGAGTGGATGTCCCATTCAGGGAACTCTTGCTTATCGAGGCATTTGTTGCGGTGCAGCGCTGTGGTATGGCGGTCCCCAACTGGCCGTACAGCTGCGTGCTTTCCGGTCCTTGGGCCGGTTGGTCCATAGCAATATTTCGAACTAGCCGGAGGCAGGCAATGAACGCCCCCACGAACCGTATTGAGAAATCTTTTCGCCGCTCCGCGACCGCGCGGGCAAAGGCGAAATCGATTGCTCTGCCGCTATTGCCCTCATTGGGGCGCCGCCGGATGCAATGCTATCTGGCGATGATGATCACCGATATTGCTGCGCTGGCGATCAGCTTCGCGGCCGCCGGATTTATCTATCGCGGCGCCTGGGGCGTTGGCGAATCGCTGTTGCTGGTCCAGCTGTTGCTGCCGGTCTACCTGACCGCCGCCCTGTCGAACGGGGCGTTTTCGATCGCTGCGTTGCGCAGTGGCAGCCATAGCCTTGGCCGGGCGCTGGCGGGTTTGCTGGGGTCCACGGCGGTGGTGCTGTTCATCACCTTCTACAACAAATCGACGGCGGAGTTTTCACGGCTCAATTTCACGTTCGATGTGGTGTTGGCGGCATCGATGCTGGCGTGGAGCCGGACCTATATGCGCGATTTCGTCGCCTGGCGCTGCGGCCCCAACATCACCAACGATCTGGTGATCAATGATGGCGGGCCGCCGGTCATGTTGGAGGGCGCGTATCACATCTCTGCCAAGGCGTTTGATCTCAAGCCGGCGCTCGACAATCCGCATGCGCTCGACCGGTTGGGGCTGGTGCTGCGCAATGCCGACCGGGTGATCGTCAGCTCGCTGCCCGCGCGCCGCGCGCAATGGGCGATGATCCTCAAGGGCACCAATGTGCTGGGCGAGGTGATCGACGACACCGTTGCGGAATTGAACGCGCAGGGTGCGCGCATCGCGGGCGGGAGAGGGTTGCTTCAGGTTTCGGTAGGGCCGCTGGGCATGCGCGCGCGCTTTACCAAGCGGGCGTTCGATCTGGTGGTGGCAAGCGTCGGCCTGCTGGTGCTGTCGCCACTGCTGCTGATGGTGGCGATTGCCATCAAGCTGGAGACGCGCGGGCCGGTGCTGTTTGTGCAGCGCCGGGTCGGGCGCGGCAACCGCTTCTTCGTGATCTACAAGTTCCGCTCGATGCGTAGCACCGCCAGCGGGCGCGATGGGAGGCAATCGGCGACCCGGCTGGACGCCCGGGTGACGCGGGTGGGCCAGCTGATCCGCCGCACCAGCATCGACGAGCTGCCGCAGCTGCTCAATGTTCTGAAGGGCGAGATGAGCCTGGTTGGCCCGCGCCCGCACGCGATCGGCTCACAGGCCGGTGACAAGCTGTTCTGGGAGGTCGACACCCGCTATTGGCAGCGGCACGCGCTCAAGCCCGGCCTAACCGGCCTCGCCCAGGTCCGGGGCCTGCGCGGCGCAACCCAGCATGAGGCGGATCTGGCCAGCCGGCTGAATTCCGATCTCGAATATCTCGATGGCTGGTCGCTGTGGCGCGACCTGTTGATCATTGCGGTAACATTCCGCGTGCTGGTTCACGACCGCGCATTCTGACCCCTAGTGGATTGATTGTCCCGCCTTCGGTTTCAAACCCCCGACTTTCAGTCGGGAAGGGCTTCAGCCTTCGACTCGCTCGATAGCCTGTAACCTCGGAGAAAATGAGACAGCCCGAAGGGCGTTGAGTCTCATTTTCTCCGAGGTTACCGGCTATGGGCTACAGCACGGGCAGTCACACGTTTTTTCATCATCGCTATCACATCGTCTGGGCGCCGAAGTATCGTTACAAGGTGCTCCACGGCGAGGTGCGCACGCGGGTGTGTGACATCATCCGGCAAGTCTGCGCCGAGATGGGCGTGACCATCGTCAGCGGAGCGCTGT
>JANXUK010000020.1 GCA_025356275.1 Sphingomonadales bacterium | reverse complement strand
TGCCGGAAGAACAGGTACGGCCATCGACCTGCCGGCCCGCTCACCCGACATCGCTTGCCGCCGCCAAATGTAAGGCTGCCCGCTCGAAACCTCGTGCAAATCCATCGCCGTGCGAACGCACCCACCGGCGCCGAAGGCATCGCGCAACATCGACAGCTTCTGCTCGACCGTCCAGTAGCGGCGGCCGGAAACTCGATCGATTACCGTGATGCAACCACTCATACGACCGGTCGTATGACCAGTCGTATCACCTGCCGACACTTCAACAACCTGATCCGTCACCCACCGCTCCAAACCCAAGGGCGACAACCATCGGACCAACGCCCTCAAACGCAAGGCGGCCTACAGCACCCGCTTACAAATTTCCGGCACTTGGAAACTGTACTGGCCGCACTCTGATTAGAGAAAGTCTGAAATTTGAGCGAGGAATTCGGCAGCGAAGCCCCTCTCCAAAGTGCAATTTGGCTTTGAAAGTCCGCAGATTTGCGCGCCTTTCGCGTCATTGACCCGAAACCCGGCCCAAACCAATGACTTGCTGGCTGGGGCGGGAGGATTCGAACCTCCGAATGCCGGCATCAAAAGCCGGTGCCTTACCACTTGGCGACGCCCCAACAGCGCCTGACCCGCAGACGGGCCGGCTGAGCGCTTAGCGGCAGTTGGCGTGGATGGAAAGGGGTTCCGCACCTCAGGATGCCCGCGCCGGCTCGCCCAGCAATTCGGGCGCCAGCGTGTCGAAATCCGCCGCTGCATGGCGCTCCAGCAGGCCCTTGCGGTTGTTGACCAGCCGCCCGCGCCGCACGCCGGGGCGAATGCCGATCTCTCCCACCCAGCGCCCAACATGCTCATATTCGTGCATCGACAGGAATGTGCCCGCATCGCCGTAAGCGTCACCGCGATAGATATTGCCCAGCCAGACATAGGCGGCAATATCGGCGATGGTGTAGTCGTCGCCTGCCAGATAGCGGCTCTCGCCCAGCCGGCGGTTGGCGACATCGAACAGGCGCTTGGTTTCCATGGCATAGCGGTTGATCGCATATTCGATCTTGACCGGCGCATAATGGTAGAAATGGCCAAAGCCGCCGCCGATGAACGGTGCGCTGCCCATTTGCCACATCAGCCAGCTGAGGCATTCGGCGCGACCCGCCGGGGTCTGGGGGATGAAGGCGCCGAATTTCTCGGCCAGATGCAGCAGGATCGCGCCCGATTCGAACACGCGGATCGGCTGCGGCCCGGACAGGTCGAGCAGCGCCGGGATCTTGGAATTGGGGTTGATGCCGACAAAGCCGCTGCCGAATTGCTCTCCTTCGCCGATGTCGATCAGCCAGGCGTCATATTCGGCGCCGCTGTGCCCCGCCGCCAACAATTCCTCGAACATGATCCCCGCCTTCTGCCCGTTGGGCGTGGCCAGCGAATGTAGCTGAAACGGGTGCTTGCCGACCGGCAGCGCCTTGTCATGCGTCGGCCCGGCGATGGGGCGGTTGATATTGGCAAAAGCGCCGCCGCTGGGCGCGTCCCAAGTCCAGACCGGGGGCGGGGAATAGGTTTCGGACATGGCTGCGCTCCACAAACAAGGGGTTGCGCGCGGTGTGTAACGATCGCGGCGGCGTTGCAACCCGCTTGTGGGCCGCCTTGCGGGGCGCGTTGCGGGGCGCCTTGCGGGGCGGGGGCCTCAGGCGGCTTTATCAGGGGTCATGCGGGGGCCGGTGGTGATCGTGCCGTTCTTGTTGAGCACCGCGAAGGACGGCATGCTGATCTTGCCCGCCGCCAGTTGCGAGATCTGGTGGGTCATAAACTCATCGCCGCTGCGCGGGATGCCGGCGGCCAGCAGATGATGCGCCAGGATGCGGTTGCGCGTGCACAGCCCGCCATTGCCGTCGCTGACCAGCTCGCGGTCGAACTGGACGCCCTGATGATGTTCGCGGGTGCGGCGCACGGTGCCGATCACGAATTGCCCCTCGCCGAAATCGATAACGAAGCGCGTACCGTTCGGCACATCGACGATTCCCGAGATCAGCGCGCCCGAAGCCGACAGGTTGCGCAGCATTGCGGGATAGTAATGGTCCTCGTGGATCACGCCGACGTGGCGGTACATCGCGGTGCGCTCCATCCGGTGGAACGCGGGGCCCTCGGGTGCGACCATCCAATCGGCGTTGGCGGCCTTGTCGATAAAGCTGGCCAGCGATTCGGGCTTGCCAAAAAGATAGCCCTGGATGTGGCTGATCTTCAGCTCCTTGACCAATTCGAGCTGGTCGAAGGATTCCACGCCCTCGGCAGTGGTTTCCATCCCCAATGCCTCGGCCAAGGTCACGATGGCGCTGATGATCGCCTTGTTGCGCGTGTCCTTGCGGGTGGCGCCGCGCACAAAGCTCTGGTCGATCTTGATCTTGTCGAAAGGCGCGGTCTTGAGGTAGCCGAGCGACGAATAGCCGGTGCCGAAATCATCGAGCACCAGCCGCACCCCCAGGGATTTCAACGCCTTGAACATCGCATTGGTCGCCGCGCCTTCCTGCAGGAACACGCCTTCGGTAATCTCCAGCTCCAGCCGGGCCGGGTCGAGGCCGGTCACGGCCAGCACGTTTGCCACCAGTTTTGGCAGCGATGCATCGGCAAATTGCACCGGTGATACGTTCACTGCCACCCGCAGCGGCAGCGGCCAGCTGGCGGCATCCTCGCACGCCTTGCGTAAAGTCCATTCGCCGATCCGGCAGATCAACGCTGATTCCTCCGCAATCGGAATGAACAGCGCCGGCGAAATCGACCCGCGCGTCGGGTGGAGCCAGCGCAGCAGCGTTTCGGCCCCCGTAATCCGGTGCGTTTTGGTATCGACGACCGGCTGATAGACCAAATCCATCTGGCCGCCGGGCAGCGCATCATGGAGGTCCTCCTCCAGCTGGCGGCGCTTTTCGGCGGCCTCCAGCAACTCGCCCGAATAAAAGCGATAGCGCCCGCGCCCCGAATGCTTTGCGGCATAGAGCGCCAGATCGGCATTGCGCACCAGTTCGTCGCCGGTCGTTCCGTCATACGGGCTGATCGCGACCCCGACCGAGGCGCCGATCATGCAGCGATTGCCCTCGATCGAATAGGGCTCGGACAGGGCGGTGATCACTGCCTGCGCCATTTCGCCCAATTGGCCGCGATCATCCATATCGGGCAGGATCACCTGAAATTCGTCGCCGCCCAGCCGGCACACCCGGTCGCGATCGCCGATCACCTTGACCAGCCGATGCGCGACCTGCTTGAGCAATTCGTCGCCGACCGGATGGCCCAGCGTATCGTTGACCTGCTTGAACCGGTCGAGATCGATCAGCAATGTCGCGCAGGCCCGCCGCTGGTGGTTGAAGGCCAGCACGGTGCGTTCCAGCAATTGCGTCATGTGCCGGCGATTGACCAGCCCTGTCAGGTGGTCGTTCATCGCCAGCGCAGAGGATTCCTCGGCCGATTGCCGCTCCGATGTGACATCGGCGATATGGCCGTTGAAGCCGATGAACGCGCCGGCCTCGTCGGTCCGGGGCTCGGCCGAAACCGACCACATCCGCCGCACTTCGCCCGCCAGCGATGAGACGATCATCCGGTCGAAGCGGTGCTTGCGCGCCAGCACGAAAGCGAGCGTGCGCTGGCCCTCGGCATCCTGGGCATTGCGGACGAACAGATCGGCGAAACTCTGGCCCTCCGCCGGCGCGCCCTGGGTCAGCGCGGCGAGCGCATTTTCGGAGAGGTAATTGAGCTGCCCCTCGGCATCGGTGGACCAGAAACTGCCAATATTGAGCGCTTCAAAGGCGCGGATCATCACCAGAGCGTCGGACGCCGACAGCGGCCCCTCGCCATCGGGCGCAGGATCGGCGGCGGCCGATGGTTGCCCCGTTAAACGCGAGTATATCCTGCGCATGATTGGTTCGCGTGTCCCCCGGAGAAACTTATCGCGCCGGTCCTAGGCGCGGGTCAGTTGCAATCCGGTAAACGTCGCTCTGCCAATTGACTCAGGTGACGCGCGTAACCCAGCCGTGGGTGTCGGCCGCCTGACCGCGCTGGATCGCCACCAGCCGCGCTTTCAGGCGGGTGGTGATCTGGCCGGGGCCGCCGCTGCCGATGGTGAATTCATCGCTGGCGCCGGGGCCAGTGCCGCAGACCCTGCCCACCGCAGTGACCACAGCGGCGGTGCCGCAGGCAAAGGTCTCCACCAATTTGCCCGAGGCGGCGTCGGCCTGCCACTGATCGATGGCATAACGCTCTTCGCGCACGGTCAACCCTTCCTCGCGGGCCAAGGTCAGCAGGCTGTCGCGGGTGATGCCCGGCAGGATCGTACCCGACAGGGGCGGCGTGGTCAGCGTGCCGTCGGCGAACACGAAATAGAGGTTCATGCCGCCCAATTCCTCGATCCAGCGGTGCTCCGCCGCGTCGAGGAACACCACCTGATCGTGGCCCCGCGCTATCGCCTCGGCCTGGGGCATCAGGCTGGCGGCATAGTTTCCGCCGCATTTGGCCGCGCCGGTGCCGCCGGGCGCGGCGCGGCTATAGGCGCTGACCCAGATCGATACGGCTGGCGCGCCCGATTTGAAATAATTGCCCGCCGGGCTGGCGATCACCAGAAATTTATAGGCCTTCGCCGGGCGCACGCCCAGAAACGCCTCGGTCGCAATCATAAACGGGCGCAGGTACAGCGACCCGCCCTCCACCGGGGGTAGCCAGTCGCGGTCGGCGGTGACCAATTGCTTTACCGCCTCCACAAACAGCGTCTCGGGCATCTCCGGCATGGCCAGCCGCCGCGCCGAGGCGTTGAAGCGCGCGGCATTGGCCTCGGGCCGGAACAGCGCGATGCTGCCATCGGGGTGGGTATAGGCCTTCATGCCCTCGAAGATTTCCTGCGCATAATGCAGCACCGCCGCCGCCGGATCGAGCGCGATCGGCCCGCGGGCGCCCAGCGTGGCGCCGTGCCAGCCCTCGGCTTCGCTATATTCGATGCAGACCATGTGGTCGGAAAAGGCAGTGCCGAAGCCGGGTGCAGCCAGTATAGCGTCGCGCGCCGCCACGGGCGTGGGGGCGGGGTGGGGCAGGCGGGTGAAGGAGAGGCCGGCTTCGGTCAGTCCTTCGGCCAAATTCAACGACGCCATCGCGCTACTCCCACAACATCAGACAAGTAATATTGAATGAAAGTTTCACAAAGTCCAGCAAAAAAGCAACAATATGTGCGTTTGGGTGAATTCGTCGTCCGGGGATACGGCATGCAAGCACCGCCCAATACCGCCAAATCGTTAAAATGAGAAGGGCCACCCCGCATCGCGGAATGGCCCTTCACATGGTCAGCGGTTGGAAGTGCCGCTTATCGAAGCCTTTATCGCTTGCTGTGCAAACTCAGCAATAATGCCCCGTAATGCGGAAAACCGACCCCTGTGCTGAACCATGAGACATCGGATCACCTCCTTTCGCGCTGTTGAGCCAAACCCGCCATTCCCTCAGGGAGTAACGGGCAGGGCCGGCTTGGCGCGGGGCCAATCCGACCTTCGAGACGGAATGTGGCGTATTCCCCACCGCACAACAAGACTTGCAAAGAATTATTTTGTCGTCAAACTCGGTGGTTCCGGCCGGTGGAATCGCTTTCCGTTTAGCGCGCCCGGCAATCCTCGATCACACGCGAAACCTCGGGCCACGCCGGCAGGTACAGCGCTGCCGCGCGCGTTGCCTTCACCGCAAACCGCCCGCGTGAAAACGCCATCGCATCGAGCAGCGGATCGCGCGAAGCCAGCGTCAGGATCAGCGCAGGTGCGCCCTGCCGCGACGCCGCGCCGGCGTCTGCTGTACGGGTCAGGGTGGAGGTGAGGATGGTGAGTGTTGCCGCCCCGCCCGCCGCCGCGCCCGCCGCCCCGCCCGGCGCCAGAACCGCATCTATGCCCCGCAACACCGTCACCGCACCGGGCCTGGGGCACGCCAGCACCAGCAGTGGCACCTGCCCAGGCAGGCCATAAATTGCTTCGCTCAGCGCACCCTCGCGCAGCATGGTCCAGTCGCCGGGCGTGATCGGTGCGTCATGCCAATCGAGCACCTCCGGCACCGGCGGCGAGGTGGCCACAGCTTGAAAATGTACCGGCGCAGGCGGCATTATCGCGGTCGGCGGCGGCGCGCTGCATGAGCCCAGCACCGCCAATGCCGCGCCGAACAGCCCGCTTCGCCATGGCTGGAGCTGCGTGCGGCGGCGTGGAATATCGCGGCGAATTGCCTTCATTGGCTCCCTATGGAATGAGGGGCGACGCTCAGCAACCCCATCCGTTCCGACAAAGGCCCCAATCCATGCCGCGCCCGCCCGCCAAAATGCGCGTCGACCAGATGCTCGTCGATCGCGGCCTGGCCGAGAGCCGCGCGCGGGCGCAGGCGCTGGTGCTGGCCGGGCTGGTGTTCAGCGGCGAGGTCAAGCTGGCCAAACCGGGGCAGTCCCTGCCGGCGGACGCGCCGCTGGAGGTGCGGGGCCGCGATCACCCATGGGTGTCGCGCGGCGGGATCAAGCTGGCGCATGCGCTGGACCACTTCGGGCTCGACCCGGCAGGGACGACCGCGATGGACATCGGCAGTTCGACCGGCGGGTTTACCGATGTGCTGTTGTCGCGCGGGGCGGTACGGGTGTTCGCGGTGGACTCGGGGACCAACCAGCTGGCGTGGTCGCTGCGGCAGGACCCCCGCGTTACCGTCCTGGAGCAGACCAGCGCGCGATTGCTGACGCCGCAGCTGATCGACGCGGCGTGCGGCTGGGTGGTGTGCGATGCCAGCTTTATCGGGTTGGCCAAGGTGCTGGCGGTGCCGTTGATGCTGGCCGCGCCGCAGTGCCGTCTGGTCGCGCTGATCAAGCCTCAGTTCGAGGTTGGGCGCGGCGAGGTCGGCAAGGGCGGCGTGGTGCGGGAGCCCGAACTGCACGCGCGGGTCTGCGACGAGGTGCGCGGCTGGCTGGTGGGCGAGGGCTGGCGGGTCGAGGGCATCGTACCCAGCCCGATCACCGGGCCGCAGGGCAATGTCGAATTCCTGATCAACGCGGCGCGAGGGTGAGATCCGTGAAGGCATTCGGGAAAAGCGCCGCCCGAAACCCGGAGGATACCGCTGGCAAAGCTAGTCCTGGTGAGCCGGACGACGCCTGCAAACGCTTAGTATCAAACGAAGATGATATCAACGCCGAGGGCATTGCCTGCGCGGCGGCGGGCCGATACTGCGGCCTTGCCGCGTCGATTGCAGACGCCGGCGCCGATTCGAGGGTTACCCGCCATGCCCGCCGCACCGCCCCCCACGATCTCTGCCTTTATCTGCGGATGGCCGACGGCGTGACCATCCTTGCCTCTCGCGCCCAGTTGCGCGCGGCGTTTCTGCGCTGGGCGCTGGTGCTGGTGCCGGGCATCGTGCTGCTGGGTTATGTGTCGGGAGTGGCTTCGGGCAGCGCGGCGGACGATCCGTGGTTCGCCAGCCTGACCAAGCCGGCGATCAACCCGCCGCCGGTGGTGTTCCCGGTGGTGTGGACTTTGCTTTACATCCTGATGGCGCTGGCGCTGGTGGCGGTGATTACTGCCTGGGGCGCGCGCGGTCGGCGGTTGGCGATTGCCGCGTTCGCGTTCCAATTGCTGGCCAATCTGGCGTGGTCGCCGCTATTTTTTGCAGGCCATCGTATCGGGGCGGCGCTGGTGCTGATTGCGGTGCTGGATGTTTTGGTGATCATCTGCACCGCGCTGTTCTGGCGGGTGCGGCAGGGGGCGGGGCTGTTGCTGCTGCCCTATCTGGCCTGGGTGTTGTTCGCCACGGTTCTCAACTGGCAGTTTTATGCAGCCAATCCCAATGCGGTGGAGCAGGGTGGATCGGGCGCGGTGGTGCGGATGCAGATTGGCCCTTGAAGCGCGGCTCGCCTTTGGCCATCTAGGGGGCATGCAAAGCGAAAACCCCCTGATCGCCGACTTCGTCAAGCTGATGAACAATGCCGCCGGCACACTGGCCGGCATGACCCGTGAAGCGCGGGAGAGCGCGAAGGAGCGCTTTCGCGAGGGACTGGGCGGGCTCGATTTCGTCAGTCGTGAGGAATTCGAGGCTGTAAAGGCCATGGCCGCCGCCGCGCGCGCCGATGCCGAGGCGTTGGCGGCGCGGATTGCCGTGTTGGAGCAGGCTGGAAAGGCCAGACCCAAGAAGCCGGTATGAAATTCGGCGCTGCCATCCCCGCTGTGATGGCTGCGGTCTGGGCTTGCGCCGGGGTGCGTCTTGGGGGGCACCCATGGGCCGCATGGCTGGGCCCGATCGCGATTCCCTGATGCTGTTCGCCATAGCCAGCCGCGCGTTGGGCAACCGGCCGCCCCGCGATGAAGCGACCTAGCGCCGGATCGGCCGGGTGGTGGGAATATGGAGCGCGGTTGAGGGCGTGGCGATCCTGTTGGCGGTCAATGTCGCGGTCAATCTGCATCACCCGCAACTGATCCCTACGGCGATTTGCCTGATTGTCGGGCTGCATTTCGTGCCGCTGACGCGCGGCTTTGGCGGGCCGGTGTATTATGTCACCGGGGCGGTGATGTCCGCGGTGGGGCTGGCCGGGCTGGCAGCTTTGCTCAGCCCGGTTGCGGTGTGCCTCGCAGCGGCGGCGTCACTGTGGCTGACGCCACTGTGGCTGACGCTGGCTTGGATTTCGGCACGTACCGCCACCGCCTAGCCCCGCCGGGCTTGTGCTGGCCTGCTGACCCGGCCACACCCGGAGCATGGACTTTCGCGGCACCGCCATCATTTGCAGCGCGCGCGCATCGGGCGAGACGACGGTCAGCGTGCGGATGCTGACCGAGGAGCACGGGCTGGTGCAGGCTTACATCGCGGGCGGGCGCGGACGGCATCTGCGTCCGGTGCTGATGCGCGGCAATGTGGTGCAGGCAGAGGTGCGACAGGGGCATGGCAATGCCTATGCGCGGGTCGAGCCGGAGGTCAGCCGGGGCGCATGGCTGGGCGAACCTTTGCCCATTGCCGCTATCAATTGGGCGACCGCGCTGACGGCTGCCAGCTTGCCCGAGCGGCATGCCTATCCCCCGCTGTTTCAGGCGTTGGGAGGCTTGCTCGATGCGTTTTGCTATGCGCCCTCGGCGCGGGGATGGATGCCGGGGCTGCTCATGTATGAGGCGTTGCTGCTGCGCGAGATCGGCTATGGCGCTGGCGAAGCTGCGGTGGGCGAGAATGATGATTGGGCGGCGGTACTGGCAGCGTTCGATCGGGGTCGTGCCGCGCTGAACGCGCGGGTGATGGACGATTGGTGGCTTGCCGAACCGCGCGGCAGTGTTATTGGAGCGCGCGATTTGTTGCGCCAGCGTCTGGCGCGCATCGCGTGAGTTCGCAAAGAGTGAGCCCCATGAAGATAGCGGTTTTCGCCGGCGACGGCATCGGCCCCGAGGTTACCGGCGAGGCGGTGCGCGTGCTGGAAGCTTTAGGCCTGCCCGGGCTGGCGCTGACCTATGGCGATGTCGGCGGGGCGGCGTGGCGCAGGCATGGGCATCCTTTGCCAGAGGAGACGTTGGCGATGGCGCGTGCCTCCGATGCGATCCTGTTTGGCGCGGTGGGCGATTTTGCCTGCGACCATCTGGAGCGGCATTTGCGCCCCGAACAGGCGATTCTGGGCCTGCGCAAGCAGCTGGGGCTGTTTGCCAATCTGCGCCCGGCCAAAATGTTCGCGGGGATGGAGGATGCCTCGGCGCTGCGCCCGGAGATTTCGGGTGCGATCGACCTGCTGATCATCCGCGAGCTTAACGGCGATGTCTATTTCGGCGAGAAGGGCGTGCGCACTCTCGATGATGGCCGCCGGCAGGGCTGGGACCTGATGTCCTATGCCGAGGACGAAGTGCGGCGTATCGCTCATGTCGGATTTCGCGCCGCGATGGGGCGGCGCAAGATGCTGTGCAGCGTGGACAAGGCCAATGTACTGGAAACCAGCCAGCTTTGGCGCGATGTGGTGATCGAGGTCGCCGCCGAATATCCCGAAGTCACGCTCAGCCATATGTATGTCGACAATGCGGCGATGCAGCTGGTGCGCAATCCGGGGCAGTTCGACGTGATCGTCACCGGCAATCTGTTCGGCGATATCCTGTCCGATCAGGCGAGCATGTGCGTTGGCTCGATCGGGCTGCTGGCATCGGCGGCTTTGGCCGAAGGCAGCATGGGCCTTTACGAGCCGATCCATGGCTCGGCGCCCGATATTGCCGGAAAAGGCCTCGCCAATCCGATGGCGGCGATCCTGTCGGCAGCGATGATGCTGCGCCATTCATTCGATCTGGAGGCCCCTGCGGCGCGGATCGAAGCGGCGGTGGCGGAGGTTTTGCGGGCCGGGATACGCGGCGCCGATCTGGGCGGTAGCCACGGGTGCCGCGCGATTGGCGATGCCGTGCTGGCCCGCCTGTGAGCCTCGCCCTCGCCATCGTCCTGCCCACGCTGAACGAGCGGGGCAATCTGCGCCCTTTGGTGGAGCGGCTGGACAAGGCGTTGACCGGCATCGCGTGGGAGGCGATCTTTGTCGACGACAACAGCGCCGATGGCACCGCCGATGAGGCGCGCGCGATCAGTCAGGCCGATCCGCGTATTCGGGTGATCCAGCGTATCGGGCGGCGGGGCCTCGCGTCTGCTGCGATCGAGGGCATGTGCGCCACCGCCGCGCCCGTCGTCGCGGTGATGGACGCCGACCATCAGCACGATCCCGCGCTGCTGCCTGGCATGCTGGCGGCGATCACCAGTGGCGAATACGACCTCGCCTATGCCTCGCGCTTTGCCGAGGGAGCCAGCACCGAGGCGTGGGGGCGGCCCGACCGAGTCAAGGCCTCGGGCCTTGCCAATGCGCTGGCCCGGCGGGTGACGGGGGTGGAGCTGAGCGATCCGATGAGCGGCTATTTCATGCTCCGCGCCGAAACGTTGCGGGCCGATGCGCATCGATTGTCCGGCGTGGGGTTCAAGATCCTGCTCGATATTCTGGCCACGGTGGACAAGCCGCTGCGAGTGAAGGAATTCCCGCTCGATTTTGCTGCGCGGGCCGAGGGGGCAAGCAAGCTGGACCGTACCGTGGTTTTTGAGTTCTTGATCGGCCTCTATGACAAATGGCTGGGGCGGATCATCCCGACCCGGTTTGCGCTGTTCGGCACCGTTGGGGCGCTTGGCGTGCTGGTGCAACTGAGCGTGTTGTTCGTGGTGCAGATGGCGATGCGCGGCGATCATTTCGTCTATGGCCGCTGGGATGGGACGTTCATTCTGGCCGATACGATCGCCGCGATGGTGGCGATGAGCTTCAATTTCGTGCTCAACAACGAGCTGACCTACGCCGATAAACGCCTGCGTGGGGTGGGGCCGTTGCTGCGCGGCTGGGCGCGGTTTGCGTTGACCTGTTCGGTGGGCCTGCTGACCAATGTGGGCAGCGCGGCGGCGCTGAAAAGCATGGGCTTCCATGCCGGCGTCGCGGCGATTGTTGGCATCGTGGTGGGGTCGGTGTGGAATTTCGCGCTTTCCAGCAAATTTGTCTGGGGCAAATACTAACGCCAGCTGGGCAGCCACATCCATGTGGCAAAACTGCCGGGGCCGTCCAGCGCGCCCGATGTGATGATCGGCAGGAACCACGCGAACATCCCCAGCGCGCCCGTCAGCACCACAGGCGCCCCCAAGCGCCACCACCGCCGCTGCGCCCACAGCGAGTCGAGCGCCAGTGCCAGCGCCGCCATCAACATGCTGCCCGGGATCAAATAGTGGTAATAAAACTGCACCGGCTTGCCGTTCAGCGCCCATTGCCCGATGCTGACGACATAGAGCAGCAGCGCAGCACCTTCGGCTGGGCGCCCCCGCCACGCCCGCCAGCCGCACCATAGCAGCGCCGGCAACCCGGCCAGCATCGTTAACGGATTGCCCAGCATGATTACGCCGCGCTGCGCTCCGTCGACTTTCTCATAGAGATACCAGATCGGGCGCCAGTTGATAACCCACTGATACCACACGCTTTGATAGGGGTGGTGCTTGATGACGCTGGCCTGCAGGGTCAGCATATGGCGGTGCCACGTCACCATCGCGAAGGGATTGATCGCGCCGCGATGGTAGAAGAACGCGGGTAGGAAACTGAACCAATAGGTCAGCAGCGTCAGCGATCCGAGCCAGAACAGCATCTCGATCAGCGGAATGCCGGGCAGCGGCGGCGCGTTTGCCACCTCCAGCCAGCGCTTGCCACCGGCGTGGACGCGCACCACCACCAGCGCCAGGCACAGCGCCGCGAGCGGCAGCGCCAGGCTCCATTTGGCGCCAATCGCCAGCCCCATCGCCACGCCAGCCACCGCCAGACGGACGCGCGTCGGGCGCGGGTTCGTGGGCTCGGCCAGCCGGACCGCGGCGGCGATCTGCCACAACGCGACCATCCCCAGCCCGGCCATCGCCATATCCAGCATCGCGATCCGGCTCTCGATCACCCAGGCAAAATCGCTGCCCAGCAGGACCATCCCCGCCAGTGCCGCGAAGCTGCGCCCGCTGGCGAACCACAATGCCCGGCCAAACGCGAACAGGCCCATAACCCCCAGAAGCGCCGAGGGCAGGCGCCACGCCCAAGGGTGATCGCCCAACAGCGCGATGGCCGCCGCGATCAGCTCCTTGCCGACAAGCGGATGCTCGGGATTGGCGGGCAGCAGCGCGAGCAGCTGGCGCGATGCGGGTACGTAATGGATCTCGTCGAAATAGGGCACCGAGGGGATGCCGAGATGCCACAGCACCAGCGCCGCGAACACGGCGGCAATGCCGGCGCTGGGCAGCAGCGGGTCGGTCTGGGCGGCGGGGTGGCGGATCATGGCGCCGCCCGCGATAGGGTGCGAAACCGGCACGCGCAACCGCGCCGGCTTGCCCTTGCCCCGCCGCGCCGATACAGCGGCTGCATGAAACGCACCACCGGACAGACCCGCAGCATCACCGAAAAATGGCGCCCCGCCACGCGGGCGGTGCGCGGCGGCACCTGGCGCTCCGAACAGGGGGAGACCAGCGAGGCGATCTACATGACCTCGGGCTATTGCTATGAGGACGCGCAGACGCCGGCGGACCGCTTTGCCGGTGCGGCACGGGGCATGACCTATTCGCGCACGCAGAACCCGACGGTGCAGATGCTGGAGGAGCGGATCGCGCTGATGGAGGGGGCGGAGGCGTGCCGGGTGCAGGCATCGGGCATGGCCGCGATGTCGGCAGCGATGCTGTGCCAGCTCTCCGCCGGGGACCACATGGTGATGGCGCAGGCCGCGTTTGGGCCGACGCGGTGGGTGACCGACAATCTGCTGCCGCGCTTCGGCATCGAGGTGACCATTATCGATGGCCGCGATAATGACGCCTGGGCACGCGCGGTGAAGAGCAACACCAAAATGTTCTTCTTCGAGACGCCCGCCAACCCGACGATGGATATTGTTGATATTTCGGCGGTTTCGGCGATAGGCCGGGCGCATAAAATCTGCACCGTGGTCGACAATGCTTTCGCGTCCAGCGCGTTGCAACGGCCACTGGATCTGGGCGCGGACGTGGTGGCCTATGCCGCGACCAAGCTGATGGATGGGCAAGGCCGCGTGCTGGCCGGGGCGGTGTGCGGGACCGCCGATTTTATCAATGGCGTGCTGCTGCCGTTTCAGCGCAACACCGGGCCGACGCTGTCGCCGTTCAACGCCTGGGTGGTGCTGAAGGGGCTGGAGACGCTCGATCTGCGGGCCAATGCGCAGGCTGCGGCGGCGCTGGAGGTGGCGCAGTTCCTGCAGGGCCGCGTGCCCCGACTGCTGTTCCCAGGCCTGCCCAGCCATCCGCAGCACGATCTGGTCAAGCGCCAGATGAAGGCGGCGGGGTCGATCTTTTCGTTCGAGATCGAGGGCGGGCGAGCGGCGGCACATGCGATGCTCGACGCGCTGGAGCTGATCGATATTTCCAACAATATCGGCGACACCAAGACCCTGATCACGCACCCCGCCTCGACCACGCATTCCAGCCTGCCGGCGCAGGTCCGCGCCGATATGGGGGTCAGCGAGGGGATGCTGCGGATCAGTGTGGGGCTGGAGGATGTTCGCGATCTGACCGATGATCTCACGCAGGCTTTGGCCAAGGTCGGGCTTTAGTTGATGCCCGCCAGAATCGCCGCTAGGCTCGGGCTATGAAGGAACTGTTCCAATTTGACGCCACCACGCAGGGCGTCACCGTGCGCGTCGCGGTGAATTTCCTGCCCGAGCAGTCGCGGATCGAAGCGGGCAAGTGGTTCTGGGTCTACCACATCCGCATCGAGAATGAGGGCGAGCAGACGTTGCAATTGCTGACCCGCCACTGGCGGATCACCGATGGGCGCGGCGTGGTCAACCTGGTTGAGGGCGACGGCGTGATTGGCGTACAGCCGGTGCTGCGCCCCGGTGAGAGCCATGATTACGTCTCGGGCTGCCCGCTCAGCACGCCGCATGGCAGCATGGAGGGGCATTATGTGATGCGCCGCGAGGATGGGGCGCCGCTGCGCGTGGCGATTCCGTGCTTTGCGCTTTCGGCCCCGGCGACAGCAGGGTGATACCGGCCCGGACGATGATGCCCCGGACGATCCTGACGCCGTGAAGCGCACGCATCTGCCGCTGAACGCGCTGCGGGTGTTCGATGCCGCCGCGCGCCATCTGAGCTTTACCCGCGCCGCCGATGAGCTGGCCGTCACCCCGGCGGCGGTGGGTCAGCAGATTCGCGCGCTGGAGGATGTGCTGGGCGTGGTGTTGTTTCGTCGTTCGGCCAAAGGCCTGGAGCTGACTGCGGAGGCCGCCGCTGGCCTCGCCGCCTTGCGCGCCGGGTTCCTGCATTTCGAGGAAGCAGTGCAGGCGATGCAGGCAGGGCAAGCGAGCCTGGTCTTTACGATCGCGGCGCCGCGCGATCTTTACGCCGTCTGGCTGGCGCCGCATCTGGCGAGTTTCCGCGCGGCACATGGCGAGGCGCGGATCACCGTGGTCGACGCCGAGACCAGCGATTTTACCGAGGCTAATCTCGATCTGGCAATACGCTGGGCCGAGGGGCCGGGCCCGCTGGAGGGTATGGCACTGGGCGCGGCGGCGATGGTCGCGGTAGGCGGAACCGGCGGGAGCGGCGGGGATGCTCCGTGGATTGCGTGGCCCGGCGATCCGGCACCGGGCAGTGAGGGCACCGCGCCGGTGCTGAGCGTTGGCGACGCTGGACAGGCTTTGGTCAGTGCGGCGGCGGGGATGGGCCGGGCTATGGTGCCGGAATTGCTGGCACAGGCGTGGCAGGCGCGGGGTTGGGTTGGTGAGATTGGTGCCCGAACACCGGGTCGGCGCGGCTATTGGCTAATGGCGCCGCTGCCGCAATGGCGTCAGGCCAAGGTGCGTGCGCTGGTGGCGCATTTGCTGGCCGACTAGGGCACCGTGCCAAAAAGTTGGTACCGGTTTTTAGCAATAAACGACGCGAAAACAAAGACTCTAGTGGTCCGATTCTGACATTCGATACCGCTTGAGGCCAAGTCGCGCTCGAATGTCAGAATCTTTTCGGACCACTAGAAGATTTTGGTTCTAGTGGATTTTACGATTTTGACATTTGCAGACCCA
>JANXUK010000017.1 GCA_025356275.1 Sphingomonadales bacterium | reverse complement strand
CCGCGCCTTCAACTCCTACGATAACATCGTCGATCATTGCTGCGAGGCATGGAACAAACTTATAGATCAGCCATGGCACATCATGACCATCGGTCGGCGCAAATGGGCACATGGGTCATGATCAATGCAGGTTGGTATAAGGCGAAGGTTTCACCACGATGGTATTGCCCACCACCAGTGCCGGTGCGATTTTCCACACCGCCAGCAGCAATGGAAAATTCCACGGCGTGATCGCACCGACCACGCCGATCGGGGTGAACCGCGTGATAATTTGTTCGGCACCCGACGCGCTGACCGTTTCATCGGGCAACGACTTCTAGGCGATTTCGCGCAGCCAGTGCGCCAAACCGCCGATTTCTCATTCGGCGGCGGCCCGGCCCTTGCCTTGTTCGGTAATCAGCAGCGTGACGAACTTTTCCATATTGTCCGACACCAGATCGGACATCTTTGCGACAAGCGCTTGGCGTTCGTGAAGCGGGCGATCGCGCCATTCCGGGTATGCGTGCTTTGCCGCAGCGACGGCCCGATCGAGATCGTCGCGCGTGGCCAGCGGAAATGCGCAAATCGGCGCCTCTGTGGCGGGTTTGATGGCGCTGTCGGTGGCGTTGGTAAAGACCCACTCGCCGTCGATCGTCATCGCGTAAGGCACATCCAGCATGACTTTATCCCCTGTTCTGAATTTTTTTCAGCGATGCGCAACCGGTTGGGCAACAGGCTTTAAGGATGCACCACGATCGCCCCCGACGCGTAAAGCTGGTGCGGCATTGTGCATCCAGCGCACGAATGAATCCATGATACTGAATATGCAACAGCAATGGCTGAAAACCAGGGTAAATCGCAAAAACAGGCGCTGTCCATCAGGATTGTGCATCGGGTATTGCGTTGCTAAGGCAACGGCGATCGCTGACGGCGGAATGCGCCGATACGCGGTCGAGAGGATATTTTCGGCCATGAAATTGATGACAGTAAAGTCGGGCGACGCCTTTTTTCCGGCCGTGTTGATCGGTGACGAAGTGCTGCGGCTGGCGGGTGCAGGCGACGTCATTGCCGAGGCCAAAACCATTCCCGACACGATGACCGGCCTGTTGCGTGGCGGTGACGCGGCGCTGGGCGCGGTACAACGGGTGATCGCGGCCGCGACACAGGCCGACCATGCGCACGCCTTGCGGGCGGCCGGGGCCCTCGTCCCGTTTGCCCAGGTTACGCTGGGGCCGGTGGTTCCCGATCCGGATCTGGTGCTGTCGGGATCGATGAACTCGCACGGCCATCTTTCCGAAATGGGTGACGTTCCGCCGCAGCACCCTTGCGCCTTTCACAAAGTGCGCAGCGCCTTGACGGCATCGGGCGCAGAAATTGCGCGGCCCGACGGCTATGGCGACATGATCGACTGGGAAGGCGAGTTGTCACTGGTTATCGGCAAGCGCTGCCACCGGGTCACGATCGCGGATGCGCTTGATTATGTCGCCGGGTACACGTTGATGAACGATATCTCGGCGCGTGAATTCGTGCTGCCGTTCGTCAAGTCGGTTGGACCGGCACCGAGTGCCCAAGCCTGGGAACGCAATGTTCTGGGCAAGAACTTTCCCGGTTTTGCCCCGGTCGGTCCTTACATCGTGACCAAGGACGAATTGCCCAGCCCGTTCACGTACCACATGGAAACGCTGGTCAATGGCGAAGTCATGCAGACGTCGACCGAGGAAGATCTGGTGTTCGGCCCGGCCGAGATGATCTCGTATTTTTCGCAATTCTATGTGTTTCAGCCCGGCGACATCATCAGCATGGGTTCGCCTCCGGGTGTCGGCTTGGCGCGCAAGCCACCGCAATTTCTAAAACCGGGCGATACGGTCGAAGTCCGTGCCACCGGCATTGGCTCGCTGATCAATCGGATCGGGAATTAGCAAGGCGTGTTGTCGGTGATCGTTGGTCAGACAGTCACGTGCCGACGGCAATTCCGCGAACATGTTGCGCAAACAACGTACGCAACATGGCAAAACCTTGCGCTAGGTCGGGTTGCTCTTGAAACAGCCACACGCGCACGGCGGTGAAGTAGATATAGAAGAAGCTGCGTGACTGGATGGCGATGTCGGTGTCCTTGCGGCATTCCCCGTTGGCGATCGCCAGTTCGATGATCCGGGTCACGTGGCCGAGCAATTCGATGCGGATCATGTCGTTTTCTTCGGCGTGGACGCGATTGGGTCCGTTGTAGACTTGCCCGAGCACCACCCGGTACAACGTAAGGTCGCTGACATAAGCGCGGTAACACGGGTCGAAAAACGCAACCAGATTGTCCGACAGCGATGCCCCCGGATGGACATTCTGGTGCCCGAGGTCGAGCAGCGGGGGAATGACCTGGTTGAAAATCAGCAACACCACATCGCGTTTGTCGCGTGCATAAATCGAAAGCGTCGCGAGCGCCACGTCCGCCTCGCGCGCGATGTCGCGCAGCGTGGTGCCTTCGTATCCGTCGCGTCCGAACAGCTTGATCGCTGCGGCCGAAATCCGCTTGAGCTTGTCGATCTTGTTCCGCTCGCGCAGCCCCACGCTGTTGCGATCAGGTAAGTCGATCTGACGCGCGGCAACGCTGACCTGGCGGATTGACTTGATTTTTGGTGGCACGTTTTTTCCGAAATCCTTGCTTTTTTGCGCGAGTGCCCGGTTTGGACCAGCCCGTTCGGCCGGCGGGTGTTGATCTTAGATGACTAAAAATCAGTTGCTCACGTAAAATTACGAGCCTATACAAACTCAGGAAGTCACGCCAGACTTAGCGGCTGTTGCTGTCGGCGTAAATCCGGAGGCGGTCATGAATGACGTTTTTTCTCCCGCCAATGGCTGGGGGCCGCAAGGACACCGCGCGGCGCTGTCTATCACTTTTGACAATCTGGGCGAAGCTGCGGAAATCGAACTGGGATTGTGGGGCGACCGCCCGGTCGGTACCCACCATACGGCGACATTTCTGACCGAACTGATTGACGTGCTGGGACCGGTGCGGGCCACGTTTTTCATCGAGGCGAGCAATGTCGCGTTGTATCCCGAGGCGATCAGCGCCTGGGAGTCAGCTGGCCACGAAGTCGGCATCCATGCATGGCGGCATGAAATGTGGGCGCGTACTGCCCCTGCCGTGCGGACCGAACTGCTCGCGCGCTCGCTTGCCGCATTCCGCTCGCTCGGGATCAATCCGGTCGGGTTTCGTCCACCGGGCGGTGCCATTCCGGCAATAGCCTGGGATGAGTTTGCGAAGGCCGGACTGCTGTATTGTTCAGAACTGGGCAGTCCTGCCGTAAGCCGCGTCGGCAGCGTGATGTCGGTGCCGTTCGAATGGCGCGCGGTCGATGTCTATATGATCGAGGACGAACTGGGCTTTATGCGCGTGGCGTGCGGCGATCCGGAAGCACCGTTCAGCGTCGATCATTGGCGCGCGGAACTGGAACGCAATCTGTCGGCCGCGATCGCCGAGGGCGGTCATCGCACGGTCATTTTCCACCCCAACTTTCTGGGAACGTCGCGCGAAAAGGTCGATGTGCTGCGCCACCTCATCGCCATTGCGCAAGCGCAAGATGTGTGGATTGCGCCGGCCCGCGATGTGGCCAGCTTTGCGGCGGCCAATATGGCATCGCTGGCCCATCAGGTCGCGTGAACAATCAATAACCAAGGAACAGAAAATGCAGGATGTTTTGGAAGAAGTGCCCTCTTCAGGAAAGGTCAAACTGCCGTCGCGCCTTCACCACACCGCCTGGGTCGTGGAAGATCAGGAGCGGACACGCGCCTTTTACGAAGAAATTCTGGGCTTTGCGTTGACGGCGTTCTGGATCGAGGCGGGTCCGTCATCGCGCGGCAAGCGCCTGATCCTGAGCCATGCTTTTTACGGCATGCCCGACGGCAGCGCGCTGGCCTTTTTCTGCATGGCGGAACCCGAAGATCACGAGATATTCAAATCGCCGGTGACTCAGTTGTTCAACCATATCGCGCTGACGGTCGATGCGGCCACTCAGGATCGGCTGCATCAGGCGCTGATCGATGCGAAGTATCCCAATTTTTCGCTAGAGCACGGGTATTGCAAATCGCTTTACGCCACTGACCCGGACGGCCTGCGCCTGGAATTCGCCGTGGATGTTAGCGATGTCGATCGGATCAACCAGGAACAACTGCGCGATGCGCGCGGCTGGCTGGAAAAGTGGACGTCGGGTTTGCGTGAGCCCAACAATCACCTTTACACCAGCCTGAAGGAACGTGTTGGCGACGGAATGCATTGAACCGGCCCGGTCCGGACGGACTTGGGTGATTTGCAGCCGAGTCAAAGCGGGGGTGGCACTGATTGCCCGCTTCCGCTTTTAGCTCCGGAAGTTAAGCATCTTTGGCGATTTTTTGCGCGGCAAAATGCGCGATCATCGCCACATCGCGTTCGCCCCAGCCACCGTCGACCGCGCGTTGCACCGCCTGCATGGCACCTGCTGCAACCGGCACTGCGCTGGCCCCGCCAGCAGCGGCGATCATCGCCTCCAGATCCTTGAGCACGCCTCTGATCACGAAACCGGGCTTGGTCGCGGCACCGCGCAGAACCGGCATTTTTCCCGGCAATTCGACGAGCGCGGCGGGTCCGGTTTCGATCACGTCGAGGATCGAGTCGGGTGCGATCCCGTACCGCTGGCCCAATGCGAGCCCATCGCCCAGCGCCGCGTAATACGTCGCTTTGACCAGATTGATCGCCAACTTGCCGGCATAGCCTGCACCGTGCGGGCCCATGTGATAGATCGCTCGCGATATGATCGCCAATGTCGCGCGCGCGTCGGCAACGTCGCCGCCTTCGCCGCCGACCAGCGCGATCAGTCGCCCTTCACGCGCCGGCCCGACCGTGCCCAGCACCGGACTGTCGACCAACCGGCCACCGGCTGCGGCAACCTGGGCCGCCAATGCGACGCCGAAGTCGGGTCGAACCGTGCTGGTTTCAATCAACAACCGGCCGTTCAGCGGTGCCGATGTCAGCCCGTGCTGGCCGCCATAGACTTCGGCGACCGCTGCTTCATCGAACAAGCTGGTGATGACGACATCGCATGCTTGCGCAAGATCGGCAGGCGTTGCGCAAATGCGCGTGCCCGCCGCTTGCGCTTCGGCCAGCGCGCCGGATGAGCGGTTCCACAGCACGATGTCGTGACCTTGCGCAACGATCCGGGCCGCCATGGCGGCCCCCATGCGGCCGTATCCGGCGATGCCGATGCGCATTATCGTTGGTGTCCTTTGCCGTTGCCCATCAAACCGTCGTTGTTGCGATCGGCGTGCGGGCCGCCGATCGGTAATTCGAACGTGTGCTCGATGACTGCGTAAGACATATAGCCAAGCCGGCAGATCGGCTTGATCGCCGCAATGTCGATCCGGCCGTCCGGCGTTAACGCGGCATCGGCAATATGCACGCCGACCACCCGGCCGATCACCACATTCATGATGTTGCGCGGGGTATTTCCGGGCAGAGTGATACAGGTGTGGAACCGGCATTCCAGATGCACCGGCGATCGGGCCACGCGCGGCGGTTTGACCAGGCGTGACGGCACCATTTCCAGCCCTGCCAGCGCAGCTTCATCAACGCCGGGCTCGGTCGCCTGCGACGTGATGTTCATTTCATGGCGCAAGTCCCAGGTGGCCATATTGCAGACGAATTCACCGCGTTCCATTGCGTTGATCGAACTGTCCTTGCGCCCGTGTCCGCGAACATCGCCGCCGGCCGAAAACATGACATAAGCAGGGTCATAGCCGATGTTGTTAAACTGGCTGAACGGAGCGAGATTAACCCCGCCATCGGCGTTCAACGTCGTGATCCAGCCAATCGGGCGCGGCACCACAGTCGATTTGAACGGGTTGTACGGCAGCCCGTGATTGTTCAGGTCCGGCTCGTAAAACATGCTGTTACCTGGCGGCCTGGTACGGCCGAAAGCCCCACGTTGACGTATCGATAACGCCGGGCGGGATCAGGCCGGAACTTGCGCCCGCCATCATCTCGTCCCAGCGCGCGGCCATGACTTCGATCGTCAGGGCCGGATCGCTGATACCGGTGGTCTGTGCAAGGTAGGTGCGTTGGACATTGCCGCCTACCGCTTCGATGCATTCGCCGCTGACCGGGCAATCCTGATGCGCCAGCACGGCCATGACCGGAGAGACCAGTTCTGCGCCCAGCTGCGCGCGCGCAAACTGCACCGCCGGCGCGTTTTCATCTTGTTGCGATGTCATCATCCGCGTGAATGCGCCGGGATTGATGACGTTGACTTTGATCCCGCACGATGCCCCTTCGACCGCCAGGCCGCGCGATAGCCCCAGCACGCCGCCTTTGCTGGCACCATAAGCGACCATCGCCGCCAGGCCGGCAAACGCGATCGAGGCGGTATTGACGATCCGGCCATAACCCTGCCCGGCCATGACCGGCCAGGCGGCGTGGCAGGTCCAGATCGTCCCCATCAGGTTGACCTCGATATGCCGTTCGATGTCGCGCGCGGTCATTTCGGCAAATCCGCCGGCGAGCGACAATCCGGCGTTGTTGACCAGAATATCGATTCGCCCAAATTCTGCCATCGCGGCATCGATGACCGCTTGCGCGCCGCTGCGTGTGGCGATCGAATGGGTGTCGGCAATCGCCTGGCCACCGGCGGCGCGAATTTCGGCGACGACTGCCTGGGCCGACGCGTTTTCATCGTAATGCGTCGATTCAGGATCGCGGTCGATGTCGTTGACCACGACATTGGCACCGCGCGCCGCCAGCAGCAGCGCATGCGCCCGGCCCAGGCCGGGATTGCCGCCTGCGCCCGTAACGATCGCCGTCCTGCCGTCAAACCGCCCGGCCGCGTCGTTTGCCGGATCAGGCGACAACGAATATCTCCTGCGGGGTTTTGAGCAATCGCTCGATCCCGTTGGCGGTGAAGTGAAAGCTCAGGTTGTTGGGAAAACCCCAGGCGACCTGGGTATGCGCGGTCGGATGGATCGAAATGACCATGCCATGTTCGATCGTCATGGTTTCGCCGGCCGGGCTGAACCCGGGCCGTTCGACCAGATCGAGACCTTGCGAGTGACCGAGAAGCCGGGTTTCGACCGGATAACCATGCTTGGTCATGAACGCATCGTTGATCGCCAGCAATTCGGACGGCAGCATGCCGGGGCGGACACAATGCGTCAGATGCTCCTGGATTTCGCAGGCATGGTCGAACGGGGTTTGCAAGTGCGCCGGCACGTCGCCCAGGCACATCGTCGGCATGGCTTCGCTGTAATAGCCGTCTTCACCGGCGCATTCGATCAGCATCGCGAACAAGTCGCCGCTTTCGATCGTGCGGTTGATCGGCCCCGAATAGCGGCAGATCTGGTCGCGCAGTGCCGAACCGCCCATCATCGTCTGGATCGGGCTGCCGTTGCGCGTGAAGAATTCGCGCACTTCCTCGACGACGTCGCGCGCGGTAATGCCGGCGCGCAGCGTGCGCCGCGCGATTTCGACGCCTTCATCGTGCATCGCGGCGATTTTGCGGATGGCGATCATTTCTTCTGCGCTCTTGATCGCCTTGATCGGTGCAATCAGGTCGCTCGCATCGCTGTAGATCGCGTCGGGAAAGGCTTCGCGCAAAACCAGGTCGACTGCGATCGGCAGAAATCCCGGTGCCAGCAGCCCGATTTTGCGCGGGGTGCCGGTTTTGCGCATTTCCTGAACGACCAACGGCATCTGAGTATTGGCCATCAATGCCAATTGTCCGCACATCGCGACATGGTGAACGCCATAACTGTCGAACGGCTGATGATGCACGGCATCGCCATGGCTGGCGAAAATGACGTCGCCTTCCAGCCCGATTGCGGCGATCGGCCCGGCCAGGCCGGTACGGTTGGTCAGCCAGCGCGAAAATCCAAAAGCATTGCCCGACGTCGCGATCAGCCAGTCGAACCCTTCGCGCGCCATCACCGTGCGCACTGCCGCCCAGCGACGATCCATCTCGGCGTTGGAAATCATGATCTCGCTCTCTCTTTTGGTTGAGCCGCTATTCCGGCTCACGTTGCTGTTATCAGGTGGCGCATTATTGCGGCGGCAGCGCTGCCAGGCGCGCGCGCCAGGCTGGTTCAGCCTCGGGATTTTTGCACAACACCGGCAAATCGCCGGCCAGGATGCATTCGATATTCTCGACGAGTGCAACACCGAACTCGTCCCAGCCATCGACGGTGTGCCCGACGCAGTGCGGGGTCAGGATGGCGTTGTCCAGGTTGCGCAACGCACTGTCGGCCGGCAGCGGTTCCGTCACGAACGTATCGAGCGCGGCACCGGCGATCCGCCGATCGCGCAGCGTTGCGATCAACGCCGCTTCATCGATGATCGCGCCGCGGCCGGTGTTCACCAGATACGCAGTCGGCTTCATCCGCGCCAGCGCGTCGGCATCGATCATGTGGCGCGTTTCGGGTGACAACCCGGTCAGGATGCTGACGCAATCGCTGATGTCCAGCAACGTGTTCAGGTCCACCGACCGGACATGCGCGGGAGTATCTTCCGGTTTCAGGCGCGGTGAATATGTGACGATATTCACGCCGAACGGAATCAACCGGTCGGCAACCTCACTTGCGATCCGGCCAAAACCGATCAGGCCGATCGTCTTGCCTTTGAATTGATGGCTGTTGTGCCCCGGCCGGCGCCACTGCCCTTGCGCCACGCGATGGATGTTGGTTTCGACATCATAGAACAGCATCAGCATCAGCATGATCGTGGATTCGGCCATGCCGATAATGTTGCCCGGCACCGCGCCGTGGCCGATGATCAGGCCCAGCGCGTTGGCGGCGTCCAGATCAATCGATTCGACCCCAATCACCGGGGTGCACAATCCGCGCAACCGCGTCGCCCCTGCCATCAGGTCGCGCGGACAGGCGTGACGCCCGGTAAATACCGCCACATCGGCCGTGTCGATCAACGCGGCACGTTCCTGCACGGTATAGGTCTTGACCTGGCCCGGGGTGTCGCGCGGACCGCGCACCACGTCATGGCCACGGGCGATCAGCGTGTCGGCAACCGGATCGAGCAACGTGGCCAGACCGCTGTCATTGGCAATGAAAATCCGTCCCATGTCAGGCTGCCGCCTCCGCTGTATCGGGGGCCGGCACCCGCAGCATTTGCGCCGGGGCCTCCGTAATATCGAGCTTTGCGCCGAATGCGCGAACTCGCTCGGCAATATGTTGCGGACCGCAGTTGACGGCCATGAAACGATCGGGCCGCAGCAGGATCATGGAATTGGGATTGTCCCCGAACCAGGCTTTCAGCTTGCCGTCGAGATCACCGACGATCATCGCATCGTGGTGCCGCTCGGCCTCGAACGCCAGGCCGGTCATCGGCACGACCCAGATGATTTTCGTGCCCAGCCGTTCGAGGATCGCGCGCGATTGCGGATCGAGCCAGCGCTGCGGATTGACCCCCCAGCTCAACAGCGCGAAATCGTTGCCCAGCACGTCGTCCATCAAACCCTGCCAACCACCGGGCAAGGCGATGCGCGGCTGGATGAACATGCGGCCGACGGGCGATTTCTGATCGAGTCCGCCCGGGCCGTAATCGAGCGCACCGTCCTTGTAGCGCGGCATCGGCTTGAACCGCATTTCCTGAAAATATCGTTTGACCGGCGGCAGAAAGCTGATCGCCCAAGTAAACGCATCGCGCAGCGCCACTTTGAACGGATTGCGCATTCCCAGGACCGTGCCCATCAACACCGACAAGTCGATCATCGCCCGGGCATGTTCTTTGCGTTCGGTTTCATAGCTGTCGAGCAAGCCGTCACCGCAGATGCCTTTTGCCACCAGCGCCAGTTTCCAACCCAGATTGAACGCATCGCGCACGCCGCTGTTGAAACCCTGGCCTTGCCAGACCGGCATGATGTGCGCCGCATCACCGGCCAGCATGACGCGGCGATCGCGAAAACGATCCGCCAGCCGGCCGTTATGCGTATAGACCCGCGCGCGGATCAGGTTGATCCGCTCCGGCTCGGGCATGACCCGGCTCAACATCTGGTTCAGCAATTCGCGCGGCACCGTGCCATCGGTCCCCTCGTTGTCGAACAGCATGAACTCCAGCCGCCGGATGCCGTGCGGCAGCGAGATATTGGCGTAAGGCCGGACCGGATCGGCATTCAGGTAACAATTGGGATAGCCCATCGGATCGTCGGCGATATCAACGACGACCCAGCGATTGGCCTCGGTCTTGCCGCTGAACGCGATGCCGGATGCTTCGCGGGTCGGGCTGCGCCCGCCATCGGCACCCACCAGATAGGCCGATCGAAATGTCACCGCACTGCCGCCGGGTTCGCTGGCCGTAACCGTGACGCCGCCGGCATCCTGGGCAAACCCGGTGACCTGATGTGACAGTTTCAGGCTGACATGGGGAAACCGCTGCAACCCGTCGGCAGACACCCGGTCGATCAGCGGTTGAATGAATGTGCTGCGCCGCAGCCACCCGAAATCCTGTGCCAGCGGGTCGATCGACGCGAACACCCGCCCTTTGCCGTTGACGAACCGCATCGCCTGCCGCGGCATCGTATGCGGCAGGACTTTATCGATCAACCCGGTCGCCTGAAACGTGCGCAAGCTTTCGTCATCGATCCCGACCCCGCGCGGATAGTCGATCAAATCGGGCAAGGCCTCTAGAATTATGACCGAAACCCCGGCCAAGCCCAGAAAATTGCCCAGCAGCAATCCCACCGGACCGGCCCCGATAATGATGACATCGGCGTCGTGTAGCGCGCGCGGTGTCATGCGTCAGGCCCTTACGCCCGGGATGCCCGAAATATCGCGTCCAAGCAAAAAGTCGATGTGGACGCGGTTGAACAAGTCGGCGTCTTCATATTGCGGCCAGTGGCCGCACTGGTTCATCACGATAAACTGCGCGCCGGGGATCATATCGGCGATCTGTGCGCCTTCTTCCGGGGTAGCGGTCGGGTCGTGCGACGTCCATACCACCAAAGTCGGCGTGCGGATCGAACGATACTGATCGGCGGTGATCATGTTGGGCCGGCGGATTTCCATTTCCTGCATGCACATGATCCGCTCCATCGATGCGGCAAAGCCCGGTTCGGCATAAATCGCGCGGCGCGTTTCGATCAGGTCGTCGGTCACCATCGACTTGTCGCACATCAGGAACTCGAGCCGGGTGCGGATCCGCTCCCACGTCGGGTCGGACGCCGCTTCGTTCGACAGCTTCTTGATCCGCGCCATCACTTCGGGATGGGCGGTCCAGCCGCCTGCGGTGTTCAGCACGATTTTTTCAACGACTTCGGGATGATGGACCGCCAGCCAGGCGGCTACCCAGCCGCCCAGGCTTTCGCCCGAAATCAGCGCGCTTTTGCGGCCCAGCGCTGCGATCACGTCAAGCACGTGCTTTTCGTAATCGGGAAGCTGATACGCGATGTCGGGTTTATCGGTCCAGCCATGGCCGATCAGGTCGATCGCGACGGTCCAGAAATGTTCGCCATGCGGCCCAAAATTGCGCGCATACGCTTCCGCATGGCCGCCCACGCCGTGCAGCAGCAGCAGCAAAGGCTTGGTCGGGTCGCCCGAGCTCATATAGCGGGTCCGAATACCGCCCGCATCGAGCCAGCCCTGGGAAAACGTCACCCCGCGCAAGTCCGACCAGACGCTGGTATATGGCTGTGTAGTCATCGTATCCCCCAAAAAACGTTCGCTCGGAACCGGCCCACTGCGGCGACCCCGATACGATGCCGCCTGAACTCGAAGCGGGCCATAACGGTGCCACCAGCTGCAATAATCGTTGCTTTTGCGCGATTGCCACCGCGCCGCATCTGCAGCGTCGTTATCGCGGCCGTTTGCGACGGCAAACTCCATTCGATCAACTGTGCGCTTGGTGAACACAGGTCGGTGGGCTAGGCTGTGGCCATGACAACAACGCCGATGGATAGTTTGCCCTACCGCCATGTCCGCGCCTTGACGCGTGGACTTGACCTGCTGCGCGAACTGAATACGCGCGGTCACGCGCGTGCGGCCGAACTGGCAGCGGCGACCGGCATCGACCGCACGACGACATATCGCCTGCTGGCGACTTTGGCCGAATACGGGCTGGTCCAGCCCCATCCGTCGAGTGACGATTATGTCCTGACGGCGATGGTACGGCGGTTGAGTGATGGCTATACCGAACGCGACCATTTGACCCAAATCGTCACGCCCCACCTTGGTGCCTTGTTCCAGCAAGTGCTGTGGCCAACCGATTTTGCCATTTTTGAAGCCGGCGCGATGGTGATCCGGGAAACCACGCACCGTTTCAGCCCTTATTCTGTGCATCGCGCGATCGTCGGCCAGCCCCGGCAAATGCTGACCACCGCGCTTGGCCGGGCCGCGCTGGCCGGGGCCAGTCCGGCAGACCGTCTGGCGATGATGGAAATCGCGCGGGGCACCGATCCCGATCCGGCACCGCAGGAATGGATCGACGCGCAAATCGATCAGGCCGTCGCCGATTATGCCCGGCGCGGCTATAGCTGTTCGGCCGGGCTAACGGATGGCCGGGTTTCTGCCATCGGACTGGCCGTGTGCACCGAAGCCCATATCGGGGCGGCGATCAATCTGGTATTCTTTCGCAGTGCCATGACGATCGAGATCGCCGCGCACCGCTTCCTGGATCCGATGCGCGCCTGCGTCGCGGCGATCGAGGCAAGATTGGCCAGAGCGCCGGAATAATCGGCCTGAACGATTGTTCTGAACGATTGTTCTGTACGATCGAAAACCTCTTATGCGCGCGCGCTGAACACCGACATGCCCGCGATCCAGCCGGGAATGGCGCGGTAATCGGACTGGACAACGTCATAACCGCCCCCGGCGGCGGCCGTGGCAGCCGCAGCGGCGATCCACGCCAGCACTTCGTTGCCGCCCGCCCCGGCCACTTGGTCGACGCCATGCGCCGTCATCGCATCGAACGCTGCCCAGTCTTGCGCTGCCAGCAAGGCCAGAAACGCATGGTCCCAGTCGGGATTGAGCGGACGCACCGCGCCTTCGCCGACCATGGCCGCAGCGCCGGCGGCGTGGACCGCGACTTCGCGCGCCGCCTGCGCTTGCGCCGAAGTCGGCGTCCGCCCGATCAGGCGCTCGCGCAACGCCGGTTCGGCACCGCGGATGACCGGAACGATCGGATCGTGGCTAAGTCCGCCCGATGCCGCAAACAGCACCCGTCGCCCCGATTGCTTGGCAAAGCGGCCGATCGCCTCACCCAGCAAGCGCGCCCGGCGATAGGCCGGTAGCGGAAAGGCGATCGCGTTGACGAAAATAGGCACGATCGGCAGATGCGCGAACGTGCCGAACATCGTTTCCCAGATTTGCACAAAACCATGGTCCACGATCATATCGAACGATACGGCGGCGTCGATATCGGCATCGCGGACTGCATCGAGCAGCGCCAGCGCATAACCCTCATCCACGTTCAGCGGACCTTGCGCTGTGCCCCAGTCGCCATACGACCGTGCGCCCGCACCCACGCAAAAACTGGGCATCACATCGTAATGAAAGCCGTGAAAATGGTCCGGCGAAAACTGGATGATCTGGTCCGGTGCGAAATCATCGACAAATGCGGCCAGTTGCGCAAACGAGGCGCGTACCGCATCGCTCGTTCCCGGCTCCGCCAGTTGGTCGCGCATCAGCAGCGGAGTGTGCGAGGCACAGACGAGCGCGAAATTCCCGATCATGTGTGATGAACCATGTCTGCCTGCCGGATGCGGCGGGACGATGCCGCTCGGTGCCCGTACCGTGCGATCGCGCGACCGGCAAATGCCCCGGCGCGATCCGTGCGCCAGATGCACAGGCCATAGCGATCCAGGCGGCCGTCCGGTGCAAACGTTCAGGGGTTCATTGCCGCCTGCAGCGCGGACAGGATCACCTGGCTTTATTCGATGCCCGACTGCGGCACGAAATCGCCGCTACGGTCGCTGATCCGGCCCCAGTTGGCGGCAAAGCCTTCGACGGTGCGGTCTTGTGCGGCCAAGACGACCGGCGGCGGAATGATAGGCCCCGGCCCCGGCCCCGACACCGACGATTGCGTTGCTGGGCGCGTCGTCCGTCGGACACCAGAAACAGCGCCGCCGGCACGACCATTTCGGATACGAACAGTTTGAACGCGTGTTCGGGAAAAATGTCTGCGGTCATCCGGGTCGCGGCCACCGGGGCCAGCGTGTTGACCCGCACATTGTATTTCGCGCCTTCCAGATACAGCGTCTTGGCCAGGCCGGCCAGGCCCAGCTTGGCCGCGCCATAATTGGCTTGTCCGAAATTGCCGAACAGGCCGCTCGATGATGCGGTCATCAAAATGCGCCCGTACGCCTGTTCGCGCATCACGTCCCACACGGCTTTGGTGGCGTTGGCCGAACCGAGCAAGTGGACTTTGACGACCAGCTCGAAATCGGCGGGTGCCATTTTGGTGAACGTCTTGTCACGCAAAATGCCGGCATTGTTGATCAGCACATGGACGCCGCCCCATTCTGTTTTGGCGCGAGCGACCAGCGCCTGCGTCTGTTCGGAATCGGTGACGAATCGCCGTCGGCAAAGGCTTCGCCGCCATTTTCGTGAATTTCCGCAACGACTTGCCCTGCGGCATCGGACATGCCTGTACCATCGCGCGACGCGCCCAGGTCATTGACCACGACGGTGGCACCGCGCCGCGCCAGTTCCAGCGCATAAGCGCGGCCCCGGCCACCCCCTGCGCCGGTGACGATGGCAACACGCCCGGCAAGCCATTCTCCTGCAGGCGGACACTCAGCCGATCCGGTGGACCCAGCCGTGCGGGTCGGCAATTTCGCCGCGCTGGATCGACACCAGGCGCTGGCGCACCTTTTGAGTCAATTGGCCGGGGCCACCGCTGCCGATCAAAAATTCGCCTGTGGGGTTGGCGACTTTGCCAACGGCGTGACGACCGCCGCCGTGCCGCAGGCAAAGGTTTCAAGCAACGCGCCGCTGGCCGCATCGCTGCGCCATTGGTTGAGCGAATACCGTTCCTCGCGCACGGTCAGTCCTTTGTCGCGCGCCAGCGTGATCAAACTGTCGCGGGTGATGCCGGGCAGGATCGTCCCGCCCAGCGGCGGTGTGACCAGCGATCCGTCGGCATGTACGAAAAACAGGTTCATGCCGCCCAGTTCTTCGACCCAGCGGTGTTCGGCCACATCGAGGAACAGCACCTGGTCATGGCCCTGGGCAAACGCCTGGGCGGTCTGCACGAGGCTGCCGGCATAATTGCCGCCGCATTTGGCAGCGCCGGTGCCGCCGGGTGCCGCGCGCGTATAATCGTTGACCCAGATCGACACCGCCGGTGCGCCCGATTTGAAATAGTTGCCCGCCGGGCTGGCGATGACCAGGAACTTGTAGGCACGCGCCGGACGCACGCCGAGAACCGCCTCGGTCGCGAACATGGACGGGCGCAAATACAGCGATCCGCCTTCGACGGCGGCGACAAACAGGTCTTCGGGAAGTTCGGGCATGGCCAGCCGCCGCGCCGACGCATTGAACCGCGCCGCGTAGGCTTGCGGGCGGAACAGCATGGTGCCGCCATCGGCCCGGCGATAGGCCTTCAGCCCTTCGAAAATCTATTGCGCGTTACGCAATACCGCTGCGGCCGGGTCGAGCGCGATCGGACCATACGGAATGGCGCGCGCGCCGTGCCAGCCTTTGGCCGGGTCGAGATCGATTTCGACCATTTGATCGGAAATCGTCGCGCCGAAACCGGGATTTTTCAGGATTGCATCGCGTTCGGCTACGGCGCGCGGGCCAAGTTGCGGGATGCGGGCAAAGCCTGACAGCCCGGCGGACGACGCCATGGGCAATCCTTTATGGTTGCGACGTGAATTACGCCTCACACGGCACGGCTTTGAACGAATGTTGCGCGAAATACAATCGGTTTGAAACAAATGTGGATGGCCGCTTCCCATGGGGAAACGGCCCTTCGCATGGTCAGCGGCCGGAAGTGCCGCTTACGAAGCCTCTATTGCCGCGCTGAATCAGCAATAATGCCTCGCGCTGCGAATTGCCGACCTCTGTGCTGCCTGACGGACAAAGACGACCATGAAAAATTCAAATCGCCCACGACCGAACTTTTCAACCGTGTCGCGGTCAAGGTCGATCAGGCGATACAGAAGAGGTTGCATGGTAATCTCGTTGCGGCGAACTACGCGTACTTCTCGATTGAGCACGGTTACTGCAGTTCGCTTTATGTAACTGATCCAGATGGCTAGCGACTGTAGTTCGCGGTCGACGCGCCAGATGCCGACCGAATCGACCGTGAGCAACGGCACGACGCGCGGGGTTGGCTGGAACGTTGGAGCAAGGGTGAACGGGGCTCGAACAGCCAATTGTACACGCACAATGATCGCGGCGCAGCGCCGGACGAGCATTAGGAGTTTGGGCGGGCTTGCAAATGTGCGCGGCCCGCCATGTTCGCGGTACGCAATTGCTGGTAATTAAATGCGCGCCTTTTGGCAGCAGAGGCGGAATGAAATATCCATTTATCAAACCCTTACCAATTGTGTCTCTTGGTTTTCAAAATGAGTAACTTCGCGCTTGCCTGCGCCTCTCACACGCCTCTGCTGATGCGCGAGGAACTTTCACACAAAAGCACGTGCGCTGCGGTAAAGGCGTACTTTGATCAGCTTGGTACGTTTCTCCGTGATTTTGCACCTGAGCAGATTATTCAATTTGCCCTGATCACTTCTACGGCTTTCACTATGACATGATGCCAAGTTTCTGTATTGGAGCAGGTGCAAGGTCGTTCGGTGACTGGGGGACTGGCACTGGCCCGCTGCAAGTCGATGAAGACTATGCGTTGGTAATGCTGGACGCGGTGCGCGCGGCTGATATCGACGCCGCAGTATCATTCGATATGGTCGTGGATCACGGTTTCGTCCAGATTTGGGAAATGATGTTCGAACGGTTCGATGATTTGCCGATCGTGCCGGTGTTTATCAACGCGATCGGCTATCCGCTTCCGGCTTATCGTCGTGCCAGGCTGCTTGGCGAAGCAATAGGGCATTTTGCCAGGCAGTCGGGACGCCGGGTCTTGTTTGCCGCGTCGGGCGGCCTTAGCCATGATCCCATCGTTCCGGTCATTCGCGGCGCCGAACCCGCATTGCGAGCCCGATTGATCGGGCGGGTACCTGTCACAACGGAAGCACAGGCGTCGCGCGAGCGGGCTGTCCATGCCGCCGGCGCTGCAGCTATGGTAGGCGAAGGGCCGGTGCGCCCGCTTAACCCGGACTGGGACAAAGAGCTTCTTGCAAGGCTTGCTCAGCCCGATTGGTCAATTTTTGACGCGATGACTGCAGATGGCGTCGATCAGGTTGCCGGGGCTGGCGGAAATGAATGCTTGGCGTGGGTTGCAGCGGCGGCTGCGACTCAGGCGGCTGCTGGCCGATCCTACCAGGTGGTACTGTCCGACTATCGTGCCATTCCGGGCTTGATCGCAGGCTTGGCAGTGTTCGGGGCGCGGGCGTAGGGCGCGTCGTCGGCTCTTACAGCCTCGCGATCGCTTCCACCGTATCAAAATTCGTATTGTAATCCGAAATGTTCTGTTGTCTCGTCGTCGTCATGGCGGCCTTTTTATTTCGTGGGGAGTTTATCGTTCTGTTCGATTTTTCCCCGCTGCCTCATGCGATGTCTCGCCCGGTCAGGCAAATGGTCGGCGTTATTTCGTAACATCCCTGACAAGATCGAGCGCGATATCGACGATCATGTCCTCTTGCCCGCCGACCATTTTGCGGCGGCCGACTTCGGCGAGGATCGAGCGAGTGTCGACACCGTAGTCGAGGCTGGCTTTTTCGGCGTGGCGCAGGAATGAGGAGTAGACCCCGGCGTAGCCCAGTGTTAGCGTTTCGCGATCGACCCGCACCGGGCGATCCTGCAGCGGACGAACCAGGTCTTCGGCGGCATCCATCAGCGCGTACAGATCGCAGCCGTGGTTCCAGCCGTTGAGGTCGGCGGCGGCGACGAACACTTCCAGCGGCGCATTGCCCGCGCCGGCGCCCATGCCCGCCAGGCTGGCATCGACGCGCAGCGCGCCGTTCTGCACTGCAACGATCGAGTTGGCGACGCCCAGGCTCAGGTTGTGATGCGCGTGGACACCGCGCTGGGTTTCGGGTTTCAGCAAGCGATCATAGGCCTGCAAGCGCGCGGCGTATTCGTCCATGTTCATCGCGCCGCCGCTGTCGGTAACATAGACGCAATGCGCGCCATAGCTTTCCATCAGTTGCGCCTGGATGGCGAGCGCCTCGGGGTTGGTCATATGGCTCATCATCAAGAAGCCCGAGACATCCATGCCCAGGTTGCGCGCGGCCTCGATATGCTGTTTCGACACGTCGGCTTCGGTGCAGTGCGTCGCGATGCGCACCGAGCGCACGCCCAGATCATAGGCGTGCTTCAGATCGTGCACGGTGCCGATGCCGGGCAGCAGCAATGTGGTCAACACTGCGTGTTCGAGCACTTCGGCAACGGCGCCGATCCACTCCCAATCGGTGTGTGCGCCAAAGCCGTAGTTGAAGCTGGACCCTTGCAGGCCGTCGCCATGCGCCACTTCGATCGCATCGACTTTGGCGAGATCGAGTGCGCGGGCGATCGCCTGGACATGGTCGAGGCCATATTGGTGGCGGATGGCGTGCATGCCGTCGCGCAAGGTGACGTCCTGGATGTAGAGTTTGGTGGTGATAGGATCGAATGTCATCGCACAAACTCCGCTCGCGTTGCGCTCACGGCTGGAACACCCTGGGTGATCCGCACGGCAATTTTTTCGGCGGTTTTCAATGCTGCCGAGGTCATGATATCGAGATTTCCGGCGTAAGCTGGCAGGTAATGCGCCGCGCCTTCGACTTCGAGAAACACCGTCGTCTTGAGCCCGGTGTATTCGCCGCCCATTTCGGGGATGCGCAATGGGCGATTACTGCCGATGCTTTCGAACTGCACCGCCTGTTTCAGGCGGTAGCCAGGAACATAACTTTGCACGTCGGCCACCATCGCAGCGACGCTGGCGCGGATCGCGTCGCGATCGCCATCGTCGGACAGGCAATAGACCGTGTCGCGCATGATCAGCGGTGGTTCGGCGGGGTTGAGCACGATGATCGCCTTGCCGCGCGTGGCGCCGCCGACCGCGACGATCGCCTGGCTGGTGGTTTCGGTAAATTCGTCGATGTTGGCGCGGGTGCCGGGGCCTGCGCTCTTGCTGGCGATCGAGGCGACGATTTCGCCATAGTGCACTTTGACCACGCCGTTGATGGCCGCGACAATCGGGATTGTCGCCTGGCCGCCGCAAGTCACCATATTGACGTTAGGGGCGTCGAGGTTGTCGTCGCCGTTGACCGGCGGGATCGTGTATGGTCCGATCGCCGCCGGTGTAAGGTCGATGACGCGTTTGCCATGCGCTTGCAGAATGGCGTTGTGCTTGTGATGCGCACCCGCCGATGTCGCGTCGAACACGATGGCGATATCGGCAAATCCGGGCAATGCGACCAGCCCTTCGATGCCTTCGTGCGTGGTGGCAACGCCCAACCGCGCAGCGCGCGCGAGACCATCCGATGCCGGATCGATGCCGACCATTGCGCCCATCTCCAGCACTTTGGACAAGCGCATCACCTTGATCATCAGGTCGGTGCCGATATTACCCGAACCGATTATGGCGACTTTGGTGGTCATGGCGTCAGGCCTTTGCATATGTGAAGGAAACCGTGCCCAGCCCGCCGACATGCGCGACGACATAATCGCCGGGGTTCAGCGCTACCATCGGCCCGAGCGCGCCGGTCAGCAGGATGTCGCCCGCTTTGAGCGGTTCGCCGCGCGCCGCTAGGGTTCGGGCAAGCCATGCGGCGGCATTGAGCGGATGTCCTAGCGCCGCCGCGCCGACACCCAGCGAAACCGCCTCGCCGTTTATCTGCATGACCATGCCGGCAGTCCAGATATCGAGACCAGGCAACGGCTTGCCCGCATCTGCCAACACAAAGAAGGCGGATGAACCGTTGTCGGCCACGGTGTCTGCAAAGGTGATTTTCCAGTCGGCGATGCGCGAATCGACGATCTCGATCGCCGCATGAACGCTGCCGACAGCAGCCGCGACGTGTTCGGGCGTCGTTTCCAGGTCAGGCAAGTCGGCGCCTAGAACGAATGCGATCTCTGCCTCGGCTTTGGGTTGGAGCGCGCGCGCCGGATCGAGCACGCCGCCGTCGGCCACGCGCATGTCGTCGAACAGCACGCCGAAATCAGGCTGATCGACGCCCAACTGACGTTGCACCGCTTTGGCTGTCAGGCCTGCCTTGCGTCCGACGATCCGTCGTCCCTGCGCCTGCCACAGCCGGGTGTTGATTTCCTGCACCGCATAAGCGCCGTCGGCATCGACCGGATCGAGCCCGTCGCGCAGAGGTGCGACGGCGCCACCCGCATAAGCATCGCGCAGCCGTCGCGCCAGGTCATCGTATGTTGGGGCAGGCATGGTCAGGCATCCCTCGCAGAAGATCTGTACGATATGCGGCCATGGCGCTGGACGCCAGCCTCTAGCTCTGTCAATCTCTTACCATATGAGAAATGGCACGCCCGAAATTGGATCACTGACGCGGTCGCTGGCAATGCTGGATGCGGTCATTGTTGATGGCGGGCGGCAGAATGTGTCGCAAATCGCCTGCACATTGGGCATGCCGATTGCTACCGCCCATCGGCAAGTGACGACGCTTGTCGCGCAATCCTATCTTCGGCCCGTCGGCGGGGGAAGGCATGTTGCAGGGCGCCGCTTGCTCGCGCTTTTGCCCCATCTGGATGAGGAGCAGGTTATCGCCAATGTTGCGGCTCCCTTGTTGCACAATCTGGCCGTGCGGGTGCGGGCAGTGGTGCAATTGGGCACGCTTGCCAATGACATGGTGACTTATCGCATCAAGACCGGGCGATGTGCCGGAAAACTGTTCACCCGTGTCAACATGCAGCTTGAGGCCTATTGCTCGGGCATCGGCAAAGTTCTGTTGGCGCACCTGCCGCCAGGTGATCGCGAGGCCTATCTGGCAAGCGGTGGTTTTGTTGCACTGACGGACCGAACGATCATTGATCCCGCCCGCCTGCGATCTGAACTGGTAAAGGTGCGCCATCAGGGGTTCGCCATCGACGACGGCGAAGTTGCGGTCGGACTGCACTGCATGGCGGTGCCGTTGCGTAACGCCAACGGCAAAGTTCTGGCCGCGATTTCAATATCGCGAGCTGCCGACGCCCCGCGCAGGATCTGCGACGATGCGCTGTTGCCGATGCTAAGCGCAACCGCAGCCGCGATTGAACACAACGTAAATAGTTAGTGGTCCGAATTTAACATTTAATATCACCGGCGGCTAGGTCGCGCTCGAATGTCAGAGTTTTCTAGGACGCTTAGTAACTTTTGATTCTGGTAGACTTTTTGACATTTGCAGGGCTTTGTTGCATAACTCCGTATGAGTGTAAAGAGCTGATTATTTGATATTATTATGCGACGCGGATGGTATTCGGTGTGCCGATTTGCGAGAAGCGGTTGAGGATTGCAGCGCGGACTTTGAGTTCGGTGATCTGACGATCGAAGGTGCGCGCGGCGAGGCGCTGGCCGAGC
>JANXUK010000010.1 GCA_025356275.1 Sphingomonadales bacterium | reverse complement strand
ATGATGGCGCGGCGTGGCTGGCGATGATCGATGATGACATGACCGCGCCGGCGCAATGGCTCACCCTGATGCTGCGCGCGGGCCGCGATTATCACGCCGATTGCGTCGGCGGGCCCTGCGCCATTGCGGTGGAGCGGCCGTGCTTCGTGGTGGCGCAAAGCATGCTGTGCAAGCGGCGGCGGTTCCCCTCGGGCCGGGTTCCGGTGCTTCATGCCGGGGGCAATGTTCTGTTATCGCGCGCGTTTCTGAACGAGCACCCGTCGCTGCGCTTCGATCCCGCATTCGGGCTAAGCGGGGGCGAGGATTATGACTTCTTTCAGCAGGCGCGCCGCTTGGGCGCGAGATTTGCATGGTGTGACGAGGCGTTTTGCCCGGAGCATATCGCGGCGGAGCGGCTGAATTCGCGCTATGTCCTGATGCGGTATTTTACTTCGGGCGTCTCCTCGGCGCGGTCGGAAACCAAGCAGCGTTCGCTCGGCGCGATCGCAGCGGAGCATGGCGCCGCGCTGATGCGCAGCGTGGTGAAGGTGGTGGTCGGCGCGGTCAGCCTGCGGCGGGAGCAGGCGATCTCGGGGCTGTTCATGGCGATTTACGCGCTGGGCGGGCTGTGGTGCCTGACCGGCGGCGGCAGGATGGAGCGGTACCGGTGAACGCGCCGTTTCCCCCTATCCGGCCTGCAATTCTGGCGGTGCGTCCCAAGGTCACCAAGGCGGCGTTCGGCGGCGACGAGGTGATGTATCGCCACACATTCGCCAATCTGCGCCAACGCTGGGACCTCGACGTGCTGGAACTGGAGCCGATTGGCAAGCTCGGCAAGGTGCTTAAAATCGCATCCGGCGTGCCGCCCGAATGCACCCGCTTCCTCAGCCGGGCCAATCTGGATGCGGTCGCCGCGCGGTTGCGGCTGCGGCGGTATCACGGGGTGTTGTTGCTGAATGAGGTGACCTTCCCGATGCTGGGCGCGCTCAAGCGGGCCGGGGTGCCCGGCGTAATGGTGGCGCAGAACGTCCATTCGCTGGTGGCCTCCACGGAGACGGGGGTGCTGGCGCGCGCGCTGCGGCCCTTGGCGGTGCATTATGAGCGACGCTATTATGGCGATCCTGCTGCGCCGCTGGTGTGTATTTCGCATGCGGATGTGGCAGCTTTGCGGCGGGCCGGGGTGGCGCGGACCGATATCACCGTCTCGCCGCCGGGCGCGCCGCCGCCTGCGCCATTGGCCATGGATGCGCCGGTGCTGGGTGAGGCGGTGATCACCGGATCCTATGGCTGGTGGCGCAAAGCGCGCGATCTGGCGGTGTTTGGCGCCGGACCGGGGATGGGGCTGCCGATCCATGTCGCCGATGCACAGGCGCGCGAAATTCTGGGCGCGCAGGCCGGGCCGCTGGAGGAGACGGCGGAATTCTGGTCGCAGGGACTCAGGTTCGGGCTGATTACCGACCGGTTCGTTGGCGGGTTCAAGCTCAAATCGCTCGAATATGTCGCCAAGAATTGCGTTGTTATCTCCACCGGGGACATCGCGATGGAATTTGCCGGCCTGCCGCATTCCGGGGAGTTCATCCGCATCGTCGCTGACAAGGCCGGCGCGGCGGCGGTGATCCGCCAGATGCGTGAAGCGGAGCCGCGCGCGCTGATCGGCCGCTTCCTCGCCTTCAAACAGGCCTGCGTTGAACATTTCGCATGGGCCCGCTGCTTGGAGCCCATTAATGCCATTCTGGAGAAGGTTGGATGACCAAACGCGCGTTGATCTGCGGTGTTTCGGGGCAGGATGGGGCCTATCTCGCCCGGCATCTGCTGGACAAGGGATATCAGGTGTTCGGCACCTCGCGCGATGCCGAATTGTCCAGCTTCGCCGGCCTCAAGGCGCTGGGTATTCACGACCAGGTGCGCACGCGCTCGATGAGCAGCAGCGATTTTCGTACCGTCATCCAGATGATGACCGAGGTTGAGCCGGATGAGATATATAACCTCGCCGGGCAGACGTCGGTGGGCCTGTCCTTCACCCAGCCGGTGGAAACGATGGACAGTGTGGCAATCGGCACGCTCAACCTGCTGGAGGCGATCCGGATGCTGAAGGCGCCGATCCGGTTTTACAATGCGGCATCGGGGGAGTGTTTTGGCCATACCACGCGGGGCAATCCGGCGCGGGAAAACTCGCCGCTGTCACCGCGCAGTCCCTATGGTGTCGCCAAATGCGCGGCGTTTTGGGAGGTGGCGGCTTACCGGGAATCCTACGGCATGTTTGCCTGCTCCGGGCTGTTGTTCAACCATGAATCGCCGCTGCGGCCGCAACGGTTCGTGACGCGCAAGGTGGTGTCCGCCGCACTGCGCATCGCCAATGGCTCGAAGGAGCGGCTGACCCTGGGCGAAACGAGGATGTCGCGCGATTGGGGCTATGCCGCCGAATATGTCGACGCGATGTGGCGCATGCTCCAGACCGATACGCCCGACGATTACGTCATCGCCACCGGACGCAGCCACACGCTGGGCGATTTCGTGGACACCGCGTTCGGGCTGGTCGGGCTGGACTGGCGCGACCATACCGACAGCGACCCGGCGTTCTTCCGCGCCGGGGAAATCATGTCGAGCGTTGCCGACCCTTCGCGCGCGCACGAAAAGCTGGGCTGGCGGGCGCAGACCAGGATGGCTGATGTCGTCGCGCTGATGCTGGAGGCGGAGGGCGCGGCGGTCCATGCACCGCGCGCCATTCCGCTGTTATGCTGAGCGCGGCCGGCGATTGGCGCCATTACGGTGCCATCTGGTGTGTCAGCGGGCGATCACCAGCTCGACCCCGGCATCGCGCACCATCCGCGCCATATCGTCCGCGATGCCGGCATCGGTGATCAGCACATCGACGTCGCCAACGGGCAGACGATCGCGCCCGAGGACGAGGCGAATTTGCTGCTGTCGACCAGCAGAATAATCTGCTCGGCCCGGTCGATCAGGCGTCGTTCGGCGGCGACCAATAAACGTCTTGCTGCATCACCCCCTGATGGCCCAGCGCAGCCGCCCCCATGAACAGCTTGGGCGCATGGAACCGCGGCATCGAATCCTCGCCGGCGGGGGCGAGGATGGTGTTCTGCTCGGGGAACACCATGCCCGATGGCACCAGCACCCGCGTGCCGGCCTGCGGCAATAGCGCGGCGACGATATGCCGCGAATTGGTCAGCACCAGCAGGTCGAGCCCCGCCAGATGCGCGCACATTTGCAAGCTGGTGTTGCCGCCGTCGAGCATAATGCCCTCGCCCGCGCAGCAGCGCGCGGCGGCAGCGCGGCCGATCGCCTGCTTGGTGGCGATGTTGCGGGTGATCGATTGCGCGAAAGGCCTGCCGAGCAGGCCGGGCTACCCCGTTTCCCGGAGGCGGGCCCGTCGCCGCCACCGCCACCGCCAGCCGCGCCAGATCGCGGCGGATGGTTGCGGGCGATGCGGTCAGCTGCGCCTCCAGCTCGCGGTAGGAGGCAAGCCCGCCGTGCCGACCGCCGCCAGGATCAGCGCATCGCGCTGGGCCGCATGCATGGCGTCGGCACGGCTCACTACGCGTTAGCCTCCAGCTCAAGCTGTTTGAGCGACTTGCCCTCATTGCGTGGCGCCCATAGCGTGGCGATCGTCGCGCTCAGCGCCAGAAACCCGGTGAGTATCCACGTCAGCCTTGAAAATCCGGTCGCGATCACGCCGGCACGAAGAAACTGAACACCCCGAGGCCGATCCGCACCACCGCAAAGGCGATGCCCTGTGCGGTGGGACGCAGCAGGGTCGGGGACATCTCCGCGCTCCACAGTTGGAAAAAGCTTTGCGCGCCGAACCCCCCGCCGAATTTCAGCAGGAACACATAGAGCAGAGCAATCGGAATGGTCAGCGTGAACAGCGCCAGCAGTACCATCCCCCCACCTGAATCACTGCCGACGCCGCAAACAACGCCCGCTGGTTCACCCCGTCCGACAGGCGCATGCACACCAGCGCGATCGAGGCAGTGCTGGTGCAAATCGGCGTGGCCAGCGATTTCGCGTTCACCGGAGGCACAGCGGATAGCGCCATCCCTTCGTCCACCGTCGCACCGATCAGGGCGACAGCTATTTCCTCGTCAATCAGCAGACCCGCGCCGAGGCGATAGAGGAGCATTTCCGCATCACCGGCAAGGCACCCGAATTATGGCATGCCGAAACCGGCAGGACCGAGCCAGTCAGCTATCGCATTGCCGGTGGTGAGACGGTCGTTCCGCTCAGCCTTGCCGCCGGCGAATCGGTGCATGTGGTGTTCCGCAAGCCCGCCGTTGCCGCCGCGCCGACCGTGGCTGCGCCGGTGCCGGTCGTGCTGGGCCGGATCGATGGCGCGTGACGCGTCGCGTTCCAGTCCGATCGCGGTGCTCCGGCCGGCGCCGTTTTCCCGGCGCTCGCCCCGCTCGGCGACAATGCCGATCCGGGGATTAAATATTTCTCCGGCATTGCCACCTATACGCGCAGTTTTGCCGCGCCGAGGCGCTGACACCGTGGGCCGACTGTGGCTCGATCTGGGCAGTGTGCACGAAACTGGCGCAGGTCAGCGTCAATGGCGTGGACGTCGGCAACGCCTGGCACGCGCCGTTCCGGCTGGATATCGCGGCCGCGATGCATGCCGGGCGCAATGCCATCGCGGTGCGGGTGGCCGATCTGTGGATCAACCGGCTGATCGGCGGTGCCCGGCCGGCAATGAGGGCGCCTGGCGCCAAGCCGATCATCTGGACCGCGCTGCCGACCTATTGCGCCGACGCGCCGCTGCGACCCGCCGGGCTGATCGGTGCGGTGACATTATTGGGTCCGCCACATAGCAGGCCTCGCTTTCGCGGCGCGAAGGCGTTAGCAACACATACCAATCCGGTAAGCACGAGGCTAGAGCATGCGCACGCTCTTTCGCAATATCCGCATCTTCGACGGCACGGCCAATCCGGCCCGACCCGGCACGGTTCTGGTCGAGGGCAACCGGATTGCCGCTGTCGCCTATGCCCCCGAGGCGCTGACGCCCGCGCCCGGTGACCGGATCATCGATGGCGGCGGCACCGCCACGCTGATGCCCGGCATGGTCGAGGCGCATGCGCATCTGACCTGGGGTTCCTCGGTCGAGAAGATCTATCACCAATTCATCCTGCCGCGCGATGAGCTGAAAATTGCCGCGTGGCGCAATGCGCGGGTGCTGCTCGATCATGGCTTTACCAGCGCTTATTCGGCGGGTGGCCTGGCCGATGGGATCGAGCCCGAGCTTGCCGCCGCGATCGCCGCCGGCGAGACGCCCGGGCCGCGCCTGCTGCCCTCCAGCATCGAGCGTTCGCCCGATGCCGATGACGCGGGTGACATTTTCAATGGGCGCGGGCCGGAGGCGATGACCGGCTTTGTGGCGCATTGCGCGGCCAGTGGCGCGAAGATCGTCAAGCTGATGATCTCGGGGGAGGACGCGCTGGTTCCGGGATCAGCGCAGAATGTCTGTTACACGCCGGCCGAGATGGCCGCGGCGCAATCCTCCGCCGATGCCGCCGGCCTGTGGCTGACGGCGCATTGCTATTGGCCCGAGGCGATCCATCTGGCGCTGAACCATGACGTGCGGGTGCTGTATCATTGCAGCATGGCCGATGCGGCCAGTATCGATGCGATGGCGGCCAAAAAGGACGCGATCTTCTATGCCCCCGGCCCCGGCGTTTCGGTCGCGGCGCTGGAGGCCAGCCCGCCGCCGCATATCGACATGAGCGCGATGAAGACCAGCGCCACCGAGCGGCTGGCGCTGGAGGCCAAATTGGTGCCGGCGCTGAAGGCGCGCGGCGTGCGCATCCTGATCGGTGGCGACTATGGCTTTCCGTTCAATCCCAATGGACGCAACGCGCGCGACATCGCGCTGTTCGTGGAGCTCTACGGCTTCACCCCGCTCGAAGCGCTGGCTGCTGCCACCGGGCTGGGCGGCGAATTGATGGGGCTGGAGGTCGGGCAGATCCGCGCTGGCTACCTTGCCGACCTGCTGCTGGTCGATGGCGATCCGACCGTGGATGTGGCGATCCTGCAGGACGCCGACCGCCTGATCGCGATCATCAAGGACGGCGCCTTCCATAAGGCCCCGGCCAGTGCCGAAACGGTGGGGGCGTGAATCGATGCGTTACGTGAGTTTTTTCCGCGCCGATGGCAGCGCCGGCTTCGGACGGCTCAATGGCGACAGTATCAGAGATCTGGGCGCTGATCTAAAAGCTGCGCTGGCCGGTGGCGGTCTCGCCGGGCTGAGCGGCGCGCCACTGGCCTTGCAGGATGTGGCATTGCGGGCGCCGATCCCCGATCCGGGCAAGATTATCTGCATCGGCCTCAATTACGCCGCGCATGTCGCCGAGACCGGGCGTGAGCAGACCGGTTATCCGGCGATCTTTACCCGCTGGCCCAGCACTCTGGTGGGGGAGGGCGCAGCGCTGGTCCGCCCACCCGAATCGACCCGCTTCGATTATGAGGGTGAGCTGGCGGTGATCATCGGCAAAGCGGGCCGCCGTATCGCTGCCGCCGATGCAATGGCGCATGTCGCCGGCTATGCCGCGTTCAACGACGGTTCGGTGCGCGATTGGCAGCGGCACAACAGCCAGTTCACCCCGGGCAAGAATTTCCCCGCGACCGGCGGTTTCGGCCCTGCGCTCGTCACCCCCGACGAGGTCCCCGATCTGACGGCGCAGCGCGTGCAGACCAGGGTGAACGGGGTGCTGGTGCAGGATCAGGCTATTGCGGACCTGATATGGGATATTCCGGCGATCATCGCCTATTGCTCGACCTTTACTACGCTGGAGCCGGGTGATGTTATCGCCACAGGCACCCCGGGCGGGGTCGGCGACAAGCGGAATCCACCGCTGTATATGAAGGGCGGCGACATAGTGACGGTGTCCATCGGCGTGATCGGCACGCTGACCAATCCGGTAATCGATGAGCGCTGATCCCCGGATCGCCGCGCTGGGCCGCGCGCTGGGGCCGGACGTGCTGGCCGCCTGCACCGCGATCTTCGACGACGAGCAGCATGCTCTGGCGGCAGCGGTGCCCGTGGCGGCGCGCGACATCGCCTATGGCCCCGATGCGCGGCACCGGCTGGACATCTATGGCGATACGGCGGGCGGCGGCAGGCCGGTGCTGATGTTCGTCCATGGCGGCGGTTTTGTGCAGGGCGATAAGGGCGGGGGCGGCAGCTGGCCCAGCGCCGCCGTTGGCCGGATGGCGGCGCGGGCCGGGTTCATCGGCGTGGTGATCAATTACCGCCTTGCCCCCGATCACACATGGCCCGCCGGGGCGCAGGATGTCGGCGCGGCGGTGGATTGGCTGCGCGCGCATATCGGTGCCCATGGCGGCGATCCCGCGCGTATCGTGCCGATCGGCACTTCGGCGGGGGCGGTGCATGTCAGCGGGTTCCTGAAGGATCGCGCCGATCACGACCTGGTGGCGGGCGCGGTGCTGCTGTCGGGCCTGTATGGCTATACGCCGAACGATCCGAAGGACGAACGCTATTACGGCGCGCCAGAGCTCCATGCGGCGCGGATCCCGCGTGAGGCCGTGGCCGCGACCACCCTGCCGCTGCTGGTTGCCTGTGCCGAGTTCGATCCGCCGCGCTTTCAGGCCGAGTTCCTCGGGCTGATGCAGGAGCGGTTGGAGCGGCATGGCGCCATGCCCCGCGCCTATATCGCTGCCGGGCACAATCATTACACGATGGCGATGCACCTCGGCACCGCCGATCACAGCCTCGCCGATGCCATCATCGCTTTTGTCAAGGACCTGCCATGATCGACCGCCGTACCGTGCTGGCCGGAGCCGCCGCTGCTGGCGCTATGAGCGCCGCCGCCCCGGTGATCGCTGCTGCGCGCAATGGCGGGCCGGGCCGCGCCTTCCCGAGGGGTTTCCTGTGGGGCGCCGCTACCGCCGGGCATCAGGTCGAGGGAAACAACGTCAACGCCGATTGCTGGCTGTTGGAGAACATGGTCCCTTCGATGTTTGCCGAGCCATCGCGCGATGCGGCGAACAGCTTCGAATTGTGGGCAACCGATCTCGATCTGGTCAAGGCAATGGGGCTCAGCGCTTATCGCTTCAGCCTGGAATGGGCGCGGATCGAACCCGGGCAGGGGATGTTCTCCACCGCGATGCTGGGCCATTATCGCACGATGATCGCGGGCTGCCGCGCGCGGGGGATCACCCCGCTGGTGACGTTCAATCACTTTACTACGCCGATCTGGTTTGCGTCGCAGGGCGGCTGGACCAACCCGCAATCGCCTTCGTTGTTTGCCCGCTTTTGCGAGCGTGCGGCCCGACATCTGGCCGCAGACATTGGCTATGCCACGACCCTTAACGAACCCAATCTGCCGCGCGTGCTGGCCGCGATCCTGCCGCCTCAGGCCATTGCGGTGCAGGAGGAGATGCTCAAGGCGGCGGCCAAAAAGCTGGGCGTGGCGAAATATGCTGCGGGCAATGTCATCGCCAAAGCCGATATGGAGCTGGCCACGGTCAATCTGATGGCCGGGCATAAAGCCGCGCGTGATGCCATCAAGGCGGTGCGGCCCGATCTGCCGGTCGGTCTCAGCCTGTCGATGTTCGATGATCAGGCAGTGGGTGGCGCATCAAGCGTCCGTGACGCCATGCGCGCCCAATTCTATCAACCGTGGCTCGAAGCGGTGCGTCACGACGATTTCCTCGGCGTCCAGAATTACTCGCGGAAGATCTGGGGCAGCAGCGGCGAATTGCCCCCGCCGGCGGGCGCGCAGACCGGCGATTATGGCGAGGTCTATCCAGCCTCGCTGGGCAATTGCGTGCGCTATGCCCACGCCGCGACCGGCCTGCCGATCATGGTCACGGAAAACGGCGTGGCGACATCGAATGATACGGTGCGTGCCTTGTATATTCCGCTGGCGCTGACCGGGCTCAGGCAGGCGATGGACGATGGTGTGCCGGTTATGGGCTATGTCCACTGGTCGCTGGTCGACAATTTCGAGTGGATCTTTGGGTACCAGACCAAATTCGGGCTGCATACGTTCGACCCCGTCACCTTCGCGCGCACTGCCAAGCCCAGCGCCGGGGTCTATGGCGCGATTGCGAAGGCCAATGCGCTGCCGGGGTAGCTTTACAAAATCCCCGGCGGCGCAGCATGAACCCCTGCGGTAGGTGCGCCTGCTTGGGGGGAGAACAGCGTTGATTGGCAGGTTTTTTACCGCCGTGTCGATGGCGGTGCTGGTGCTGCCTTCGCTCGCCGTGGCGCAGAGCGTGCCCGCCGCCGTACAGACCGTGCCCCCGCCGCCGGTTCCACCATCGCAGGCGGTCCATGCCGAGGCCCGCGCGGGTGAAGCGCGCAGCAACATGGAGGCACTGGAGGCCGAGGGCACGCCCGAGAGCAACAAGGACGATATCGTCACCATGCTTGATCTTTATACCGTGCTAGGGCTGGTGCATGACGGCAAAATCGACGACGCGCGGCGTAATTTCGCGGCGCGCTCGCAATGGAACACCGGGCAAGGCCTGGTGATGGCGGTGATGGCGGTGCTGCGTCCGGGTGCCCGGCCCGATCAGCTGTTCGGCGCATTGGCGCAGACCCCGGATGCGTTGTGGGAGGGTAATCGCGCCAAGGCGCTGGCGGTGCGGGTGCAGTGGCAAGGCAATAACCACACGCTGTTCAGCTATATATTGCCCTATGCCGAGATCGGCGATTACGAAGCTTTGTCCAAATCGGTGTGGCGAACCGACCGTGAGACTGGTGGGATCACCATGTCGCCCCAGCCGGTCAAGGACAGCATTCTACCTGATCCGCATCAAGGCCGAGGCCATGACCCAGCCCGACGCGGTGACTTTGCACGCCGCGCTGGAGGCCAAGGCGCGGGGCTTCAAGGGCTTCATCCACTTTATGGCCGCCAATGATCCTGTCCGCGCCTTTGTAAAATTCGGCAATCCGGGGGATGCCGACATGCCTGCGCAGTTCTATTGCGATGCCGATGCGGTGATCGCCGAATTGCGCAGCATCATCCCTTCGCCCGACGAGTTGGCCGCAAGGCGCAAGGCGCGCGACAAGACATGAAGCGGGCCATGCGGCAAAATAGCGTTTCCCAAGCGGCGCGGCAATGACGCGGGGTTTGTTGTCGCATCGCTTGATGCCAAAAAACCGGGTCCCACTTTTTGGCGCGATGCTCTAGGGCTGTCACCATGCCCGATACGCTCAAGATTACTCTCGCCCAGATGAACCAGTCGGTCGGCGACCTTGCCGGCAATGCCGCCGCGATGCTGGGCGCCCGCGCGCGCGCCGCGGATGCCAAGGCGGACCTGATCGCCTTTCCGGAACTCAGTCTGATCGGCTATCCGCCCGAGGACCTGGTGCTCAAACCAGCATTGATCGAACGCGCCGCCGCCGAGCTTCAGGAACTGGCTCTTGCCACCGCCGCCCCCGGCCCCGCGATGCTGGTCGGCAGCGTGTTCGTGCAGGATGGCGCGCTGCACAATGGCATGGCGCTGCTCGATGGCGGCAAGATCACCGCGACCCGTTTCAAGCACGAGTTGCCCAATTACGGCGTGTTTGATGAGCCGCGCGTGTTTCAACCCGGCCCACTGCCCGAACCGGTCATCTTTCGCGGGGTGATGATCGGCGTGCCGATCTGTGAGGATATCTGGCACCCCAGCGTGTGCAAGCATCTCGCCGATTTCGGCGCGGAGATGCTGATCTGCCCCAATGGCAGCCCCTATGAGATCGACAAGGACGCGCTGCGCATCAATGGCGTCGCCAAGCGACGCGCGGTCTCCACCGGGCTGCCGCTGGCCTATCTCAACCGGGTTGGCGGGCAGGACGAGCTGGTGTTCGATGGGGCCAGCTTCGTGGTCAATGGCGACGGCGCGCTGGCGGTACAGATGAAGGATTGGGAGGAGCACGAGGCGCTCACCTGCTGGACCCGCACCGCCAAGGGCTGGCGCTGTGACCATGGCGAGGAGCAAGCGCTGGCCGCCCACCCGGAGGATGTCTATTGCGCGATGGTGTTGTGCCTGCGTGATTACGTCAATCGCAACGGCTTTCCGGGGGTCGTGCTGGGGCTGTCAGGCGGGATCGATTCGGCGATCTGCGCCGCGATCGCGGTCGATGCTTTGGGGCCGGAGCGGGTGTGGTGCGTGATGCTGCCCAGCCGCTATACCAGCGCCGAGAGCCTGCGCGATGCCGCCGATTGCGCGGCTATGCTCGGCTGCCGGTACGATACGATCCCGATTGCGCCGGCGGTGGCAGCCTATGGCGACATGCTGGGGCCGGTGTTTGCCGGGCGCGCGCCCGACACCACCGAGGAGAACCTGCAATCGCGCATTCGCGGCACAGCGTTGATGGCGCTGTCCAACAAATTCGGCCCGATGCTGCTGACCACCGGCAACAAGAGCGAGATGAGCGTCGGCTATGCCACGATTTATGGCGATATGGCGGGCGGTTATAACCCGCTGAAGGATGCCTATAAGCAGACGGTGTTCGCGGTGTCGCGCTGGCGCAACCGGCATCGCCCGCGCATCGGGTTGGGTCCGCAAGGCCCGGTGATGCCCGACACAATCATCACCCGCCCCCCCTCCGCCGAACTCCGCGACGATCAGAAGGACAGCGATTCGCTGCCGCCGTATGATGTGCTCGATCCGATCCTGCTGGGGCTGGTGGAGCATGAGAAGAGCGTCGATCAGCTGGAGGCGGAGGGTTTTGACCGGGCGACGCTGGTGCGCATCGAACGCCTGCTGCATCTGGCCGAATACAAGCGTCGGCAGGCCCCGCCGGGGGTCAAGCTGGGCAGCCGCAATTTCGGGCGCGACCGGCGCTATCCGATCACCCAGGCGTTTAGGACGGCCTAGAGCAAGATGCGATAAAACAGAATCGCATTTTGCTCCAGAGTCTTTGTTTTCGCATCGTTTATTGTCCCGCCTTCGGTTTCAAACCCCCGACTTTCAGTCGGGAAAGGCTTCAGCCGTTTTTTGGTCGAGTGCCGACACCCTGCCCGGCGGCGAGACATATGCCCTTCGGGCTGTCTCCCCGCCGGGCAG
>JANXUK010000125.1 GCA_025356275.1 Sphingomonadales bacterium | reverse complement strand
TCGATAAAAATTTGCTTTGCGCTGGCGCTGCCTCCGGTCGGGCTACGCCCTCCCTACGCCAGCGCCAGCGCCAGCGCAAAAAGCGCGCCCGGCATCAACCCCCGCGCAACGCCGCCAGGTGGTCCCCTTTTGCGCGCCGATAGTGGGTCCCGTTTGGACGCCGATTGACATCCCTTGAGATTGTCAGCGAGCCGCTGCTGAACCTCATCCCAAAAGGCTCGATCGACGATCGGCTGGTGGAGCGCCGGGTGGCGCTGCCCCTTGTGCTCGATTTCCCCGAGATAGATGGGATTGGAGAGCAGCCGGTAGATTTGCCCCCTGGAGAACGGGATGCCGCCGAATCTTTTGCCTTTGGCGGTTTCCCGCTGCGGCGAACGGATCCGGTCGTGCTCAAGCTCGGCAAGCAGCAGCCGAACATTGCCGATTTCGAGGTAGCGACGGAGAATGTCACGCACGAGGTCAGCCTCTTCCTCGACGATGGCCAGACTGCGTCCGTCGGGCCTGTAGCCCAATGGCGGTGTGCCGCCCATCCACATGCCCTTCGCCTTGGAAGCGGCAATCTTGTCGCGAACCCGCTCGGCGATCACCTCGCGTTCGAACTGAGCGAAGCTGAGCAGCATGTTGAGCGTCAGCCGGCCCATGCTGGTGGTGGTGTTGAAGGATTGGGTGATCGAAACGAAGCTGGTGCCGACCTTGTCGAAGGCCTCGACCAGCTTGGCGAAATCCAGCAACGAGCGCGTCAGCCGGTCGATCTTGTAGACGACGATAATGTCGACAAGGCCCGCCGCCACATCGGCGAGCAGGCGTTGGAGCGCTGGACGCCCTAATGTGCCACCCGAAATGCCGCCGTCGTCATAACGGTCCGGGATCTGGCTCCAGCCCTCGCTGGTCTGACTGAGGATGTAGGCCGCGCACGCCTCGCGCTGGGCATCGAGGCTGTTGAAATCCTGCTCGAGACCGTCCTCGCTCGACTTGCGGGTGTAGATGGCGCAGCGGACCTTTTTCATGCCGCTTTTCCCTTCTTCTGCTTGAGGCCAAAGAAGGCAGGCCCCGACCAGCGCGTGCCGGTGATGGCGCGGGCCACCTCCGACAGGCTGTTCCACGCCTTCCCGTTCCATCGGATCACGCCGTCCTCACCGACTTGCACGATATGGATGGCGCCGTTCCACTCGCGCACCAGCCGCATGCCGGGGTGGATTTCGCGAGTGGTTGTTTTGGCCTGCGACATCTGATCGAGCCGCTGTTGGGTCCGCGTGAGAGGCCACCATGGACTTTGGCCTGCAGTTCCCAAGCCAGCGCCATGCGCAATAAGCGCGGGCTGACGTTGGGCACTGGGCCACCCGTCAACCGCTCCCACTTTTCGCGAAGCTCGTCTGGGGTGATCTCCCCCAGACGGGCCATCTCCTTGGCGAGATCAATCCGGGCCATCAGGCGGCCGCCTCGATGGAATAGCAGGTCACGTCACCGCGCTTGCCGCGGGCGATGACATGGCCCTTCTTGCGCAGACCAGTGAGCGCGGCGCGGGTGGTGTGCGGCAGCCACCCGGTGACGGCGACCAGTTCGGCCAGCGTAGCACCGGTCGGGCGGCGAAGCAGCTCCAGCACCAGAACGGTCTTGCTGCCGGCTTGGGGTTGGTGCACCGCAGCGGCCGAAGCTGTCGCGACCTCGCCGTTCGCGCAGGAAGGCTCGACTGGTCCGGATTCCGTGCCACCGTTTTTCGTGCCGACATCGGCGGCGCTCACGCCGATTGCTTCGTGCCCTGCCGCCGTGATGAATACTCCGGTCGGCTTCTGGTCGACGTTGCGCCAGACGAGGCGGCGATCGGTGACCAGTGCTTCCTCCGCCAGCCCCTTCCGGACGAGCACGGCGATAGCTTTGCCAGTTCGGGTGAGATCGCCGGCGGCTGCGCTGGACAGCGGTAGCAGGCTGCCTTTCTCGTGCTGGCTGGCGGCCGAGAGCAGGATGAGTTGGAGGTCGTCGAGCCTGCGCTTGGTCATGGTGGTGCTTTCGCTAGTGGTCCGGCACAATGCCCGGCCCACCACCACAAGCCCCGCCGGTTAGCCGTGCGGGGCGGGATCGCGCGGCTCATCCGCTGCGCGATTCACAGATGGACCAATGCTTGGCGCGCCAACTAAGTCGAGTGTAATGTGTAGCTTACGCGCTGATTCTGCTTTCAAGTTGATCGCGATGAGAAACACCAATCTGCAACCCGCATGCGATCGGGATTATGGTATCTTGTAACTATTCTCACGCAGGAGGGCATGATATGCCGCAATCCCAACAGCCTTTTCAGTTGAGCCTGGCACCCCAACAGCTTTTTCAAGCCATCAATCCGTTCGTTGCAGGATCGAGCGGTGACCAGTTTGGCCTTATCAACATCGAGCTTGGCCATGGCGACCAGAATACCGAGAGGGATATCCTGGCGCAGGTGGGCAGCTATGGCCGCCAATTGGGTCATCTCGGCGAAGCGCTGGAAGTGGTGATCAGTGTGCTGCACCGCATTGCGCCGGAAAAGATGGCCGCGTTGGACCAGCAGCAAAAAGACAAGCTGGCGATTGCGTTGGGGGACATCGCCGAAGTCCGGCGGGTCAAGGCAAAGAACGATAGGGCTGAGGGTGCTGCGGGATAAGATGCTGGCTGGCACGGCTCTTCACCAATGCTCTCACGCTATGCTCGTGAAACAAGTCCGGTTGCCGGAACCGGGCAAATCGAGACTTGAAATCTTCCGAGATGCCGAAGCTGCGACTGGACTTTGGCGCGGACCTACCGCTTCCTCATGCCATGACCGTGGATGAAGATGATCTCACCCAGTTACCGCGCCGCCTGTTCGCGCTTGCCGGCCGCAGGATCGAGGAAGCGAGCACTGCTGCTGCCGCTGGCGAGTCCAGTAGGCTCGCCGGTGCACAACAGAGCGAGCTTGCCGGCAGTCTCCACACCTGCGGTCAGGATCTGATGGTGATCGCCGATACCATCGCCGCGCTCGCCAGTGAGGTCGCATCGTGACATCCCACCGCTTCGGTCTTTCCAAATCAAAAATCAGCCTGTTCGAGCAATGCCCGAAACGGCTGTGGTTGTCCGTGCATCGCCCCGAACTTGCCGAAGAAACGGACAATGTGCGTGCATCGTTCGCCGCCGGTCACGTGGTCGGCGAATTTGCCTGCAGCCTCTTGTCCGACGGCATCATGGTCGATGCGGACTATGGCCTAGCGGCGGCCGTTGATCGGACGGCTGACCTGCTGACCAACGGATGGGATCGCCCGATCTTCGAGGCGACCTTCGCTCATGACGGCGTGCTGATCCGTGCCGACATCATCGAGCCGCGTGATGGCGGTTGGCATCTCGCCGAAGTCAAGAACACGACCGGCGTAAAAGCCTATCATATTGGCGACATTGCCACCCAGCTCTGGGTTATGCGCGGCTGCGGTATCGATGTGCGGTCCGCCGCCGTCCGTCACCTTGATCGCAGCTTCACGCTGACGCGCGAAGGCGATTACGCCGGGCTTTACGCCGACACGCCGGTGCTCGCCATGGTCGAGCCCATTACCGCCAGGCGAGCCGAGGTCGTCGCGCAGGCTCGCGCGACGCTCGGCGGCGGCGAGCCCGAGCGCGAACCAGGCGATCACTGCGATGATCCGTTCTCCTGCCCGTTCAAGGCTTATTGCTGCCGGCACCTGCCTCCGCCACCAGCCTGGCCGGTGATGCTGCTTCCCGATGCTGCCGGCAAGAAGGTGGCACGCGGCCTGTTGGCCCAGGGCATCACCTGCCTCACCCAGGCACAGCCCAGCGCCATGACCAATGCAAAGCTTGCCCGCGTGCACGCCGCGACCCTGTCGGGCGAGGCTTGGCATGACGCCGAAGCGGTCCGCCGCGAGACCGCCGACTGGGCCTACCCGCGTGTATTTCTCGACTTCGAGACGATCCAGTTCGCTATACCACGGTGGCTGGGCACCAGCCCGTTCACCCAGGTACCGTTTCAGCTCTCGGCTCACATCGAGGCGGCGGACGGGACAATGGACCACATCGAGTTCCTGGCCGCCGACGGTTCGGACCCGCGGCGGGCCTGCGCTGAAGCACTGGCCGCGTTGCCTGCCACCGGCGCTGTGATCGCCTGGAATGCCTCGTTCGAGCGTCAATGCCTGGTAGGCCTTGCCGCCCAGTTTCCCGATCTGGCGCCGATGCTCCAGAGCCTCGCTGATCGTCTGGTCGATCTGCTGCCCGTCGCGCGCCGCCATTATTACCACCGCGACATACGCGGCAGTTGGTCGATCAAGGCTGTGCTGCCGACCCTGTCTGCGATCGGCTACGACGATCTGGTCGAGGTCAAGTCGGGCACTGACGCGCAGACCGCCTATATCGAGGCCATCGATCCCAGCATGGAGCCCGAGCGCGCCGCGGCAATCCGCGACGCGCTCCTCGATTATTGCCGTCGCGACACCGAGGCGATGGTCCAAGTGCTCACCGCGCTCACTCGGTGATCCGCGCGATCCGTGGGCGCAGGCTGTTGACCATCTGGTTGGCGGCTCGCGCCAGCCAGGCGCGCTGCTCGGCTTCTTTGGCCGCGTCCCAAGGCTGCGGCGACGGCGTGGTCAGCGCGAAGGTCGCCGTTCCATCCTCGCTGCTCCAAGTAGGTTCGGGTAGTCCGGCGCCCGCAAACTCGGCAGCGATCCCCTCGCGATCCTCATGGAGGCTGGCATAGATCTCCTGCCCCTCGGCATCGCCATAGCTCAGGAACACGCCGATATTGCCATTCTTGGTGGAACGATAGAGCCGCGGTTGCGCCGGCCCCGGGAACGGCAGCTTCATCCAGCCGATCCCGCCCCAGCGCGGCGGCATCTGCGCTGGGTCATCGAACCGCACTTCGGTGGCGAAAGCCGCGATGAAGCTCCGCCATACCGCCGCGCTCTCTGACGGCGCGCCTGGTGCACGGGCCGAGACCGCGAAATTTTGCTCGTCTTCTAGCCCTATCGTGATCCCTGGCACTTCGCTGCGAATCACGAACCGATCGATGATCTGGGTGCGCGCGATCAGCCGTGGCTGGACGATGCGCCGCTCGTCGCCGGTGATCGGATCGGTGAAGCGATAATCTGCGATCTCGAGCAATCCGAGATCGAAGGCCAAGCCCGGCTGATCCTTCAGATACTCGCCCAGACGCCGCGCCGACTCGGTAATGCCATCGCCCGCAATGATCAGCAGGAAGCGCCCTGCGGCAAGATCGCGCGTAACCCGGTCGACGAACTGGGCTTCGTTCATGGAACTACCCGCCTCGCGGGCCAGTTCATAAAGGGCATTTCCGCGCCGTCGCCGGTTGCTCGACACCGCCGCCTGAAGCGCCTCATAGTCGGTGCGGGCCAACTGGCGGGCATAGTCCAGCACTTGCCCCACCACCTCGCGCCGCGCCTGCGGATTGCGCCAGAGCTTGCACTCGACAATGATCAGCCGACCCCATTCGCTGACCAGCAGGACATCCGCAAAGCCGGCGCCCGGCAGGTTGAACTCCTTGGCCACCGCGACGACCCGGCCGATTTCCGGCTCGAGTTCGGCAAGTGGCAGGATTGCGGGATGGGCGAAAATCAGATCTCGCAGAGGATGCTCGAGGTTGGCATCCCCTTGTGGGATCCGCGGCAGGACGGTGGAACTGGCATCGTCGATCAAAATGAGCGTCACGGGATGAAACCTTTGTTCGTTGTCGGGACGACAGCGAATGCTTGCTTCCGACCCGAAGTCTAGTTCCTATGCCATGAACAATAATAGAAATATGAATCGATTACGCGATTGCTGATCCGGCTTCAAAATCCGGATTGTGAGCAAGGACCTGAACTGAACGACTACCGGCTGATGCCGGTAGGTTCGCCAGCCACGGCTGAAGCCATCGCAATGTGGCCCGAGCGCGCGGTGCAAAAAGCTGGGTGACAGTGGACATTGATGCTTGTAGCC